>JAICQL010000263.1 GCA_025937895.1 Polyangiaceae bacterium | reverse complement strand
GGCTGCTGTTGCTGAGCCTGGCTTGCGGAGATGCGCCCGAAGGCGTGCTGTTCGCGGACCGCGCGGGCGCAGCTCCGGGCGCCGGCGGCCCGCGGCGGACCGCGCCCGCGACGGAGCCTGCGGCGGATGGGCTCGCTGCGCCCTTGCAACCGACCAGCTCCCCCAGCTCTCCCGCTGCGCCGACCGGGCCCGCTGCGCCACTCGCGCCGGGGGCTGAGCCCGCGCCGGGCCAGAGCAGCGTGCTATGGAGCTCCCCCGCAGAAGGTGAGCAGGGTGTGCGCGACGATCGCGAAGTGGTGCTGCAGTTCAGCGAGGCCATGAACATCGCCAGCGTGGAGAAGGCGCTGAGCACGACCCTGCCGGGGCGGCTCAGCCTCGGCTGGGAAGCAGGCGGTAGCTTGCTGCGCATCAAGGCCTCGGAGCGGATGGAGTACGCGCTGGGCCTGGACGCGACCCCACTCGAGTTTCAGGTCAGCATTGGCAGCGGAGCACGTGCGCTCTCGGGCGCGCCGCTCGCGCCGAGCGAGGTCCGCTTCAACACCCTGCGGCGGATCGAGCTGCTGCTAGAGCCGGTCGACGACCCCGCGCTCACCGGGGTGGGGCTGAGCACCGCAGACGACCTGCCCGACGCGGGGGCGGCCGCGCCCTGCCCCGAGCCCGATAGCTTGTGTGCCGGTGATCTGCCGGCCGGCTCCGGCGACTGGCTGCAGGTGAAAAGCTTCTTGAGCTTCGACCTCGGGCCACTGCCGCCCGAGGCGCAGCTGGAGCGCGCGCGCCTGCGGCTGGTCGTGCAAGAGCTGGTGGGCAATCCGTTCGGGGCTCGCGGGCTCGGTAGCTTGCACGCAGAGCGCACCTGGTTTTCGCGCATCGATGCAGAGGCGTTTCGCGCAGACCCGGACGCCACCCTGGCGGTGTTTGCCAATGGCGCCACCCAGACCGAGAGCGGCGACATCACCTGGGTCATCCAGGAGGCGCGCGAGCGCGGGGTCACGCAGTACCGGCTGACGTTCCCCCAGACCACCAACCGCGACGCAACCAGCGATCTTGCGGTCTTCGTGCCGCGCCGGCAGCGGCTGGAGCTGAGCTACCTGATCCCCTGACGGCGGCCAGAAACAAGGAGCGCGAGCGGCACCGTCGCCCGCGTATCACTGCTCGACCAGCTCGACCCGGCGATTCTTGGACCGGCCCTCGTCCGTCTTGTTCGAGCCCAGCGGAGCCGCCGATGAGACGCCCACCGGGGTGAGCCGATCGGCGCCGATTTTGTAGCGGCTGACCAGCGCCTGCACCACGGCCTTGGCCCTGCGTTGCGAGAGCTCGAGGTTGGAGCCGTAGCCCCCAACGTTGTCGGTGTGGCCCACGATCAACACCTTGAGCGAGGAGCGCTCCTGCAGCATCTTGGCGATCTGCTCCAGGGTGGGATCCGACTCGGGCTTCAGCTCCGCCTTGTTGGTGTCGAAGTAGATGCCATAGACCGCGGCCCGCCCCTCCTCGGCGATGGACTTGGCGAGCTCACCAGCGCTCACGGTGGTCATCTTGCTCTCGCGCTCCTTGCCCTCGACCACCTGCACCAGAGCCACGGTGCGCCCACCCAGCGACTTCTCGCAGGCGCTGGGCTCCACGGTGAAGGAGTACACGGAGACGTGGGCACCCTTCTGCGGTAGCTCCGCAGCAAGATAGCGGCGATCGGTCAGTTGCGCGCGCAGGAGGCAGGCGCCGACGCTGTTGTGCGGCTCCGAGACGGCGTCCTTCGGGTACAGGTACATGCTCAAGCTCATGCGGCCGCCGCCGCCGGCGTTACCCCGCTTTGGATCGCCGCCGCAGCTGTTGCCGGAGCACTCGAACAGCACCTTGCCGCCCTGACGCTTGATCTCGTCTGCGTAGTTGCCCACCACCTCCAGCGGCGAGCGCTCCGGCGGGATCAAATACGCAAGTCGCGTGTACGCGCCGACCAGCTCCTTCTTCTGCTTGGGCTCGAACAGCTGGTTGTTGTGGTTGTCCCGGCGCTCCGGCACCTTCTCCAGCGGGCCGAGGGGCAAGCTGAACTCGCGCAGGCCCTTGCGCTCGTAGCCGACGATGAACGAGCCGTCGTAGCGCCCCAGGAGCGGGCTATCGGCGCTGCCCGGCAGGTCCGCCGTGGGCGCGGGCGGTGGCTTGGCAGCGGCCACGCCCGGTGCAACGGCAGAGAGCGCGAGCCAGGATGGAGTGAGCAGAGCCAGACTCAGGACCAGTGACGGCAAGCGAGAGCGCATGTTCCACCTACGTGCTGTGTGGGGAGCTCCTTCCTAGTCGCGGGCTGAGGTGGCGTCGAGGGGCATGTGCCGAGCCGGAGCAGTCGCTCGCTGCTGCGCCAGGTCGCCCTGAGCCAAGCTCGCGTCTCCCTGAGCCAAGCTTGCGCCGCTCAGGCAGAGGAGGGCGCCTGCGCCGAGGACCGGCGGGCGCTGCTCGGCTGCGCCAGCAGGGCGGACAGGCTGGATGCATCGACGGGCTTCACCAGGTGCAAGTCGAAGCCTGCGGCGAGCGCGCGGGCCTTCTGCTCGGGGGCGCCGTAGCCCGTCAGCGCGATCAACGTCAGCTGTCTGCCCTCCGGCGCCTGACGCACGCGGCGCGCCACCTCGTAGCCGTCGATGCCGGGCAGCCCGAGGTCCACGAGCGCCACCTCGGGGCGCAGGGCCAGCACCTTCTCCACGCCTTCCAGGCCGTCCGAGGCGCACTCCACCTGGTGCCCCCACATGCTCAGCAGGTCCGCCAGCATCTGCTGCGCGTCCAGGTTGTCCTCCACCAGCACGATGCGGCGCCGGGCACGCGTGACGTGCTGAGCGGAGCTGCCCCGGCTGGGTGGGCCGTCGCGCAGGGCAGCCAGCTCCACCGCGTTGACCATGGGCAGGCTCACCTCGAACTGGCTGCCGTGCCCGAGCCCCCGACTGCTGGCGCGCACCACGCCACCGTGCAACTCCACCAGGGTGCGTACCAGGGTCAGGCCGATGCCCAGGCCGCCTCGCGAGCGCGCGATGGGCACGTCCGCCTGCGAGAACAGACCGAAGATGTTGGGCAGCGTCTCCTGCGACATGCCGATGCCGTCGTCGCTCACCCGCACCAGGGCCAGGGGCTTGCGCTCGTCCCCCGTGGCCTCCAGCGCGAGCTCGATGGTGCCCTCTTTGTCCGTGTACTTGCTGGCGTTGTCCAGCAGGTTGCTGAAGATCTGCTCCAGCCGCGTGGCGTCGCCGTGCACGCACAGCGGCTCGGGCGGGAGGCTCGCGCGCAGCACCTGCCCGCGCGGCGTGGTCTTGGTCTGCTGCGTGTTCTCCACCACGCGCCCGAGCAGCTCGCGCAGGTCCACCGGCTCCCACTTGAACTCGATCTTGCCCTGCGTCACGCGCGCCACGTCGAGCAGGTCATCGATCAGCCGCCCCAGGTTGCTCGACTGGCGCGAGAGCACGTCGCGGGCCCGACGCTCCACGTCATCCTGCGGCTCGCGCCGATCCAGCAGCGAGAGCGAGGCAGTGATCGCCGCCAGCGGATTGCGCAGCTCGTGCGCCAGCATGGACAGGAACTCGTTCTTGCGCCGGTCCGCCTCGCGCAGCTGCTCGGCATGCTGCCGCAGCTCGCGCTCGGTCTGGTTCAAGCGCAGCAGCGAGTTGACCGTGGCGATCAGCTCCTGCGACTCGAACGGCTGCGCCAGGTAGCCGTCGGCGCCGCCGTCCAGGCTCTGGATCTTGTTGTCGACCGTGACGTACGTGGCGGAGGTGTGCAGGATCTTGATCGACGCCGTCTGCGGGTTCTGGCGGATGCGCCGGCACACCTCCAGGCCGTTCAGATCGGGCAACTGCAGGTCGAGCACGATCAGGTCCGGCTTGCGGCGCTGGATCGACTCCAGCGCCTCCCGCCCGCTGGCGGCCTCCGTGACCAGAAAGCCGGCCTTGCGGAGCATCAGGGTCACCAGGTAGCGCGCGCCCTCGCTGTCGTTGACATTGAGGATCAAGGGCTCGGGCTGCGGGCGCTGGCTGCCCGGGCCGTTGCTAGTGCTGCCCGACACGATGGCCTCCGTTGCCATTGAGGGCGCCCAGGCCCGTCTTGGCCAGCGCGTCCCGGATGCGGTGGATGGCCAGCTCGCGCGAGAGGCTGTCCTTGGACAGGATGGCCTCGGTCTGCGCCGCGAGGCGTGCGCGCGCCTCGCCATCCAGCACGTGCGAGGTGACGACGATCACCGGGATGGCCCGGGTGCGCGGATCTGCCTTCAGCTCGTCCAGCACGTCGAACGCCGTGCGATCCTCCAGCAGAAAATCGAGCAAGATCACCGACGGCAGCTGCTCACGCGCGCACGCCACCCCGAGCGGACCCGTGGCGGCCTCGAGCAGCTGATACGGGCTCTGCTCCAGCAGCTTGGCCAGCAGGTAGCGCGCCTTGGCGTCGTCATCGATCACCAGCACGCGCGCCGGGGCGCCGGGCCTGGCCAGGGAGCGCAGCTTGCGCAGGAGCCGCTCGCGATCCACCGGCTTGAGCCAGAACTCGTCCGCGCCGAGCGCGCGCGCCTTCTGCTCCTTGCCCGTGATGGTCACCACCAGCACGGGGATGTCGCGCGTGTGCGCGTTGGACTTCAGATCGGCCAGGAACTTCCAGCTGCTCTCGCCCTCGAGCAAGATGTCGAGCACCACCGCCTGCGGCCGCAGCCGCTCCAGCAGGCTGCGAGCCTCGTCCACGCTGCGCGCCGGCACGACCTGAAAGCCGGCCATGGACAGGTACTTCTCGTACATGAAGATGGTCTTGCGGTCGTCCTCCACGACCAGCACGGGCGCGCGGCTGGGGTCGAGCGGCTGGTGCTGCAGGCGCTCCAGCTCATTTACCTCCGGGTGGCGCGCCGGCACGCGCAAGGTAAAGCAGGAGCCCTGGCCCAGCTGGCTCTCGACCTCGAGCGAGCCACCCAGAAACTCTGCCAGGCGCCGCGACAGCGCCAGGCCCAGCCCGGTGCCCTTCACCTTGCTCTGCAGCGGGCCCTCCACCTGTCCGAACTCCTCGAAGATGCGTTCGAAGTGCTCGGACGCGATGCCGATGCCGGTGTCGCGTACGCGAAACACCGCCATCTCCCCCACCTGCTCCAGCGCGACGCGCACCTCTCCGCGCTCGGTGAACTTGAGCGCGTTGGAGACCAGGTTGCGCAAGATCTGGGAGATCTTGCCCTGATCCGTGTCCAGGGTCAGGTCCACCGGAGGCGGCTCGAAGATCAGCTCCAGCGCGCTGCCCGCTGGCACCAGCGGGCGCAACATGCCGCGCAGCGCCGAGAACAGCTCCTCGGCGCGGAAGCGCTGCGGCCGCAGCACACCCTTGCCCGCCTCCACCTTGGACAGGTCGAGCATGTCGTTGACCAGGGCGTACAGCTCCTCCGCGGACGAGCGGATGAAGCGCAGCTGCTTCTGCTGCTCCTCGCTGAGCGGGCCGTCACCGCCCTCCAGCAGCAGCTTGGAGAGGCCCAGGATGGTGTGCAGCGGGGTGCGGAACTCGTGGCTGACGTTGGCCACCACCCGCCCCTTCACGTCGGCGGCGCGGCGCAGCGAGTCTGCCCGATCAGCCAGCTCCGCGTGCAGGTTCAGCACGCCCTTGTTGGACTCCTCCAGCTCCTGGTAGGCGTTGGTCAGCTCCGCGTTCTTGGCGCTCAGCTCCTTCTTCTGGCGCGAGATCTCGCGGTTGAGCGCCACCACGTCCGCCATCGCTTCGTTCAGCTGGCGCAGCGTGCTGCCCAGGCTGTCGGGCAACACGGAGCCGAAGAAGTGCACGTGCCCGTCCTGCTCGAGGTGCGTGCTGAAGCACACCGTCGATGGGCTGGCAAAAGCCAGGAGCGGCACCTCCCAGCGGCTCACGTCCTCATGGCAGGCGCGCGCCAGCAGCGCCTCCAGCTTGCTCTCGGTGCCCGCGACGGAGACGGCGCGCAGCGCCCTCTCGGGCCGCAGCCCGAGGATGCGCGCAGCGCGCGGGTCTGCCCAGGTGACTCGGCCCTCCAGGTCGCACGTGAACTCCAGCTCCCGGCTCTGGTTCAGCCAGCGATGGCTCACTTCGCTCGTCATGCTCGCACGCTCTCCGGAAAGAGGACCTGTCGCAAGAAGCGCTCGGCCAGCGCCGGCTCGAAGAGCTTGTGCAGCAGCCCGAGCCCGCGATCGTCCTGGCGATGCGCCGCGCAGTAGCGCAGCTGCCAGTCGGCCACTGCCGCCGCGCTGCCGGCTTGCACCTCACAGTGCAGCGCCAGCTGCGCAAAGCGCTCGCACAGCACCGTCAGCGCGGCCGCCACCGCTGGCGCATGCTGCGGAGCCACGCGCGAGTACAGGGGCTGCGCCGAGAACCACGGCCGGCACCAGGCAGGCAGCTCACCCCCGGGCGGCAGCCGCAGCGCCGCGAGCGCCCGCTGCTCGGTCTGCGCCAGCGCTGGCACATCAGCCAGCGGCGGCACCGGCGAGAGATCGGCCACCACCACACCCGTGTCCCTGCCCAGCCCGACCAGATCGGCCCCCAGCATCGGCAGTGGATACTCGGCTCGCGAGAGCACCAGCACGTTGGCGATGTCCAGGCCACCGCCGCTGAGCTCGACAAAACGCGCGTAGCCGATGCGCGGCCCTCGATACGCCCGGGCGGCGAGCGACACCGGGCTGCCCTTCCAGCTGCCTGACAGCTGCGCGAGCTCGGCGGGCAGGGCCACAGCTTGCAGAGCGAGCGCTGGCACCAGCCGCTGCTCGGCAGCCGCTGCCAGCGCAGTGAAGCCAAACCCGCCGCTCACGAGCTGCGCGCTCCTCCGTCAGCCTCGCGCTCCAGCGCCGAGCGCGCCTGGCTCAGCAGCTCTCCAGCCTCCCCCCGCAGCGCGGCAGGCAGGCTCGCGACCTGCTGCAGCCGCCGCTCCATCCCGGCGAGCAAGCGCGCAGTGAGCCCTCGCCCCGCGGGCTCTCGTGCGAGCCAGCCGTCGAGCCAGAGCACGTGCGCCACCAGCTGCTGCGCGCGACCCAGCGCCACCGCGTCCGCCAGGTAGGAGAGCAGGCTCGCCACCAGCTGCTGCCGCTCGGGCAAGCTCGCGGCGCCGCCAGCGTCTTCCGGCGCAGCGCCGTCGCCATCGAGCCAGGCGCAGACACTGGCCGTGAGGCGCTCGCTCTCTGCCGCCAGCGGCTGCGCGCGGCCCAGCTCTGCCCGCAAGGCGCCGCAGGCAGCCTCCAGGTACTCCACGGCGAGCTGCCCATCGGCGCTCAGGTCACGTACGGCCAGCGCCAGGCGCTCGAAGTTCTCCGTCAGGTGGCGAGTGCACATGCCGCGCGCAGTCAGCACGGAGCGCAGCCAGCGAGCGTAGCGCGCCAGCACCTCCGGCTGCTGCGCGCCCAGCGCCTGCACCAGGTACGTCACGTGGTACTGCCCGTCCTCCTCCGAGAACTTGCGGCCGCGCTCGCCGAAGCGGGCACTCCAGAACGGGTCGCGATACATCTCGTCGACCACGCGTAAGGTGAGCGCCCGGGCCTCGGCCTCCAGCTCTTGCATCAGCGCCGTGCTCATCGAGCAACTCCCAGGAGCCGCTGCGCGAGCCGCACGGCGTCCAGCGCGTTGTCGGCAGTGCCCGCCAGAGCGAGCTCCTGAGCCAGACCCTCGATCCAGCCGCAAGCCGACCCCCCACCGACGATCGGACAGGGGCTCGGCACCCGGGCGCGGACCTGCTGCACTGCCGCGCGCAGAGCCGGCACGTTGAAGCTCATCGTGACGGAGAGCGCCAGCAGGTCCGGCGGCTGCCGGCACAGCAGCTCCACGAGGCTCGACGTGGGCACGCTGGCGCCCAGGTAGCGCACCTCGAAGCCGGCCAGATCCAGCGCGTCCGCCAGCAGGCGTGCGGGAAAATCATGCAGCTCGCCCTCCACGCACGAGACGATGATGTGCTTGCCGTTGGCGGCGGCGCGCGGCGCGTGATCGTACAGGTGGGCCAGGGCCATGTGCGAGATGGCCGTCGCCATGTGCTCCTCGGCGATGCCGATCTGGTTCTCCTGCCAGAGCCTGCCGATCTCGCGCTGGGCCTCCTGGATCACGTGCAGCTGCACCTGCAGCGCCGTGACACCGCGTGCGACCCCCTCCTCGATCACTAGCCGCAACGCCTCACGCCGGTTGCCTGCCAGCTGCGCGCTCAGATAGCGCGCGCGCAGCTCGCCCAGTGCGCCGGCGACTTCCGCAGCCGCGCCATCCATCCTCGCAGCGGCTCCCGGCTCGGAGCGCTGCGCTCGCTCACTGGTCTGTGTCACGGAAAACGAAACTATATGTCGTTCTAGCGCTGCACCGGCGCAGGGCCGCGCCGCGAGGAGCCGGCGGTGAGCGCGTCATGGCCTACGTTGCAGAAAGCCCCTATGGCGCCGTGCGGCGCTGCCACGGAAAGGAGTCTGGCGCAGCCTTCTCGCCACACTACATCGTGTTCAAACTATCAGTGCGTGGCGAGTCGCTGCGCATCCGCGCTCGAGCCAGTGCTGGTACTGAGCCAGATCGAGCCGGGGTCAGAGCTGGAGCGGCGGCTCGATCAGCTCTGCCTTCAGCTCCTCCTGCGGCAGCAGGAAGGGCGCGCCCGGGTCAGGGTCGAGGTTGAGCTGCCAGGCACGCGGCACGCGCCGAATACCGATCGGGTACACCGTGAGCTTGCCCTGCTCGTCGATGTGCAGCCGCAGAAAGTTCTTGTAGTCCTCGACGGCGAGGGCAGAGAACACGTCGTTCAGCTGCTTGGGCAGGTAGCGCCCCGCGAACCACAGATAGATACCGAAGATGGTGGCGCTGGCCAGCCCTGCCGAGAGCGCGGTGCTCAGCAGCCAGGTGCCGAAGATCAGCAGGCACCACAGCGGCGACCACTCGGCTCCCGCCACGATACCGCCGAGCGAGAGCAGCGCGCTGGCCAGGCAGGTGGCGACGAACAGCCAGCTCAGCAGCTGCACCGTGGCATGCGCCAGCCCCACCGCCACGCGCACGCTGAGCCGCGCATGCGAGACGTAGACCATGGCCCCGCACAGCACGAGCAGGCACACGCTCACGGCGGCGGGACTGCGCGCCAGCGCGCTCAGCAGCACAGCCAGCGGCCCCATGCCGAACACCAGCGCGGGGGCCAGCGCCGGCACCGCCCACAGCAGCACATCGAAGCTCAGCCGCAGCCACTCGCGCGCCCCCCACTTCGCGGCAGCGCCCGATGGCTCACTCAGACGTGAGCCGCGCACGTGCACGAAGTAGCCGATCGACAGGTCCAGGAGCACGAGCAACGTGAAGCCGAGCCACGTGCCGGGCCGGCTGCTGAAGTCGGCGCGGCTCGGCCCCGCCTCCGCCAGCCTGCCCGTGAAGGTGGCCGCCGGCGCCCAGTCGCTGCCTGGCGGCAGGCTGGCGCTGAGCAGCGCCCAGCCCATCACCAGCCACAGCGCCGCCCAGAGCAGCGCAAACGCCTTGTTGCGCTGGGTGAAGCGAAAGATACCGGGCAGCTGCTGGCGCGACTCTGCCCGCTCGGGAAACACCTTCTCCAGCTGCAGGCTGCGCGCCGCCTCGACGCCAGCACCAGGCCCCGCGTCGGCCCCCGTGAGCTCGATGCGCTCGGGCAAGGTGTGCGTGCCGTGCAGGAACGCGCCGCCGCCGCCAGCCGTGATGTACGTGCGCCCGCTCTGCTCGCGAAAGCGCGCGTAGTGATGCGAATCCCCCGTCAGCACGAGCACCAGCCGGGCGCCGCGCGCCAGCACCTTGGACTCGAGGAAGGCCAGGTTGCGATAGCCCTCGCTCTGGCCATTGGCCACGTCGACCCAGCTGGGCTCTGCCGTACACAGGATCACGCTGTGCCCAGGGCCGAGCCGGGTGGCAGCGAGCTCGAAGTACGCCAGCTGCGGGCCGTCCACGTCGGCGTGCAGCTGGATGTCGATGCCCCATAGCCAGTAGCGCTGCGGCAGCTCCAGCACGAAGTAGCTGCGCTCCTGCTGCGTCCGCCAGCCGCCGATCCAGCGCCGCTGGGTGAACTGGCGCAGGAACGCCGACAGCCCATCGTACCAGTCATGATTGCCGGGCAGCGCAAACAGGTGCGGCGCCGCGCGCTCATCTGCAACGAACGGCAGCGCAGCGCGATACGGACCCACGGTGCGCTCCGCATACTCCACGCGGTCGGCGCCCGGGTACACCTCGTCACCGCCCATCACCAGCAGCGCACCGCGCTCGGTTGGATAGCTCCGGCCCTCGTGCGCGAGCACCAGCTGCTCCCGCGCGAGCAAGCTGGCCACGGCGAAGGTGGCATTGAAGCCGTCGCCCAGGTCGGCCACGAAATCCAGCCAGATCTCCTTGCGCTCGGGCGAGCTGGAGTCTGCTGGATCCAGCTGCAGGTAGCGATGGGCCACCCGCGAGCTGGCGTACAGGGCCGCCTGCAGCTCCCGCTTGTCAGCGTAGGCGCCGAACATCTCCGCCAGCACCGCGCGCACCCCGGCGCGCGCCAGCTCGAAGGGATGAAACCAGCGCACGTAGGGCTGCGGCGCGAAGCCCAGCTGCGCGGCGCTGCTGTCTCGCGGCCGCGCCGGTGCTCCAGCGGCCTCTTGCCCCGTCACTCGCCCAGCATACACGCAACTTCG
This sequence comes from Polyangiaceae bacterium, assembly GCA_025937895.1. Lineage (GTDB taxonomy): Bacteria > Myxococcota_A > Polyangia > Polyangiales > Polyangiaceae > SZUA-265. Next base: position 147 of record JAICQL010000263.1, on the reverse strand, counting down.
TTCGGCGCGCACGGGCTCACGCGCCAGTGCTCACTCTGCCGGCTCACTCTGCCGGCTCACTCTGCCGGCTCACTCTGCCGGCTCACTCTGCCGGCTCACTCTGCCGGCTCACTCTGCCGGCTCACTCTGCCGGCTCACTCTGCCGGC
>JAICQL010000329.1 GCA_025937895.1 Polyangiaceae bacterium | reverse complement strand
CGCGGCGGCAGCGAGTCGGTTGCGCGCGGGGGCAAGGACTCGCCGGGCGCAGGCGCGGCTTCGGAAGCCCGTGCAGCTCGAGGCGCTTCAACTTTGGTCACGTCCTCGTCCTCATCATGGCTCGCCGCTGGCGCTGAACGGACTGTGCTCGGCCCACCCCTGGCGACCGGCCGCGCTGGCGACCGGCCCGGCTCCGATGCCGCGCTCCAATATCGTTCGCTCAATATCGCCCGCTCCCATCGCCTGCAGCGCACGCGTGGCGTTACAACGGGACGGGGACGCGGCCGACGATGTCGCGCACCACGCCTTCGGCCTCTTCCCGGCTGGGCACGTAGCCCTCCGCGTGTGCCGCCAGCCGTACCCGGTGCGCCAGGAGCGGCACCGCCAGCTCCTGGATGTCATCCGCGATACAGTAGCCACGGCCATGCAGCAAGGCACGCGCGCGGGCGGCCTGCGAGAGGTTCTTGGCGGCGCGGGGCGAGGCCCCGAGCGACAGCGCCGAGGACGAGCGCGTCGCCGCGATCAGTGCCTGCAGGTAGGTGGCCAGCGCGTGATCGATGTCGACCCCATCCACCTCCGCCTGCAGCACGGTCAGCTCCTCCGGATCCAGCACGGGCTTGACCCGATCCACCCGGTCGAGCGCTGGCTCCAGGATCAGCCGCGTCTCCACGTGAGGTGGCGGGTAGCCGATGCTCAGCCGGAGCATGAAGCGATCCAGCTGCGACTCCGGCAGTGGGAAGGTGCCGGCGAAGTCTTGCGGATTCTGCGTGGCCAGCACCAGGAAGGGTTCCGGCAGCGCCAGGGTCTGGCCGTCGATCGAGACCTGACCGTCACCCATGGCCTCCAGCAGGGCCGACTGCGTGCGCGGGCTGGAGCGGTTGATCTCGTCCGCCAGCAGCACGTGGCTGAAGATGGGGCCACGGCGCAGCGAGAACTCACTGCGCCGCTGATCGTACACAGACACACCGAGCAGATCGCTGGGCAGCAGATCACTCGTGAACTGCACGCGATTCATCTTGGCGCCGACGGCGCGCGCGAGCGCCCGGGCCAGCGTGGTCTTGCCCACGCCCGGCACGTCTTCGATCAGGATGTGCCCGCGAGCCAGAAAGGCGACGGTGGCCAGCTCGACCACGCCGGGCTTGCCTTCCAGCGCGCCTTCGACGACGCGCCGCAACTCCGCCAGACGCGCAACCCTTTCGGCATCAACGGCGAGGGCGGAAGATGACATTCTTGGCAATCGTAGCACGGCCCGAAACCGCGTTCGCATGGACATTACGGCCCATGGACGCCCCGGGATACTACCTCGCCCGGAAAACGTCAGCGAAGATCTGATCCGCGGCCACGGCCGACTCACCCCGCGGGGGTCGCCTGCTGTCGGGCCTGTGCAGCGTGGTCTGCGACTGGAGGCACGCGGCTGCCTCACCTGGGCTTGCCGGGCCCGGTTGTCCCACCTCGCGCAATCACGCCAGGAAACGGCGCATCCGATGAGCACGCGAGGCACCTTCGCGGCGCATCGGAAATTGCTACTTATATAGAGCAGGCGAGCGGCTCGCAGAGTCGCGGAGCCAGAGAAGCCGAGCTCGGCTCAGAGGTCGAGCAGGGGTCTGCACGATCTCGGGACTTTCCGGGAGCCGAGCAGTGTAGATCGCCGCACGTGCCCGGCGGAATCACACGGATCGAGGTGCGGGGGGTCACGCGCCTGTTTGGAGCCAGCGTCGCCCTGCGTGCGATCGACGTGGACTTTGAGCCGGGGCCCATCACGTTTGTTCAGGGCCCGAATGGTGCCGGCAAGAGCACACTGCTGTCCATCGTCGGTACGGCGCTCAAGCCGTCCAAGGGTACGGTCGTGTATGCGCCGCACGGCACCTCTCGGAGCGAAGCGCGACGCCACATTGGCTGGGTCGCCCACGACTCCCACTGCTACGGCGAGCTGAGCGGGCGCGAGAACGTGGAGATGGCCGCGCGCATTCACGGGCTCGAGCCGAAGCAGGCGTGGAAGGCGGTGTGCGCCCGCGTGCAGGCCGACCGCTTTGCCGAGCAGGCGGTCGCCACCCTCTCGCGTGGGCAGCGTCAACGCATCGCCCTGGCGCGAGCGCTGGTGAACTCACCCTCCGTGCTGCTGCTGGATGAGCCGCTCACCGGTCTTGACGTAGCCAGCGTGCAGCGCATGGAAAAGATCCTGGTCGAGGAGCGCGACCGCGGCACGATCGTGATCGTGATCAACCACACGGCGGGCATGGCCGAGCGCCTGCAGGGGCGGACCATTTTCATGCAGCAGGGCCGCATCGAGCGCATCGAGGAGCCGGCCGCCGTAACCTGAGGCCTCTCACCCCGCGGGGCCTGTCTCAGGATTTGGGCATCCTTGCCCTTGCGCGCAGTGGCGCGCGTGCCGAGAGTGAGTCGAGATGCATCAAGGCAGTACGTGGTTCGTGATTTTCAGCCTGAGTGCCATTCTGGCGTTCCAGATCTGGGTGACGGTGCGTCTGCGGCGCACCCCCATTTTCGATCCGCCCCAGAAGAGCGCGCAGACCAAGCTGATCTGGCTGGTGCCGCTGATCGGCGCTGCCATCGTCTTCGCCGTGCTCGTGGGTGAAGAGCAGCACGAGCGCCGCCACGACGATAAAGGCCAGAGCTCCTGAGCGCGCGGGTGGCTGGCGAGCTCTGCTGCCGGTGAGCTCTGCTGCTCGTCTCAGTCGAGCAGCACCAGGTCGTCTTTGTGCACGACCACGTCCGGCGCGTCCTCCGGGTTGAGCGGAGTCGGAGCGTCGCGGAAGGCGCCGGCCACACGCGCGAGCTCGAGCGAGCTGAGCCGTGACAGGCCGCGGGCCACGTCCGTGCCGTCGGGGCCGAGCACGCGCACGGCGTCCCCCGGGTCGAAGTGGCCGCGCACGCCCAGCACACCGATCGGCAGCAGGCTCTTCTTGCCGCTCTGCAGCGCGTGTACGGCGCCTTGATCGACGACGACCGCGCCGCGCGGGCGCAGGGTGAACGCGATCCAGTGCTTGCGCGCACGCAGGGCATTGCCGCGCGGCTCGAACAGGGTGCCCACGTCCTCGCCAGCGACGATGCGGCGCAGCACGTTGGACTCGTAGGCGCGCGCCACGATTGCGCGCGCGCCGGAGCGGCAGGCCTTGCGGGCCGCCTCCACCTTGCTCTGGATGCCGCCGCGGCCCTGGGCGCCCTCGGCCGCGCGGTGCTCGAACACCTCGTGTTGCGCAGAGAAGTGCGAGATGCGCCGGCCGTCCTCGTCCAGCACGCCATCCACGTTGCTGAGCAAGATCAGGAGATCGGCGCTGACCAGCGGGGTGACCATGGCGGCGAGCTGATCGTTGTCGCCGAAGCGGATCTCCTCCGTGGACACGGTGTCGTTCTCGTTGACGATCGGGATGGCCCCTGCCTCCCACAGGGCGCCCAGCGAGGCCCGTGCGTTGTTCAGGCTGGTGCGCTTGGCCAGATCGGAGTGGGTGAGCAAAATCTGCGCGACGCGCAGGCCATACACGCTGAAGGCCTCGGCATAGCGGTTCATCAGCAGGCTCTGGCCCGCGGCCGCCGACGCCTGTAGCTGGGGGATCTCCTTCGGGCGGCGGCGATAGCCGAGCTGCCGCCAGCCGAGCGCCACGGCGCCGCTCGACACGATCAGCACGCTCGCGCCCTTGCCGCTCAGCTCGGCCACGTCGGCCGCGATGTTGGTGATCAGATCGGGATGATCGGCGAGGGCATTGGAGCCGATCTTGACGATGATGCGACGTGCGCGAGCGAGCGCCTTGCGTTCCGCGTCCACGCTCAACCTCCTGAAACTCAGAGCGCCGCGGGCGCCGGCAGCGGCCCGGGGTGCAACTTGATCGGACCGAGCTCCACGATCGGAGCATCCACGGCCAGTGCGGCCTCCAGCAGCGGCCCGGTGCCGAGCGAGCTCGCATCCGACAGCAGCAAGCCCAGGCCGCCGGCTGCGCGCCGGGGCAGCACCTGATAGCCGGCTTCGCTCAGGCGCGCGCCCAGCTCGTCCGCGTGGCGCAGCACCACCACCCGGTAGTTGCCGGTCGCCGCGGCCAGCTCCGCGTAGCTGCCGCGCGCCACGAGCCCGAGCTCACTGGCAAACAGCAGCTCACTCGAGCCCTGCACGAAGGTGTCTTGCTCGACCTCGCCCGGCAGCTCTGCTACCGAGACCAGCGCCGGACGGCCGCGCAGCGCTCGCGGCAGCAGCGCCGCCAGCTCTGCCCGCGCCGAGGGCTCGAGCCCGCGAAACGGCTCTTCCAGCGCGAGCACCGCGGGCTCTCCCAGCAGCGCAACGGCCAGCCCCGTGAGCCGGCGCTCCAGCGGCCGCAGGCGCCCGTACGTGCGCCCCAGCAGCGGAGTGAGGCCCAGCTCGGCCGCAGCCTCGCGCGCGCGGCGCGCCGCCATGCGACCCGACAGACCGAGCAAGGCAGCGCTCTGGCGCAGCACGTCTGCCAGCTGCCAGCCGTCGGGAAAGGGAGCGTCGCACAGCAGCAAGCCGGCATGCCCGGAGGCCACCGCTCGCTCCGCGCTCTGACCCGCGATGGTGATGCTGCCGCCCAGCAAGCGCAGCCTGCCCGCGAGCAGTTGAAACAGCGGTGCCCAGCCGCCCACCAGCACCAGCAGCGGGCCGTCTGCCTCGAGCTGCCCGAGCTCCAGCGGCGAGCCCAGAAAGCGCGGCCGATCACAGACCAGGAGAGCCGTCACGGCGAGACCACGAAGTCCTCCAGCCGCATCAGCGGCTGCTGGCTGGAGTAGATCAGGAACGGCGCCAGCGCTTCGCCGACGTCCTCCAGACGCCCGAGCAGCGCATCGCGCGGCAGGCCACGTGTCAGCTCGGCGAGCGAGGGCAGGGTACCGGCGGCGCTGACCGGCGGCGCTCCCTCGCTGCTGCTGCTGGCCGCGGCGGAGATGCCGAGCAAGCGACCGAGCAGGCTGCTGTCGAGGCGCGGCAGCTCCACGATCGGGGCGTGCTCGGGCAGATCAGCCAGCTTGCGTGCGTGGGCCAGTGCTTGCCGCAGCCCACCGAGCTCGTCCACCAGGCCCTTGTCCTTGGCTTGCTCTCCGGTCCAGACCCGGCCCTGACCGACGGCATCGACAGCGCTCTTGTCGAGCTTGCGACCCTCTGCCACGCGCTGCAGGAACAGATCGTAGAACAGCTGCAGCTGCCGCTCGAGCTGCGCGCGTTCGTTGCTCGTGTAGGGCCTGTAAAAGGCATCGGCGTCCGCGCCCTCGGCGGTCTTGTACACCTCGACGTCGATGCCGATGCGGTCGAGCAGGCGCGAGACGTCGGCCTTGCCGTAGAACACGCCGATGCTGCCGGTGATGCTGGAGGCGTTGGCGAACACGCGCGTGCCTGGCGCGGAGATGTAGTAGCCACCGCTCGCGGCGTAGGCGCCCATGCTGATGATCACCGGCTTGACCTTGGCCGTCAGCACCACCTGTCGCCAGATCACGTCGGCTGCGAGGGAAGAGCCGCCCGGTGTCTCGACGCGCAACACCACCGCCTTGATCAGCGGGCTCTCGCGCGCCGCCTGCAGCGACTCTGCGATGGTGTAGGAGCCGGACGATTGCATGCCCAGGAACGGCACCCGCTGGCTGCGGCCGTCGGTCATGTCGCCGTCCACGTAGATGAGCGCGAGCGAGGGCTGCGGCGCCAGCCGAGCGGGCGCTGGCGCCACGCGATCATCGCGCTTCAAGCTGGTGTGGCGCCCGAGCAGCTCGCGGAGCGCATCATCGATCTCGTCGTCGAAGGCCAGCGTGTCCACGAAGCCCACGCTCCTGGCTTGCTCCGCCAGAAAGGGCCCCTGCTTGGCCGCGGCGCGCACCTGCGCAAAGCTCAGCTGCCGCCCGCTGGCCACACCCTCGGTGAACAGGCGCTCGACCTGCTGCAGCAGATCGATCTTGTCCGCGCGCGAGACCTCGCTCGAGGCATCGCTCGTGAACCGCTCGGGCGCCGACTTGTGAGCGCCGATGCGGATCACGTCGGCGCGGATACCCAGCTGCTCGAGCAGGCGCCCCAGGTACAGATAGCGCGCCTCCAGCCCCGCGAACTGCAGGCCGCCCGCCGGATTGAGCAGGATTCGATCGGCAGCCGCGCAGGTGTACAGCTCGAGGGAGGCCGCGTCCTCCAGGTGGCACAGCACGCGCTTGCCGTGGCGGCGCAGCGAGTGCAGCGCATCGCGCAGCTCCTCTGCGTGCGCCAGGCTATCGGCGGGGCTGGCGCGCAGCTCCAGCACCACGGCGTCCAGCAGCGGCTCATCCTCCAGCGACCACAGCTCCCGCAAGAGAGCCACGTGGCCGCGCGTATCTGGCGTCTGCTCCATCCGCAGGCGCACGGCGTAGCGGCCCAGCTGCAGACCGACCGGCTCCGGGAAGCCGCGCGTGGCGACCGAGGCCTGCAGGTTGAGTGAGCCGCCGTCGCCCAGGCCATTGCCGTCCAGACCATCCCCGGCGAAGCCGCTGCCCGCGAGCTCGAACGAGCCGTCATTGCCGTTGAGATAGAAGGAGAGGCCCAGCGAAGCGATCCATGCGCGCCGCGAGCTACCCGGATCGCTCAGCTGCAGCTCTGCGCGCGCG
>JAICQL010000048.1 GCA_025937895.1 Polyangiaceae bacterium | reverse complement strand
GAAGGAGCCAGCCTCCGCGCGGCGCGGGATGGATGCTGTCGCTCTGACGGCTCGGCGAGCTGGCTGATAAAGCTGCAGCTCACGCTGAGCTGATAGAACTGAGCTAACAGAGCTGAGCTGACAGAGCTGAGCTGACAGAGCTGAGCTGACAGAGCTGAGCTGACAGAGCTGAGCTGACAGAGCTGGAGAGGCACACTCCCAGCGGAAGGCAAGGGCCAGTGAGCAGGAATGCTCGCTGGCCTTTTTTCTGGCTCTGCTAGCGTGCGCGGCATGTGGTGTGTCCTCGTGCCTGGCCGGCTGCGCCGGCCAGGCGCGAGCAAAGACGGGCCCTTACGAAGCCTGTCTGCATGCCGTCAGAGACGGCTGGCGGGGGCTGGGCGAAGGAACACGGTCGAGGGGCGCAACGAGTCCCAGCGCCGACTGCCATGAAGGGATGCCGCATGGGGACTTCACAGCGATACCATCGAATGACCTGCCGTGCTTCGTGGCTGGCCCTGCTCGCAGGGTTGGCGCCGGCCTGTACAGTCAACGTCGACCCTGGGGCGGTCGTGATCGAGCTGCCTGGCTTTGGCGGCAGCACCGGGCAGTCCGGCGGCGGCGGCGCGGACGGAGGCGTCTCCGGTTCCGCTGGCTCCGCGGGCTCGGGTGCCGAGCAGCCCGATGCGGGAGGCTGCAGCGTCGCGTTCCTCACGCCGTCGCCCGACGACGTACCGCTCACCCTGGGCCCTGCCGACGACACCGACGGAACGTCGTGCGGCATCACCTTTACGACGGACGTGGTGGTCGCCTCGAGCGGGGTGTCGGTGACCTTGTTTGTCGATGGTGCGCCCTGGGCGGCGCAGCTGGTGAGCGACGAGGCCATCAGCTTCGATGGCGTGCTCTTGGGCAGCCGCATGCCCGCCACCAGCACCTTGCGTGCGGTCGCCACCATGGCGGACGGGAGCAGCTGCGAGGCGACGCTGGGCTCGCTCGGGGTCGACTGCGCCGGGCCCACCTGCACGCTCAGCGGACCCAATAACGAAGCAGAGCTGACCAGCGCCGACGACACGGACCCCGAGGCGCCGGGTTTGCAAGCCACTTTCTCGCTGAGCACGGATCCGGAGAACGCGGGGACCGAGGCTCGACTGATCCTGGACGGAAACGTGGCCGGAGCCCTCAGTGCGACGGTCGAGAGCAACACCGCCACGTTCGCGGGGGTCACTCTGGAGGCAGGCCCCGCGCGCACGGTGCAGGGTGAGTGCCGCGACCAGGTCGGCAACGTGACCCGCTCGGCGATCGCCACCTGGTCGGTGACGCTCGCGGAGGAGCCAGTCGTCGAGATCGCCTCGCCGGCGCAGGGCGCGCTCTTCAACCTGCTTGGCAGCGCTGGCGCCATCGCCGATCTGAGCCCGGAGAGCGCCAGCTGTGAAGCGCAGGTGGTGGTGCGCTGCAGCGCGCTCGGCGCGCCCGTGGTGCTGCTGGTCGACGGCACGGCGCTGCCGCAGGAGGCGCCGTGCCAGGCCACGGAGGGGCTGGAGGAGCCATTCCTGGGCACGGCCACGTTCGCCTCCGTCAGCTTCGACACGAGCGCGGTCAGCCACACCGTCGCCGCGCAGCAAACCCTGGCCGGCCTGGTCGGCACCTCGGCGCAGATCAGCGTGGATGCTGACTGCGCAGCACCCGAGCTGGCCATCACGGAGCCGCTGTGCGGCGGGCAGCTGCACGTGCTGGAGGACGACGCACAGGCCGGCGAAGCGGGCCTGCAGCACGAGGTGCTGGTGAGCAATGGCGGCGTGGCGCAGGTGTCGCTGAACGTCGTGCGCGCGGATGGCTCGGAGACGCTGCTCGCCAGCGGCGACGAGACCACGACCTCCTTCGCGGACGTCGACTTCGGTGGGCCCGGTGACGTGACCCTGACCGCCAGCGCCAGCGATGCGCTGGGCAATGTTGGTACGGCGAGCTGCGCCGTCACCGTGGTCGTGGAGCCCACGGTCAACGTGCTGGTGCCGGGCGAGCTGCAGGTGCTGAGCACCGCGGATGACTGCGAGCCTGCGGGCGGCGGTTTTGGCATCACCGTCAGCGGCACCACCAGCGCCCCGGCGGGCAGCGCGGTGGCACTGGCGGTGGGTGCCGCAGCGCCGGTGGCGCTCGCTCCGGTGGTAGCCGGAGGTGGCGGCCTCAACACCTTCAGCGGCTGCGTCGCCATCGCTGATGGAGTGGAGCAGACGCTCACGGTCACGGTCACCGACGAGCCCAACCCGCCCGGCGGAGACACGGTCAACGTGAGCGTGGACACCGTGGGCCCGCTCGAGTCGGTGCTGGCACCGCTGGTGTCGGTGACCAACCGCCGCCAGGGGCAGGTGACGTTCAGCTGGGAGCACGTGAGCGACGCGGACGGCAGCGTGCTCGCGGGCTACGAGCTGCGCTGCGCTGCTTCACCGATCAGCAGTGAGGGGACCTGGACCGCAGCCCGCCAGCTGAGCCTGAGCACGGTCGGCGCGGGAGAGGGCGCTCCCGAGGCGGCGGAGCTGGTGCCCAGCCCGTCGTGCACGGGCGATTTCTGCCGCGGCTTCCGCGTGGGGGCGACGGAGTTCTGCACCGTGCGCGGGCGTGACATCGCGGGCGCGCTGACCCCGCTCGATGGCTCGACTGGCAGCGTGGCAGTGAGCGTGCCGTTCATCACGACTCCTTTCACCGGCGTGCTCAACGGCAACTCCAGCTTCACCAACGTGGTGGGGCTGGGCGACGTCAACGGCGATGGCGCCAATGACATGCTGTATGGCGTGACGAACCTGGGCTTGCAGCTCTTCTTCGGCGCCAGCTCGGCGGGCGCGCTGGACATCGCTCCTGACGTCACCTTCGGCAACGGCGGCGTGTCGGCCTTCGGCGCGGTCCTGGCCAGCGTGGGCGACGTGAACGGCGATGGTATCGCGGATTTCGCTGCCAGCGCGCGCGCGCTCGGCGGCAACGCCGGCACCGTGTATCTGTTCTTCGGCAGGCCGGGCAACACCTGGCCGAGCAGCATCACGGTCAACGCCGGCGGCTGCGGCGCAGACGTGTGCCTGGTCGGCAGCGCTGCCGGCGGGTTCTTCGGCTGGGACATCAGCGGCACGGACTTCAACGGGGACGGCGTGAACGACGTGGTGGTCAGTGCGCGCGCGGCCAATGGCGGTCAGGGTGCGGTGTACGTCATCCTGGGCGGCGCACAGCTGCAAGTAGCGGCCGGGACCAGCATCAACGTGCCCAGCGGCAATCCCAGCGGCTTCGTGCTCACCCCGCCAGCCAACCGCAGCAATTTCGGTGTGGCGCTGGCCGCGGTGGGCGCGGGCGGCGACGGCCGCGGGGATCTCGCCATCGCGGCCAACAGCGCAGGCACGGCCAACTCGGCGGGGCTCCTGTACCTGCAAGGCGAGGTGTATCCGGTGGGCAGCAGCGGGCTCATCGCGCCCTCGGCAGCGCTGCTGGAGGTGGCCGCGGGTAGCAGCGGCGACTACGCCGCGCCCACGCGCGCGATCGGTGACTTCGATGGCGATGGCCTGCGTGATCTGGCTGTGGGCCGCAACTTCTCGTCCGGCGGCGGGCTGGGGATGGCGGAGCTCTATCGCCGCAATCAGGCCATCTTCACCGCGGGCCCTGGCTTCCGCTTCGAGTTCCCCGCCACCGGCGCCGACAACGACTACGGCTCCTTCGTGGCCACTGGCTTCCACCCCGGCCTGGGCGACATTGCAGATCTGGATGGCGATGGCCTCGCGGAGCTCGCCGTGGGTTCGCAGGCAGGCGCCACCGGCGGCAGCGTGGCGCTGTTCTATGGACAGCAGCCGATCGTGGGCCGCGTGCGCAGCGGCGCTGACTTCACGCTGTCGAGCAGCGCCACCAGCCTGATGGCACCCAACTTCGTGGGCGACATCGATGGCGACGGCTTCGCTGATCTTGCCGTGGTGGACGGCGGCGCTGGTGTGGACCGGGTGATCTTGCTGCACTGAGCGCGCTTGCGATCGTCGCGGGCCGGTGCTCCGCGAGCGCCTTGGTAGGGCGTTCGCTCGAGGAGGCCGGCCCGCCGTCGATCGGCCGTGTGCTTGCAGTTGCAGCTGAGCTCCGAGCGGCTACACGCCGGTAACGGCAGACGTTTGTCGTGCCTGCCGGGCTCGTGCGCAAAGCCCTGGCTCAGCGTTGCGCGGCGTGGCAAGCGCGGATTTACTGCGCGCTGCAGCGTATTGCAGCTGTCGAAACGCCGACGACGCAGCGTGCTCGCCAGCCTGGCTTGGCAGCGTTTTGGACGTCACGGGGGGAGGTCGTGATATGCCTCCGCGCGAGGGGCTCGATCAACCTTAGGAGATGACGATGGGATCCACACAACCCGATGGCTTTCTTGCTCTTCCAGCTGGTGGCAAAGGTGATGCCGTGTTGGTCCTGCACGCCTGGTGGGGCCTGAACGACACGATCAAGGCGTTCTGCACCCAGCTCGCCGAGGCCGGCTTCGTCGCGTTCGCCCCCGACCTCTATCACGGCAAGGTGGTGGACCAGATCCCCGAGGCCGAGGCGCTGAGCCGTGCGCTGGACGCCGGCCAGGCGCGCGCACAGGTGGCAGCCGCGGCGCAGTACGTCGTGGAGCGGGCAGGGGCGCCGGGCCTGGCACTCATCGGCTTCTCCCTGGGCGCATTCTTCGCGCTGGAGCACTCCGTGCAAGATCCGGCACGGGTGCGCTCGGTGGTGGTCTTCTATGGCACGCGCGACGGTGACTACAGCGCGGCGCGGGCAGAGTACCTGGGCCACTTTGCCGAGGCCGATGAGTTCGAGCCCGAGGCCGCGGTGGAAAAGATGGAGGCCGATCTGCAGCGTGCCGGCCGCAAGCTAACCGTGCATCGTTACCCGGGCACGAGCCACTGGTTCTTCGAGTCCGACCGCGCCCAGGCGTACAACCGTGCAGCGGCGGATCAAGCCTGGCAGCGCACGCTAGCGTTCTTGAAGCGCGCCTGACGTCTCTGACGTCACGGCGAGCGCGCGGCGCGAGCGCTCGTAGCAGAGGTCCCCGATTGTCCTGGTTCCCTGCTATGCGGAGAGGATGGAGCATCTGGATGTGCTGGTCGTTGGCGCTGGCATCTCGGGTATCGGCGCCGCGGTGCACCTGCGTGCTCGCTGCCCCGAGCTGCGTCTGGCCATCCTCGAAGCCCGAACCGAGCTCGGCGGCACCTGGCAGCTGTTTCGCTACCCGGGGGTCCGCTCGGACTCGGACATGTACACGTTCGGCTTCTCCTTTCGGCCATGGACCGCGCCGCGCGCCGTGGCCGACGGCGCGACCATCCTGCAATACCTGAAGGACACCGCCCACGAGCACGGCCTGTACGAGCGGCTGCGCTTCGGCCACACCGTGCGCCGCGCCAGCTGGTCCTCGCAGACGTGCCGCTGGACGGTGACGGTGGAGCGAGCGGGGGGCGGCACCGTGCAGCTCTCGTGCGGCTTCCTCTACATGTGCACGGGCTACTATGACCCTGCCCGGGGCTACCGCCCCGAGCTCGCGGGCGCAGAGCGCTTTCTCGGGCAGATCGTTCACCCCCAGCACTGGCCGCCCGAGCTGGCGTATGCGGGCAAGCGAGTGGTGGTCATCGGCAGTGGCGCAACGGCGGTGTCACTCGTACCGGCGCTGGCGCAGAGCGCGGCGCACGTCACCTTGCTGCAGCGCTCGCCCAGCTATGTGCTGGCCCTGTCCTCGCGGGAGCCGCTGGTCGCCGCGCTGGGCAGCAACCAGCTCAGCGCGGCGCTCGTGCGCTGGCGCAACATCCTCATCGGGCAGCTGGTGTTTCAGCTCTGCCGCCGCGCGCCGCGGCTGGCGCGCAGGGCCATCCTGCAGCGCGCCCGGCGTGCGCTCGGCGAGAGCTGCGACGTGGACGTGCACTTCTCGCCCCGCTACCAGCCCTGGCGGCAGCGGCTGTGCATCGCGCCGGACGGCGATCTGTTTCGAGCCATCCGCTCGGGGCGAGCCTCTGTCGTGACGGGCAGCGTGACGTCGTTCACACCCTCGGGGCTGGTGCTTGCCGATGGCTCGCAGCTGCCGGCGGAGCTGGTGGTCACGGCGACCGGGTTCGAGCTGCAGCTGATGAGCAACCTGGAGCTGGTGATCGACGCGGTGCCCTGCGCCGCAGCGCAGTCGCTGAGCTATCGAGGGCTGATGTTCAGCGGCATCCCGAACCTGGTGGCGTCGTTCGGTTACAGCAATGCCTCGTGGACCTTGCGCAGCGAGCTCACGGCCCGCTACGTCTGCAGGTTGCTCCAGCACATGAAGCGGCATGGATATCGCAAGTGCGTGCCCGTGCTCCGCGCTGACGCGGGGCCGTTGCGGCCGTTCGTGGATCTCTCGTCCAGCTACGTGCAGCGCGGGGCGCATCGCTTCCCGCGGCAGGGCAGCCGCGGGCCCTGGCGGGTGAGCCAGAGCTATCTGCTGGACTGGCTTCGTTTCCGCTGGGCAAGCTTCTCGGAGCTGGAGTTTTCAGCCGCTCCGAGCCCAGCGGCGCAGTCGCCCGGGGCGCCCCAGGGTCAGCCCGCATGAAGAGTTTCGCAGGCAAGGTGGTGGCCATCACGGGCGCGGGCAGCGGCATCGGTCGCGCGCTGGCAGTAGCCTGGGCCGCCCGCGGCGCCCGGCTCGCGCTCTCCGACATCGACAGGGCGCAGCTGGAGGAGAGCGCGGCAAAGGTGCGTGAGCTGGGGGCCGAGGCGCACGTCGCGGCCGTGGACGTGGCGCAGCGCGAGCGCGTCTTCGCCTGGGCGGACGAGGTGGCGGCGCACCACGGCGGGGTGAACGTGATCGTGAACAACGCGGGCGTGTCGCTGACGGTGGCCATCTCGGAGCTGGCGCTCGGGGATTTCGAGTGGTTGATGAACATCAACTTCTGGGGCGTGGTTCACGGCACGCAGGCCTTCCTGCCGCACCTGATCCGCTCGGGTGAGGGCCACGTGGTGAACGTCTCGAGCATCTTTGGCGTGATGGCCGTACCCACGCAGGGGGCCTACAACGCTGCCAAGTTCGCGGTGAAGGGCTTCACGGAGGCGCTGCGCATGGAGCTGATCCTGGAGCAGAGGCCCGTGGGGGTGACGTGCGTGTACCCGGGCGGCATCGCGACCAACATCGCACGTTCCTCGCGCCACCCCGTCAATCCGAGCAGGCTGTTCCGGGACCGCGAGCTGTCCGTGCGCGAGTTCGAGACCGAGCTGGCTCGCAACACCCCGGAAGTCTGCGCCCGCGCCATCCTGCGGGCGGTTCAGCGCAACGACGCCCGGCTGCTGGTCGGCGCGGATGCCAGGCTGATCGATCGGGTGGTGCGCTGGATGCCCCAGCGCTACCAGTCGCTGGTGATGGCGAGCCTGCGCCACAGGTGGAAGCTGTAGCGCAGTAGCTCGCGGGCGCTCGCGCGCTCAGTCCACGTCGGTGCGCAAAAAGCGCACGTCGCGCTGCCGGCACTCGTCGGGCTCGGGCGCCTGCCACAGGTCGCTCGCCAGCTCGAAGATCTCGGGCGGCACCAGCATCGAGAACGTCTCACCCTGCTCGCGGTTACGCTCCAGCACGCGCGCGCGGCGCACCTCGCGTGCGGCGTCGAGCACATACACGGTCAGCGGTAGCCCGGCCTCGTTCACGCGCGCATAGAAGCGCTCGCGCTCTTCACGGCGCAGCAGGCCAAGCTCCAGCAGCACGTCCTCGCCCCGCGCGATGAGCTGGCGAGCCAGCTTCCAGATCTGATCGATGCAGCGCTCTGCGCGCTCGGCATACCAGGCGGGCAGCCCCGTCGCGGGGCGGTCCGGTCTGAACAACGTCGCCATCCAGTCATCCAGGGTCAGCCGCAGCGGCTGGGGCGACGACTGCTGCGCGAGCTTCGTGGCGAAGGTGGACTTGCCGGCGCCCACCGGCCCCAGGATGAGGTGCACGCGGGCAGCACGCCGTTCGCGTGCGAGATTTGGCGCTTGCCTTGCGTGCGGGTGGCCTTCTATGGTCGACGCATCTTTGGCGGGCGCCCGGGCGGGTGCGCCCAGCTGAGAGGCTAGCTGGGAGAACAGCTCATCCCGGCGCCGCTGGATCTCGTCGACCGAGAGCGGCTCGAGCCGCTGGCGCAGTAGCCAGAAGTGTCCGAACGGATCGCGGACGCGCGCCATCCACTCGCCGGCGAAGGTCTGGAGCGGAAACACCACGCTCGCGCCCGCGGCGCACAGCCGTTCGAGCGCCAGCGCGGCGTCCGTCACCCCGAGCTGCAGCACCACGGCGGACCCGCCGAGCGACGGCGGCGCGTCACTGTTCCATTCCCGCAACTCCTCGGTGAGGGCGAAGCGCGCAGCGCCGAGCGCCAGATCGGCGTGGCTGACGTGGCGCGCGGCGCCGTGCTCGTAGCAGGCGAGCAGCTGGGCGCCGAGCGCGCGCTGGTAGAAGTCGATGGCGCGAGCAGCCCCGCGTACCACGAGCAGCGGACAGAGCGAAGTGGTGTCGTTCATGGGCGCAGCATGGCCTCCGGGCGCGCTCCGGCGGAAGCTTCCTTCTTCAGCGCGACCGGCGCGAGACGCGGGCGTCTGCTCGCGCCCCGCGCTGGTGTTCGGCGTGCATCACGGCGTGCACCGTGCAGCGTTGAGTCGTGCAGCGTGGAGGCGCGCAGCCGAAGCAGCGCACAGCGTGAAGGCGCGCAGGGTGCAGGGTGCAGGGTGCAGCCGAAGCAACGCTCGTGCTCAGCTCTTCCAGTGCACCAGGTTGAGTGGCACTGCGCAGGAAACGAAGGCCTCACAACCAGCTTGCGCCAGACACTGGCTGACCGAGTCGCGCAGCAGGGCGTCTTTCTCCTGCGAGATGGCCTGGGCGATGTCAGCGCACAGGGCAGCAATGTTCGGATCCTGCGCGTCGCTCTCCCACTCGGCGAGGGCTTCCGCCACCAGCGCCTCACGCCCGCGCTCGCGCTCGCGCTCAGCCACGCCAGGCGGGGTGTCGTGTTGCACGCGGGCGTCGACCAGCGCCGGGATGAACTGCGTGGTGCAGGTGCGCTGGCGTTGCATCAGCGCGCGGCAGCTCTCCTCCGTCGATGCCGGCGCGGCTTCAGCCTCGAGCGGCTGCGCCCGCGCGGCAGCGCCCGGCTCGGCGCTGGCCGTGCGTGGTGCTACCTCCGCCTCGCCCGCCAGGCAGCCCGTCGCGCCGATCACCGTGAGCATCGCCATCATCGTCTTCATGGGTTCCTCTTCTGCCGAGCGAGCCCGCTCACCCCGTGTGAGCGTCCGCGCCAGCGTTCATCCCAGACGACGCGCGAGTGCCGCTCGCGTGACGGCGATTCGCTCGCCTCAGGGCGCGAGCTCGCGCGCGAGGCGGCGCTGACCCACCGCCACCAGCAGCCAGACGAAGCAGAGCAGGGTGCTGCCCAGGATGGCGGGCGCGAGCGACTCGGCGATGCCCTCCATCACCACAAAGTGGATCTGCGGATGGCTGGCGAAGGCTGGCTCGTTGGGGATGCGTGAGCCCACGGCGGCGAGATCGAGGCACACCGTGGACAGCATGGAAAAGGTGGTGGCGCGGCTGAGGCTCCGCACCGCCTGCTCCGCTCCGGGGCTGGGGCGCCGCGCAAAGCCCGCGGCGGCGGCCACGGTGATCAGACCGAAGGCCAGGATGAACCACATTCCCCAGCCACCCTCTGTCATGAAGTGTAGAAATCGCATGCTCGATGAGCCTTTCTCCCGGTGCGAGCCGCGGGCGCAACCTGCGCGGGCCGGGCGCTGTCTCCACGACGCTCGAGGCGCCGGACCGTGACACGATTTTTGGTCACGGGGGGGCCGCTCGTGCGTCGTGCGAGCTGGTGGAGCTCTCGGACCCGGACCTCCTGCGCGGCCTTGCGGCGGGGGACTGCGCTGCGTTTGATCGTGCATACCTAGTGCTGCGCGCCCCGTTGTATTCGTTCCTGGTGCGTCTCTGCGGCCGGACGGAGCTCGCGGAGGACCTGCTGCAGGAGACCTGGCTGCGCCTCGCGCGCGCGGCGCCGCAGCTACCGGCGGACACACGGCTACGCCCGTGGTTGTTCACGGTCGCCCGCAACCTGTATCGCAGCCATCGCCGCTGGCGGCTGCTGGACGCCGAGCGCCTGCGCCAGCTCGGCTGGCTGCCGCAGGCCGCGCAGCCCTCTCCCTTCGAGGCGCTGGCCGCCAGCGGCGCGCAGCGTGAGCTGGAGCGCGCCCTGCTGCAGCTGCCGCTGGAGCAGCGCGAGGTGCTGCTGTTGTGCAGCGGCTCGGGGCTGGAGCCGGCGCAGGTGGCGGCGCTGCTGGGTATCAGCGCGGAGGCCACGCGCCAGCGCCTGGCTCGCGCCCGTGCCAGGCTTCGCCACAGGCTCGAGCAGCTGGAGAAGGAGCGCCCATGACCGACCCCCCCCTGAACGATGACCGAGACCCGCTTGCCAGCTTGCCGGCGCACGACGTGGCCGCCGGTCGGGCCGAGCAGATCCGGCGCCGCGCGCACCTGGCGTTGCGCGAGGGCCAGCGGCATGGCGCGCAGCGGCCCATTCGCGCCTGGCAGCGCACCTACCATCAGCTGGTCGAGCCCGCCGTGCTGATTGCACTTGGGCTGTGGCAGCTGGCGTGGGCCGTTCAGGACACGCTGGCGCTGTTTCACTGAGCCATTTCATCGAGGCAGCGGCGCTCCTCCGCCCTTGCAGCGACGATCGAGGCATTGCTCAGGGCGACCTGACAGTCCGCGCGCAAGGCAGGACTGTCAGCGTCCGTGCCCCGGACTGTCTGAGGCCTGTGTTGCATGATGCAAGCGGCGCAGATCGGGCGATTTCCCGCGTGCTGCTGCCTGGCACGCCCCGTGCTTTGAGAGAAGGCGAGCGCGGGCGGAAGAGCCCGGCCAACGAAGAGAAGGACAGGCACATGATCAAGCTCAATGAAACCAGCAGCGCCAACCTCAGCCTCCTCGGTGAGGACGAGCTCTCACAGGTCGTGGGAGGCTACTGCCACCGCCGCCGCCGCCACTGCGGTGGCTGGCGCCGCCGTGAGTACCGCGGTTGCGGCAAGGGCTACGGCAAGGATGACTACGGCTACGAGGGCGAGAAGTACGAGGCCGAGGGCTACGAGGGTAACGACTACGAGAACGAGTCGTCGGGCGACGTGCAGATCGCCAACGTCGCGGTGACGGTCAACATCGCGCAGCAGCAGGCCTGAGCCGGCGGATGACGTTTCGGACGCTCTCCCGTGCTGCTCGACTCTCTGGTCTCGTCGGGCGCGCGGGAGAGCGGCCCACTCGTTGAGCGCCTTTTCCGCCGAGTTGCCTTCCGCTGCGCCGCGCGCCTAGTAGCGTCGTGCCCGTGAAGGCAGCTGTGCTTGGGAGCGTGGTGAGCCTCATTCTTGCTGGGTGCTCGGTGGACGAGCGCTCGCCCGATACGGTGGTGGGCGCCGCTTCCCCGGACACGCGCAGCGATCCGCCGGCGGGTACCGGGCAGCCCATCCACCATCCAGGAGCCGAGCAGTGACGCGGTGTTGCTCGAGCTCCGTTCCATCGTGACCCGAGTTGAGCCTTCTGCTGCTCTATGCGCAGCGCATCGCATTTGAGCAGAGTCGCTCGTTGGGCCATGGTTGGTTCAAAGCGTGTCAGCTGATACCTGCGGGTGTAATCCAACTCGGTGCAGGTTGCGCCGCTTTGGTCCGCCGCCCTGAGGGCGCGTTGACTTCGTTGCTCCGCGGTCGTTAAATCCACGAGCCCAGGCTGCGCAGATCCGCCGCGTCTGAGGCTCGAGGAGCTCGCATGTCGCACTTTCAGCCTCTCCGCACCCGGACGTCCTTCTGCGCTCGGAGGTCATCGTCACGTGGCTCGGTGCTCGCCTGGCCGCTCGCGGGCCTGTTGCTGCTGAGCGCGGGCATGTCCGTCAGCGCGTGCTCCTCCAGGGACGAGAAGCAGGACGACGAGCGTCCAGGCCAGAGCCTGGACGGCGTCATCTTTGGCGACGACGCTGAAGATGACGAGCGGCCCGGCTTCAACGGTGAGGTCTGCGCCGGGCAGAGCGCAGGGGCCGAGCTGGCGCCGGCAGTGCTGCAGCTCCTGGTGGACACCAGTGGCTCGATGGATCAGCCCGCGCCCGGCGGGGGCTCCAAGTGGACGGTGACGCGTAGCGCGATGCTGGACGCGATCGACGGCATGCCCAGCGGCACCAGCTTGGGCCTGGTCTTCTATCCGAACCTGCCGAACGACGATGACGGCCCCTGCTTCGATCAGCGCACCGCGGTGGCGCTGGACTCACTCGCCGATGCCGGCTCGCAGCAGCGCCAGCGCCTGCGCAACGCGTTCCAGCGGCAGAACCCCCAGGGCGGCACCCCCACTCACGATGCGTACCAGTACGCGCTCGCACAGCTCTCGGGCAGCAACGTCGCGGGCTCGCGCTTCGTGGTGCTGATCACCGACGGCACCCCGACTTATTCGCTCGGCTGCGTGGGCACGGGCCTGGTAACGGACCCGGTGGATCCCAGCCCGCTGATCCCCAACGCAGCCAGCGCCCTGGCCACCGGCACCCGCACGTTCGTGATCGGCTCGCCCGGCAGCGAGGGTGCACGCGCCAGCCTCTCGCGCATGGCGGAGGCAGGCGGCACCGCGCGCCCCGGCTGCTCGCACGACGGCCCCAACTACTGCCACTTCGACATGACGCGCGAGACTGATCTGCAGGCAGGGCTCACCCGCGCGCTGGAGGCCATCACCGGCGTGGCGCTGAGCTGCCGCTACGAGGTGCCACAGATCCGTGATGGCGTGGCGCTGGATCCCGGCAAGGTCAACGTGCTGTTCACGCCTCCAGGCGGCGAGCAAGAGCTGATCCCGCGCAGCGATCAGGCGGGCTGCAGCGAGGGCTGGCAGTACTCGCAGAACAGCACGCAGATCGAGCTGTGCAGCAGCACCTGCGAGCGGATCCGCAGCTCCAACGGCGGCCTCACCCTGGAGTTCGGCTGCGCCACCCAGGTGCGCTGAGCCGCGGGGCCGCCGCCCGAGCGGGCCGAGCGCGCTCCCGGCGGCTGCGGCGCTCCCAGGGGGCCCAAGGCTCCGTGAGGGCGCGCCTCGGCATTTCTTTCCGGCGATGTAACCGTCCAGCTGCCGCCGCGTAGACCGAGCGGGCTCATGAGGCGCGCCCGGCGCGCGGCGAGGACGGTCATGAACGATTCAGTACGCGGCACCACGCGCGTGGTGATCCTGGGCGGCGGTTTCGCCGGTGTGTACACGGCCAAGTACCTGACGGAGCTGCTCGGCGGCCGCAAGGACGTGGAGGTAGAGCTGCTGAGCGAGCAGAACTACTTCGTGTTTCAGCCGCTGCTGCCGGAGGTGGCCGCGGGCGGCATCGCTGCCACGCACGTGGTCAATCCCATTCGCGAGCTGGTGCCGCGCGCGCGCTTTCGTTGCTGCTCGGTCAGCTCGCTCGATCTCGCGCAGCGGCGCGTGCTGGTCAGCCAGGGTGAGGGGCTGGAGCTGGTGGAGGTGCCGTATGATCACCTCGTCTTCTGTCTGGGCAAGGTCAGCCATTTTGCCGGTATGCCCGGGGTGGCCGAGCACGGCCTGGCGATGAAGGAGCTGTCCGACGCCTTCCGGCTCCGCAATCACGTGTTGCGCTGCCTGGAGCTGGCGGACATCGAGACGGAGCCAGACGCCCGGCGAGCCCTGCTCAGCTTCGTGGTGGCGGGCGGCGGCTTCAGCGGGGTGGAGACCATCGGTGAGCTGGCGGAGCTGGTGGCGCGCTCGCTGCGCTATTTCCCGCGCATCTCGCCCGGCGACGTGCGCTTTCAGCTGATCCACGCCCAGGCGCGCATCCTGCCCGAGATGCCCGAGCCGCTGAGCGCGGCGGCGCGCCAGATCCTGGAGCGCCGCGGGATCGAGATGGTGCTCGAGGCCCGGGTGCGCGCGGCCACGCCCGGCAGCGTGTATCTGCACGACGGGCGAGTGCTGGAGACGCGCACGTTCGTGTGCACGGTAGGGACGGCGCCGAACCCGATCGTGCAGCTGGCGCTGGAGCAGGGCGGCTTCGCGCGGGCGGAGCTCGGCGGGCGGCCGCTCAGCGCGTTTGCCACTGAGCCGACCCTGCAGTGTCAGGGGCGCCCGGGGTACTGGGCGGTGGGCGACTGCGCGGGTGTGCCGAGCCCGAGCGGGCAGGGCCTGTGTCCGCCCACCGCGCAGTTTGCCATCCGCCAGGCAAAGACGTGCGCTCGCAACCTGCTCGCCGCGATCGACGGCAAGCCGCTGGTCCAGCTGCAGTTCCGCGCGTTTGGCAGCCTGGCCTCGCTGGGCCAGCGCAGCGCGGTGGCGGAGCTGTTTGGCCTGCGCCTGAGCGGGTTCTGGGCCTGGTTTGCCTGGCGCACCGTGTACCTGGCCAAGCTGCCCGGCTGGGTGCGCCGGCTGCGCGTGGCGCTGGACTGGACGCTGGATCTGTTCTTTCCGCGCGACATCACCCAGCTGCAGGTGCTGCGCCAGGAGCGGCTCCACGTGCACCACTACGAGCCGGGTGAGGCCATCGTGCGCCAGGGGCAGGTGGGGCGCGAGCTGTACCTGATCCTGCGTGGCGAGGTGCAGGTGAGCTCGCACGGCGGCGGCAGCCTGGTGCGCCTGGGTCCGCGCGAGGTGTTCGGGGAGCGCGCGCTGCTGGAGGACACCCTGCGCAACGCCAGCGTGCACGCAACGCAGGCAGCGGACGTGCTGGTGCTCTCGCGCGCCGACTTTCAGGCGCTGGTCCACAACCTGCCGGTGCTGAACGACTACTTCGGCGAGCTGCTGCGCGCGCGCCACCCCGACCGGATGGCGCGCGGCGAGCCGTTGACCCGACAGCTCTCGGTCACCCCCGAGCCGCCCGCGCTGGAGCGCGCGCTACCGCTCGAGCTGCGCCCCAACTGAGGCGCGAGGAGCCCGATCATGCGCCTCAGCCTGGCTCAGGTGTTCGTGGCGGCCGCGGCCGGCAGCGTGCTCTTGGTGGCCGCTGCGCTGGGGCTGTTCTTGCACAGCTCGCGCAGCGCCGCGCTGGAGGCCGCAGCCCGCGCGCGCAAGCTCGAGGCGCAGCGGGTGGAGGCGCGCGTGGCGCAGGCGCTGAGCGGCGCGCGCGACGCGCTCGAGAACGTGGAGCACGCGCTGCTCTCGGGGGCAGTGTCGGAGCAGGACCGGCGCGCGCTGGAGGTGCTGCTGTACGGCGAGCTGCTGCGCGGCAGGCACCTGGCCGAGGTGACGTTCACGGGGCTCGAGCCCGCGCAGCAGGCCGGCGCGCAGCCGCGGGCCGCGGGCTCGCTGCCCGCTGGAGCTCCGTGCCAGCTCTCGGTGTTCCGCAGCGCGGGCGGGCAGGTGGCCACCCGCCGCACCGCGCGCGAGGGCGATGGATTCATCGTGCAACAGTGGCTGCGCGAGCAGGGCAGCCAGCGCTTTGAGCCCGACGCGCCGCCGTCGCGCTGGGCGGCGCCCGATCCCGGCGAGCACGCCACGTTTGCGGTCAGCGTGGCGCGCGGCCCCGGCGCAGAGCCGGTGTGGAGCGACCTGCACCTGTCCGAGCTCGATGCGCGCGAGGCCGAGCCGCGCGTGGTGCTCACCGTGCAGCGCGCCATCTGGGACGAGCAGCTGCGCCTGCGCGGTGTGGCACGGGTGGGACTCCTGACGACGGACCTCGACGCCATCACCGAGCCCTTCTCTGCCACCACCGGATCAGACCCGGCGGCTCCGCGCATCGTGCTGCTGTCGGTGAGCGCGCGCCCGTCCGCGCCGGCGCGCCTGCTGACCCGGGTCAGCGCTGGCGACGGTGTGGCCGCGATCGATGGCGAGCTGCGCATCGAGCCGCGCGAGCCCCCGCCCGAGGTGGCGGCTCTGCTCGACAGCCCGCTGCTCAGCGGCCTGGACGCCGAGTGTCCGCGCGCGGAGGGCACCCTGCAGGTGGGCGGCGAGCCCTGGCTGGCCACGCTCAGCCCGCTCTCCATCGCCAGCGGCGGCACCGCGGGCTGGCTGGTGGCGGTGCTGGTGCCCGAGGCCGCGTACACGCGCGAGCTGCTGGAGCTGGGCCGCGTGTTGACCCTGGTGTTCGGCAGTACCCTGGTGCTGGTGCTGGGCATCGTGGGTGGCTTGCTCTGGACGGTGCGCCGCGGCCTGGTGCGGGCGGGGCGCAGCGCGGCGCAGATGCGCCACTTTGATTTTGCCGCGCACGAGCAGCGCAGCGGCCTGCGCGACATCGACGAGCTGCTCGGCAGCCTGGAGCGGGCCAAGACAGTCGCTCGCGCGCTGTGCAAGTACCTGCCGGTGCCGCTGGTGCAGCGCCTGTACGAGCGCAACCGCGAGCCCGAGCTCGGGGGTGAGCCGGGTGAGCTGACCCTGCTGTTCACCGACATCCAGGGCTTCACCACGCTCTCGGAGCGGCTGCCCCCGGCCGAGCTGGCCCGCGCTCTCGGCCGGTATTTCCAGGTGCTGACGGGCGCGCTCGAGGCGCACGGCGCTACCATCGACAAGTACATCGGCGACGCGGTGATGGCCTTCTGGAACGCACCGGTTTCGATCCAGCGCCACGCGCAGGCAGCGTGCCACGGGGTGCTCGCGGCGCAGCAGGCGCTGGCCGAGCTGTATGCCTCCGAGGAGTGGCGTGGCCTGCCGCCGCTGGTCACCCGCTTCGGTCTGCACCGCACCACGGCGCTGGTCGGACACTTTGGCGCGCCGAGCCGGTTCGCGTACACGGCCCTGGGCGACGGCGTGAACCTGGCGGCGCGCCTGGAGAGCCTGTGCAAGCAATACGGCGTTACGGTGCTGGCCAGCGCGCGGGTGGTAGAGCAGGCGGGCGGCGCGCTTTGCTTTCGCCATGTCGATCGGGTCGTGGTGCAGGGCAAGCAAGAGGCCGTGGACGTGTACGAGCTGCTGCCACCGGGCGCAGAGCGAGAGCTGGCGGTCAGGTACGAGGCGGCCCTGGGCGCCTACTCGCGCCGCGAGTTCGCCGCCGCCAGCGCGCTCTTGCGGGAGCTGGCACAGCGGGACGGCCCGAGCCGGGCGCTGCTGGCGCGTTGCGAGCGCTTCGAGCGCGAGCCGCCGCCCTCCGCGTGGACGGGCGCGTACGTGGCCGAAGGCAAATGAAGGCCCGCCGCTCGCGCGGTCTCACCTCGGCTGCGGTAACGAGACACGGCCGCCCGAGTAGTAGCGGATGTCACCTCGACGCGGGCCACGGCTCGCCGCACACTTCTCACTGGAAGGGACGCACATGGACCACCGACATCAGGCGCAGGCTCATCACGCGCAGGCTCGTTCGGAGAGCGAGCCAGAGCGAGAGCGACTGGCGGAGGACGGCCGGCGAGAGCGCTACTGGAAGCGCTGGGGGCCGTACCTCTCGGAGCGGCAGTGGGGCACCGTGCGCGAGGACTACTCCGAGCGAGGCGAGTGCTGGGACTACCTGTCTCACGATCACGCCCGCAGTCGAGCCTATCGCTGGGGTGAAGATGGCCTGCTCGGCATCTGCGACCGCCAGGCTCGGCTGTGCTTTGCCCTGGCGCTCTGGAACGGCAAAGATCCGATTCTGAAGGAGCGCCTGTTCGGGCTGACCGGGCCCGAGGGCAACCACGGCGAGGACGTGAAGGAGCTCTACTATTACCTCGACGCCACCCCCACGAGCTCCTACCTGCGTGGGTTGTACAAGTATCCGCTCGTCGAGTACCCGTACGCGCAGCTGCTGGCGGAGAATCGCCGGCGTGGCGTGCGCGAGCCGGAGTACGAGCTGCTCGATACGGGTGTGTTCGCTGAAGACCGCTACTGCGACGTGCTGGTGGAGTACGCCAAGGCAGAGCCCGAGGACATCCTGGTGCAGCTCACCCTGTCGAATCGCTCGCGAGAGGCTGCCACCTTGCACGTCTTGCCCACGCTCTGGTTGCGCAACACCTGGTCCTGGGGCGGCAAGGGGGAGGGCCACACCGAGAAGCCGCGGCTCTGGCGGGATGCGCTGGGCACCATCAGCGCGCAGCACCCCGCGCTGCCGGAGATGCGGCTCTATTCCGACAGCCTCGAGGTCGACGGCAGGGCGTGCACGCCGGAGTTGCTGTTCACGGACAACGAGACCAATACGCAGCGGTTGTTCGGCGTGCCCGGACCCGCGTACGCCAAGGACGCCTTTCACCAGTACGTGATCGGCGGCCGCGCAGAGGCCGTGAACCCGGAGCAGTCGGGTACCAAGGCGGCCGTCTGGTATCGCTTGCAGCTGGCTCCCGGGGCCAGCGTGCAGCTGCGCCTGCGCCTGCGCGCCGCGCACCTCGATCGCGGGCAGCCCTTCGCTGAGGAGTTCGCCGCGACCTTCCGCGCACGCCGGCGAGAAGCCGACGAGTTCTACGACCGCGTCCTGCCCGCCGAGCTCTCGCGCGAGGAGCGCAACGTGGCGCGCCAGGCGCACGCCGGCCTGCTGTGGTCGAAGCAGTTCTACCACTACGCGGTGAGCGAGTGGCTGAAGGGCGATCCAGCGCAGCCCGCGCCGCCCGAGGCGCGCAAGGGTGGCCGCAACCGCGAATGGGGGCACCTGTACAATCGCGACGTCATCTCCATGCCCGACAAGTGGGAGTACCCCTGGTACGCCGCGTGGGATCTCGCCTTTCACATGGTGCCGCTGGTCCGTACGGATCCAGTCTTTGCCAAGCAGCAGCTGGTGCTGTTCTTGCGCGAGTGGTACATGCACCCCAACGGTCAGCTGCCCGCGTACGAGTTCGCGCTGGGTGACGTGAACCCGCCCGTGCATGCCTGGGCCGCCTGGCGCGTGTACAAGATGTCGGGCCCCCGCGGCGCGCGCGACCGCCAGTTTCTGGCGCGGGTGTTTCAGAAGCTGTTGCTCAACTTCACCTGGTGGGTCAATCGCAAGGACGAGCACGGTAACAACCTGTTCTCCGGCGGCTTCCTCGGTCTGGATAACATCGGCATCTTCGATCGCTCGCAGCCGCTGCCCACGGGCGGCAGCCTGCAGCAAGCCGATGGCACCGCCTGGATGGCCTTCTACGCGGCCACCATGCTCTCCATGGCGCTGGAGCTGGCCAGTGAGGATCCGAGCTATGAAGACATGGCCTCCAAGTTCTTCGAGCACTTCGTGGCCATCGTCGACGCCATGAACGGCTGCGGCGGCAGCGGGCTGTGGGACGAGGCGGACGGCTTCTACTATGATCAATTGCTCGTGAACGGGG
Source organism: Polyangiaceae bacterium (assembly GCA_025937895.1). Classification (GTDB taxonomy): domain Bacteria; phylum Myxococcota_A; class Polyangia; order Polyangiales; family Polyangiaceae; genus SZUA-265. The sequence goes on along the minus strand of JAICQL010000048.1, from coordinate 22,680 downwards.
TCTCCAGCCCGCTGCGCACCCGCTCCATGGTCGGCATCATCCCGCTGTTCGCGGTGGAGGTGCTGGAGCAGGAAGTGATCGATCGCTTGCCGGGCTTCAAGGCGCGCATGTTGTGGTTCCTCGAGCACCGGCCCGATCTGGCCCGCCACATCGCCTCGGTCGAGGGCGGCCCAGGCGGCCACGCTCATCGCCTGCTGGCGGTGGCGCCGAGGGAGCGGCTGATCCGCGTGCTGCGTTACGTGCTGGACGAGAGCGAGTTCCTCTCGCCGTACGGCGTGCGTGCACTCAGCCGCGTGCACCGCGAGCGTCCCTACATCCTGCACGCGGGCGGGCGCGAGCACCGGGTGGACTACCTGCCGGGCGACTCGGACAGCGGCCTGTTCGGCGGCAACTCCAACTGGCGCGGCCCGGTCTGGTTCCCGCTCAATTTCCTGCTGCTGGAGGCGCTGGAGCGCCACCACCACTTCTACGGTGACGAGCTGCGGGTCGAGTGCCCCAGCGGCTCCGGGCGCTACCTCAACCTGGAGCAGGTGGCGGCCGAGCTCGGCACTCGCCTGGCCAGCATCTTCCTGCCCGGTGCCGACGGCTCGCGGCCCTGCCACGGCGGCGAGCGGCGCTATGCGGACGATCCGCACTTCCGCGAGCTGTTGCTGTTCAGCGAGTACTTCCACGGCGACGACGGGCGTGGCGTGGGTGCGAGCCACCAGACGGGCTGGACGGCGCTGGTGGCGAGCTGCCTCGAGGCGGTGGCGCGCCAGCGCCGGATGGCAAGGGGAGAGTACGAGCCGGAGAGCGCGCGGGCGCCCGGAGAGAGGGCGGCAGAGTGAACGACACGGAGCCGAGCGCTCGCCCCCTGCAGCTCGACAGTGCTGCGTCCACGCCGCGCGAGCAGGACGAGTGGCTGGAGGCAGACGGCCTCGGCGGCTACGCCTCAGGCACCACCCTGGGGCTCAACACGCGCCGCTATCACGCGCTGCTGCTGGTGGCAGCACAGCCGCCCGCGGGGCGTCACGTGCTGGTGAACGACGGCGCCGTGTGGCTGGAGCGCGACGGGCAGCGGCAGGAGCTGTCGAGCCACCGCTTCAGCGGCAGCGCGGCAGAGGGCGTGACCCGTCTAGCGCAGCCCACGCCGCGCAGCTTCTACCCCAGGCCCTGGCCTCGTTTCGAGCACCAGCTGGCAGACGTGACCCTGACCCGCGAGGTGATCGCGCTCTCCGGCCTGCCCCTCGTGCTGCATGGCTGGAGCACCAGTCGCCCGCTGCCGGGGGCCACCTTGTGCGTGCGCACGCTGCTCTCGGGCCGCAACTTCCATGCGTTGCATCAGGAAAACGGCGCGTGCAACCTGGCGGCCAGCGGCAGCGGCGAGCAGCAGGTGTTTCACACCTACCCGAGCTTGCCCGCGGTGTGCTCGCTGGCAAACGCGCGCTTTCAGGCAGCGCCCGACTGGTATCGCCGCTTTCAGTACGAGCGAGAGCGCGAGCGGGGCCTCGACTTCCTGGAAGATCTGGCCTCGCCCGGGGTGCTGCGCTTCGATCTGGCGGACCCGCGCGCAGACTGGATCCTGGCGGCGGACACGCCACAGGTACGCGCGTTTCTGGCCGGACGAAGCGCGCACGAGGTCGCGGCCGAGGTGCGCGCGCGGGAGGCGCGCCGCCGCGCCGCTTTCGCCACCCCGCTGGAGGCAGCGGGCGCCGCGTACCTGGTGCGTCGTGGCAGCGGACAGACGGTGATCGCCGGTTATCCCTGGTTCGGCGACTGGGGCCGCGACACCTTCATCGCCCTGCGCGGCCTGTGCCTGGCCAGGCGCGGCTGGCAAGTGGCCCGGCAGATCTTGCTGGAGTGGTCTGCCGTGGTGTCCGAGGGCATGTTGCCCAACCGCTTCGCGGATGATCCTGCGGAGCAGCCCGAATACAACTCGGTGGACGCAGCGCTCTGGTACGTGCTGGCCGTGGGCGAGCTGCTGCAGGCCCCGGGCGCCCAGGTCAGCAGCAGCGAGCGCAACCGGCTGGAGCAGGCGGTGAGCGCCATCGTGCAGGGCTACCGGAAGGGCACGCGCCACGGCATCCGCGCCAGCGCCGATGGCCTGCTGGCAGCGGGCGCGCCGGGCGTGCAGCTCACCTGGATGGACGTGAAGCTCGGCGACTGGGTGGTCACGCAGCGCTCGGGCAAGCCGGTGGAGGTGCAAGCGCTCTGGCTCAACGCGCTGGCCGTGCTGGCCCAGCTGGGGCAGGGCAGCGCCGAGCTCCTGCAGCGCGGTCTGAAGAGCTTCGCCGCGCGCTTCGACAACGGTGAGCGCGGGTTGTTCGACGTGGTCGACGTGGAGCACGAGCCCGGGCGGGTGGATGCGAGGGTGCGCCCCAACCAGGTGCTGGCGGCCGGCGGCTTGCCGCTGCCGCTGCTACCGCCGGAGCGCTGCCGGCAGGTGCTGGAGCTGGTCGAGGCACGGCTCTGGACTCCGGTGGGGCTGCGCTCGCTGGCTCCGGACGAGCCGGGCTACGCGCCTCGCTACCGCGGCGGGCCCTTCGAGCGTGACTCCGCTTATCATCAGGGCACGGTGTGGCCGTGGTTGCTCGGGCCCTTCATCGAGGCCTGGGTCAAGTGCCGCGGCTCCACTGCCGAGGCCAAGGCGCAGGCCCGGGCCCGCTTCTTCGAGCCCGCATGCGCACAGCTGGCCAGCGCCGGCATCGGACACGTCTCGGAGCTGGCCGACGCTGCCGCGCCGCACGAGCCACGCGGCTGCCCGTTTCAGGCCTGGTCTGTGTCCGAGCTGCTGCGGCTGGAGCGCGCGGTGCTCGCCTGAAAGGTGCTGGTCTAGAAGTGCTTGGTCTAGCTGGGCTAGAACAAGGAGCGCCAGCCGCCCGCGAAGAAGTGCCGGCGCGAGCCCGGCAGCAGCGAGAGCAGCACCACGGCGGTGCCCGCCAGCGCGGCGTACAGCCCGATCACGCCACGCGCCCCTACCACCGCCTCACCCGTCACCAGCGCCAGGCCCAGGGTAGCAGTCAGCCAGCGCAGCGAGCGCAGCAGCTCCGAGGCTGCCACCAGCGCCACGCCGGCGATCAACGCGCCCCCGAGCTGCGCGAGCAGCGCCTCCGGCGAGGCTTGCCGCGCCAGCGCCGGCAGCGCCAGCAGAGACGCACCGATCAGAGCTGCGACCAGCTGCGGTACCACCTTCAGTACTCCATCAGCAGCTCGAGCCGCAGCGAGCGCGGGGCCAGGCCCCAGAAGGCCCGCCACTCCGAGCCGCCCGCCAGACCCACGCGCTGCACGTGCTGCAGGCTGGCCAGCACCTCGCTCAGCACCGGCGCCACCAGCAGCACCGCCGTGAAGGCGTTGACCAGGCACAGCGTGCACCAGGTGTGAAACACCAGCGGCTGCAGGCCGACCATCAGCACGCTGGCCACCGCAAACGGCACCACGCACAGCCCCAGCAGCACCGTCAGCCAGGGCATGCTGCGCCAGCGCATGCGCCCGCCCGCCACCGTGCCCAGCGCCACCAGGAAGTACACCGCCACGCCCAGGGTCGCGTTGAGCGGCAGCGCGCGCGAGATCCAGGAGTCGAGCAGCGCGCGGCTGCCGTCGCCGAAGAAGGGCTCCCACGGCGCGGGCATCACGCGCCATTGATACAGAGAGAGGGTCAGCGTGGCTGCCAGCCCCACCAGTGCCACCAGCACCTGTGGCAAGCGCCGACCCCAGCTCGATGGGTTGTAATCCCAGCCGAGCGGACGAGAGGTTCGGTCAGCGAGCGAGCGTGACATGGTCCGCCAGCGATTCAGCAACCCACATGCCAAACGCGCAGCCGCTCTCTGCTCGCGCACTTTCGCGAACCTCCCAGGTAGCTTTGCAGCAAGGCTGCGCAATCCTTCGGGGCGCGCTGGTACCATCGAGGCAGATTGGCGTGTGAGCCACTCGGCAGTGAGAGCAACACGGCTTCACGAGCCGCGAAGCTGGTTCCGGAACCATCACGTAAAGCACTGCCTCGCCACCGAACGGCGTCGTCCCCATCACGTCCGCCCATGGGTTTGGGCCGAGCCTCCACCCCACGGCGCCCCATGTCACCTCGGGACACTGGTAGATCCGCGCGCAGCGCGCCTCGTTTGCCCGGCGCTTAACGTGTCGCGCGCCGCCGCATCGCGCGCGCCTCTGCCAGCAGCAGGCGTAGCCCGGTGGCAAAGCGCTCCGGCGTCACCCGGCCAAACGCGATGCGGATGCCCTCGCTCTGTCCGGAGGTGCTGGCGAGTGTGCCGGGCAGCACCGCGACCCCACGCGCGAGCGCGCGCCGCGCCAGCTCCGTCACGTCATATCCGGGCCAGCGCGTCCACAGCGCGAGGCCGCCGGCAGGCGGCGTGAGCTCGAGCTGGTGCTCGGCCGCGGCGCTCTGCAGCAGCTGCAGGGCTGCGGAGCGCCGCTCGGCATACGCGCGGCGCGCGCGGCGCACGTGCCGCTCGAAGCCGCCGCTCGCGATCCACTCCGCCAGCGCCGCCTGGGTCACCCCGTCGCCGCTGCGCGAGCCGATGCGGCGGCGCGCCGCGAGGCTGCCCAGCAGCTCGGCGCTGCCGCACACCATGCCCGCGCGTACGCCGGGCGCGACCAGCTTGGACAGGCTGGCGACGTACAACACGTGCGGTGCCGTGCTGCTGGCTGCGAGCGGCGGTACCGGGGGGCCGCGAAAGTGATACTCGTGGTGGTAGTCGTCCTCCAGGATGGGCACGCCGTGCGCCAGGGTCAGCTCGAGCAGCGCCTGGCGGCGGGGCGTGCTCAGCAACACCGTGGTGGGAAACTGGTGCTGCGGGGTCAGATACAGCAGGCGTACGCGCCGGCGCTCCAGCAGGCGCGCGAGTGCGTCGACGCGCAGACCCTGCTCATCCACGGGCACCGGCAGCAGCACCGCGCCGCAGGCGCGAAACGCCTGCCAGGCGGGAAAGTACCCCGGATCTTCCACGGCTACAGCATCGCCCGGCGAAAGCAGCGCCTGCGCCGCGAGCGCGATGGCCTCCTGCGAGCCGTTGCTCACCAGCAAGCTCTCTGGCTGCAGTGCGCGCGCCCGGCGCAGGTAGCCCATCAGCTCACGGCGCAGCCCGGCGTGGCCCCACTCGCTGTCGTGCTCGAGCGCGCCGGCGCCGTGGCGTGCCAGCACGTGCGCGTACGCGCTGCGCAGCTCCGCCATCGGCAGCAGCGCGGGGTCGGCCGTGGCCGCGTGCAGCGGGTAGCGCATGTCCGCCGGCAGCGCCGGCAGCTCGTCCGTGGCGCCGGGCACGCGAAAGTGAAACACCCGCGAGCGCGCGGCCGCCCGCGGCGCGGCGAGGCCCGGCTCGGGCGGGGCCACGCGATAGCCGCGCCGCGGCTCCGCCACCAGCACGCCCTCGGCGCAGAGCGCACCGAGCGCCACCATGATGGTCTGACGGTGCACGCCGAAGCTACGCGCCAGCTCGCGCGTGGACGGCAGGAGCTCTCCCGGCTGACGAGTACCGCTGGCCAGCGCCTGGCGCAGCGACTCGGCCACGGGCGCCCAGCGGCTGCTGCGGCCCGGGGTGGCAGCGCGAGCGCGGGCACGCGGAACGGGCAGGGGCAGGGAGCGCATCTGGTCGAAGCAGATTATCAGATCTGGACGATGTCGTTCGACCAGCTGGGCTTACACACTGCACGGCAACAGACACCGAACGCGAGGAGCCCCTTCATGCAGCCAGCATCGCCCGTCCTTCTGTCTCCCATCACCTTGTCAGGCCATGGCGTGCGGCTCGAGCCGTTGAGCGAACCGTTGCTGGCGGAGGTCACCCGGGTCGCGCTGTCCGCGCCCAGCATCTGGAAGTACATCCCCTATCCCATGCGTGACCCGAGCGAGGTGGGCCGCACGCTGGCGCTGGGCCTGGCGCTCCTGGGTCGAGGTGAGGCGCTGCCGCTGGTGACACGTCTGGAGCACACTGGAGAGATCGTCGGGGGCACCAGCCTGCGCCTGCTGGAGCGCGGGCTGCCCGCCGTGGAGATCGGCGGCACGTGGCTCGTGCCGGCCTGGCAGCGAACCCACGTCAACAGCGCGGCCAAGCTGTTGCAGCTGGGGTACTGCTTCGAGCAGCTGGGCTGCGTGCGGGTGGAGCTGAAGACGGACATTGGCAACGAGCGCTCGCGGGCGGCCATCTCGCGCCTGGGCGCCAGGCAGGAGGGCATCTTGCGCCAGCACCGCCGCCGCGCCGACGGCAGCCTGAGCGACACGGTGCTGTTCTCGCTGCTGCGCGGTGAGTGGCCCGCCGTGCGCGAGCGCCTCAGCGCGCGGCTGACGCAGCGAGCCGAGGCGCGTGGGGCTCGACGGGGCTAGATCTCGGCTCGGGCCTTTGCGAGAGTGCCGGGCATGTCAGAGGCGCGGCAGGAGCTCGGGACAAGGTCAACGCGGGCGGTAGCAGCGGGGGCGCGCTCGCCGATGCGCCGCTCGCCGCTCTCGCTCCAGCTGGCAGGCTCGCTGCTGGCTGGGGTGAGCTTGCTCGCCGCCTGTGAGGATCCACCCAGGCCCGCAGCCCCCGCGCCCGTGTCAGCGCCGGTGGCGGTGCCCGCGCCCGTGCCCACCACCGCTCCGCCGCCCGCGGAGGTCGCCGAGAAGGCAGCGGAAGGGAGCGAGAAAGCGGCGGCGCCCAAGCTGATCGATTGCCCCAAGCCGCCCAGGGTGGCCTTCAATGATCCGGCGCTGGAGGCGGAGGTGCGGCGCAAGGCCGGCAAGGCCGAGGGCGAGCTCACGACGGCGGACCTGAAGAAGGTGCGCAGCGTGGACCTGACCCGCGGGGGCAAGCCGGTGGATTACCTCGATCCCTGCGCGTTCCCGCAGCTGACCAACCTGCGCCACCTGTATCTGGCCGGTGGGGAGCTGTCGGATCTCACGCCCATCGCCTCGCTCACCTTGCTCGAGGGGCTGCGCGCCTCGGCGAACAAGGTGTCCGTGCTCACCCCGCTCAAGGGCATGCGGGCGATGGACCGCCTGGATCTGGGCCGCACCCAGGTGCGCGACCTCACGCCCCTGAAGGGCATGACCAAGCTGACGGAGCTGCAGCTCGACGACACGCCCGTCGATGACATCAGCCCGCTCGCGTCCCTGACCAGCCTCGAGCGGCTCAGCATCAAGCGCACGCGGGTGAGCGATCTGGCCCCCCTCGCGCGCCTGCGCAAGCTGAAGTTTCTGTACGTGGGCGGCTCGCCTGCCGCGGACAACGTGACCGCCGTCCAGCGCCCCGGCTTGAAGATCAGCGGTGAGGACTGACTCCGACGTCAACGATCACGGGGTAGGGGGCTTGCGGCGGCGCTGCGGGGGCTGGGGTCGCCACGTTGCTTGCTGCGCCTGGAGGTGGGCCAGCAAGAAGTCGATGAACGCTCGGGTGCGCGCGGGCAGGAGCCGTGCCTGCGGATACACGATGTGGATGGGCCGCGGCGCGAGCTCGAACTCGGCGAGCAGGATCTGCAGTGAGCCCGCGGCGAGCTCCTGCGCGACCTGGTAGGCGAGAAAGCTGCCGATACCGAGGCCTGCCACGCACGCCTCGGCTGCGACAGCGGTCTGGTTCACGCGCAGGTTGCCCTGCACGGGCACGCTGCTGAGCCTGCCCTCGATGCGAAAGGGCCAGCCACTGCTGCCGTCGGAGCGGGTGATGCAGTTGTGCGCGCGCAGCTCGCGCGGGTGGAGGGGAGTGCCGCTACGCTTCAGATACGCTGGTGCGGCCACGGTCAGGCGGCGCAAGGTGCTCACCGGGCGCGCGATCAGCGAGGAGTCTTGCAGCTCCCCGATGCGCACGCCCACGTCCAGCCCCTCCTCCACCAGATTCACCACGCGATCGAGCAGCTGCAGCTCCACCCGTACCTCGCGATGGCGCTGCACGAAGGCGGTGACCCCGCTCGCCACGTGGCGAGTGCCGAACAGCACCGGGGCGGTGACCAGGAGCGTGCCGCGCGGCTCTGTCTGCTCCGCGCGAGCCTCCGCATCGGCCTCTTCCAGCAGTGTCTCGAGCTGCCGGCAGCGCTCGAGATAGCGGCGGCCCGCATCGGTCAGGGCCAGGCGGCGGGTGGTCCGCTGCAGCAGCCGGACTCCCAGCTCTGCCTCCAGCGCGGCGAGCAGCCGCACCACAGCCGGCAGCGAGCTACCGAGCGCACGTGCCGCGGCGGTGAGGCTGCCGAGGTCGGCGATGGCCGCGAAGGTGCGCATGGCGCGCAGCTTGTCCATGGTCCGAGATTACTCCAGTTTTCGGATTAGTTTAGTCCAGTTGCAGTTGTTTGTTCCACGCCTCGCGGGCCCGATACTCACTCGCATCACCGCTTACCAGAGGACTCCCGATGCTCCCTGACCTTCCCCGGCACAGCCTTCGCCTGCACAGGTTCGCGCTCTCCGGTCACTGCCACCGGGTGGAGCTGCTGCTCTCCCTGCTCGATCTGCCCTGGCAAGCGCTAGACGTGGATCTGGCCGGCGGCCAGCAGCGGTCTCCCGATTTTCTCGCGCTCAACCCGCTGGGGCAGGTGCCCGTGCTCGAGGATGGCCCGCTGGCGCTGGCCGACTCCAACGCCATCCTGGTGTACCTGGCGCGGCGCTATGGCGGCGGGCGCTTCCAGCTGGAGAGCCCCGCGCTCGAGGCGGAGCAGCAGCGCTGGTTCTCGATCGCGGCGGGGCCGCTGGCGTCAGGTCCCGCCGCGGCGCGGGTGTTTCACCTGTTCGGGCGCCCCCTCGATATCCACGCGGTGCGCCGCTCCGCGCACGGGCTGTTCCGCATGATGGATGGCTGGCTCGCAGGGCGCGACTTCTTGCTGGGCGCGTCGCTCTCCCTGGCGGACATCGCCTGTTACACGTACACGGCGCATGCGCCCGAAGGCGGCGTGCAGCTGGATGAGTACCCGGCGCTGCGTGCGTGGCTCGCGCGCATCGAGGCGCTGCCGCGCTTCGTGCCCATGCCGGCTAGCCCGCGGCCGGAGGCGTGATGAGCACGCCACTGCGCGCGGAAGCCACCTTTCACGCCGGCGAGCTGGCGCTGCAAGCAGAGGCTGGCGTGACAGCGCGCGCCGCGCGGCTCGGCGCGCAGCTGATCCGCGGCTACCTGCCGGAGCAGCACCGCGCGTTCTTCGAGCAGCTGCCGTTCGTGCTCGCCGGCTCGCTCGATGAGCGCGGCCAGCCCACGGCCTCGCTGCTGGCGGGGCCGCCGGGCTTCGTGGCTTCACCGGATCCGCACGGCTTGCGCATCACGGCGCGCCCGCTCGCAGGCGATCCGCTGCAGCACAACCTGAGGCTGGGGGCGCCGCTCGGCTTGCTCGGCATTCAACCCCACACGCGGCGGCGCAATCGCGCCAACGGCCACGTGCGGGCGCTCCACGCGGACGGCTTCACCCTGGCGATCGAGCAGAGCTTTGGCAACTGCCCGCGCTTCATCCAGCCCAGGCAGGCACTGTTTGCGGACGAGCGCGCGCCGCAGCCCGTGCGGGAGTCCAGCACGCTCGGCCCTGCCGAGCGCGCGCTGGTGGTGAGCGCGGACACGTTCTTCATCGCCAGCGCGCACCCCGCCGCGCACGGAGCGCAGTCCGCGGCGCTGGGCGTTGACGTCTCGCACCGCGGTGGCCCCGCTGGCTTTGCGCAGCTCACGGCGGCGAGCACCTTGCTCGTGCCGGACTACGCCGGCAACAACCTGTTCAACACCCTGGGCAACCTGCGCCTGAACCCGCGCGCGGGGCTGCTCTTTCTGGACCGCGAGCGCGGCGACGTGTTGCAGCTGGAGGTCGACGTGGTCGCTGGCTCGCACCCGCACGCGGGGCCCGTGCCCAGCGGGCGCAACCTCTGCTTCGATGTGAGGCATGTGCGCTTCTTCCCGCATGCCGCGCCGCTGCGCTTCGAGCCCGAGCGCTGATTCACGCCACACCCATCTCGTCGTGGCGCATGGCTGGTAACGCTTCCAGGCAGCGCCGTTGACCCGCGTTGCAGGTTCCTGACCGTGAGTGAGCGCGTACAGGAAGCGCGCGCGGCTCTTTGCTGCGATTATTGCAGCGGCGTAGCAATGCGTTTTCGTTGCGCTGCGCTCGTGGTACCCAGCACGGCAACATCGCGATGACCTCTCACAACCGTGCATCTCTTTCGCTTCGCCTCTCACCTGGCTCCGCACCGAGCAGCGCGCGGCGCGCTGCTCTGTCCGCTGCTCTCTCCAACACGTTGGTGCCGGTAACGGTGCTCGCGTCTCTGGCGGCGCTGCTCGCCGGCTGTGGCTCTGACTCCGAAGGCTCGGGTGGCCCCGCCGCCTGTGCGGGCAGCGCGTGCGCTCCGGCGTCGAGCGCTCCGCCGCTGATGACCGCTCCTGCCGACAGCACGCCGGGCGCGGCGCCGGCAACGCCCGCGGCCACCACCAATCCGGAGGCGCCCAACGCGCCGCTGCCCATTGCCATGGAGATGCCCCCAGCAACGGGCCCGATGCCGGCGGGGGGCCCGCTCGTCACCGCGGACGCGCCGACGCTGCTGGCCTCCGTGGTCAAGTGGTACGGCGCGCAGCGCAGCGGGGACGGGGCCAACTGGCTGCTCACGGCCGCGCAGGCGGCAGACCCGGCGCGCGGCACGTCCTGTCACCTGAACGATGGCGAGTCCATCAACGTGGACCTGTCCGGCGGCTGGTACGACGCTGGCGACCACGTGAAGGTCACGCTCAGCATCGCTTACGCCAGCTACGTCATGCTCAAGGCATTTGACGCGTTCCCCACGGCGTTCCTCGACCGCGACGACCAGCGCTACTCGGGCATGCCCAACGGCGTGCCGGACGTGCTGGACGAAGCGCGCTACGCCACCGACTACCTGGTGAAGGCGCACATCAGCGAGACGCAGCTGGTCGGTATGATCGGCAACGCCAACCAGGATCACAGTCAGTGGGTGAGCTGCCTGGAGCAAGAGGCGCTGCCGGCCAACCAGGGTGGCCGCCCGCGCCCCGTCAACACTCAGTCCAACGCCGACATCGCGGGCATCACCGCGGCCTCCCTGGCGCTCATGTCGCGGCTATATCGCGCGCACGATCCGGCGCTGGCGGACGTGTACCAGAGCCACGCGCTCTCCATCTATCAGATCGGCAAGAGCAACCCGATGGGCTCCAACCCGGGGCTCTACGGTCAGAATGGTGAGGGCTGGGTGGATGAGATGCTCGCGGGCTCTGCAGAGCTGTATCGGCTGACGAGCGAGCCCACCTACCTGGACGATGCGCTCGCCTTCAACACCATGATCGAAAATCACGGCTGGGCGCCCAACTACAGCCAGTCGGCAGACTTCAGCCGTCACAGCCTGTACATGGGCGGCGCGGCAGAGGCCGTGGCGGAGTTCTGGAAGCTGGACGTGGAGAACTACGCGGCCAAGGTCAGCAACAACGAGTTCACCGCCGGCTACATCTACTTCGACGAGTGGGGCTCGCTGCGCTATGCGGCGGGCGCGGCCTTCTCCGCGGCGCTGTATGCGCAGGTCACGGGCGATACGCTCGCGCGGGATCTGGCGGTGAGCCAGCTGAACTACATCGCGGGTGCCAACAGCTACAATCGCTCCTTCGTGGTCGGCTACGGCAATAACCCGCCGCAGAATCCGCACCACCGTAACTCCGATACCCTGGGCGTGCTGCTGACCGGCGCGCTGGTGGCCGGCCCCACCCAGCGTGAGTTCTTGCAGCGCGGCGGCGGCGGCGGCATGAGCATCGTCATCACCAGCCCCGGCTATGCGGACGTGACCGAAGACTACGTGGGCAACGAGGTCGCGCTCGACTACAACGCCGGCATCGTCGGGCTGGCCGCGTTCGGCGTGGTGCAGCAGAGCGCAGCGGCGGCGGCGGCACCGGCGGCGCAGTAGCGAGCGCTGCTGCAGTAGCGAGAGTCGCTGAAAGCGCTGGGCGTGCTCAGGTGCGCGCCCAGCGCGACACCACCAGCCCGCCGAGCAGGGTGGCGAGCGCGATCGGCAGACCGTGCCCCACCAGCAGATGGCTGGAGGTCCCCCTGGCGCAGTGCAGATTGATGGCCGCGCCGCACAGCAGCCCCACGGCGGCGCCGACCAGCGCGCTGCGCCACAGGGCCGCGCTCGGGAAGGCGCGGCGCAGCGCCAGCGCGGCCAGCAACAGGGGCGCGGCCGCCCAGGCCAAGGTGATATCCATGCACAGCAGCGCGCTCAACCAGAAGCTGGGGGGCGGGCTGTCTGGATAGGGCGCGGGCAGGGCTGCAGCCAGCAGCCAGAAGGTGAGCGGGCCGAGCAACGCCAGCGCCGACAGGGCGCTGACCTTCAGGCCCAGCCCCAGCCGCCCCGGAGCGAGCGCCGCCCACAGCGAGAGCGCGCCGAGCAGCGCCGGCAGCCCCACCTGCAGGGAGAGGTAGAGCGCCGGCAGGCGCTGCAGATCGCCGCGCAGGCCATAGATGGTGAGGTGTGCGGCCACCCAGAGCAGGCTCAGGCCGAGCGCCAGCATGCGCCAGCGGCGCGTGTGGCTGCGCACGGGGGAGGGCGAAGCGGGCAAACGCGGAGGTGAAGGAGCCGGTGCCGCTGGCTGAGCAGCCACCGGATCGGGGATTTCCTTCAGCAAAGACAGATCGTTCACGAATGCTTCCTCGATGCAGCGCCTCGCCGGCCGGCGCCGCAGGTGGCGAGCGGGCAGACGAGGGCCCTTCTGCCGTTACGTCTGAGCCACCCGCTGGTTACCACCAGCGCCCACGCCCTCGGCCGATTTGTCCCCCTGCCGCTCGAGCGGTGTTTCCATCCGGGCCAGGGCGGCGCGCAAGGCCTCGTAAGCGTGAAAGGCGCGGATCTTGAGGGCGCCCTCGCTGATGCCCACGATCTGCGCGGCCTCCGCCACGCTCATCCCCTCGTACCGCAACAAGACAAAGGCCTCGCGCCGCGCCGGGGTGAGCGCCGCCAGCACCTGGCTGACCACCTGCGCGGTCTGCCGCGCCATGCTCTCCTCCTCCACGCTGGAACCGGAGCTCAGCGGTAGCTCCACCCCGTCCGCGTCCACGCTGGCGCGCGACATGCGTGTCCTGGCCGAGCGGGTGTGGCTGATGAAACAGTTGCGGGCGATGGAATACGCCCAGGGCGCCACCAGCTTGCCGCGCGCGAAGGAGCCGCGCGCATTGTGCATGCGCAAGAAGGTCTCTTGCAGCAGATCTTCTGCGACGTCCCCGGCGCAGCCCATGCGCTGCAGGAACAGGCGCAAGCGCGGCTCCAGCTCCGCAAACACGGTGTGAAAGGCGCTCTCCTCACCGTCTGCGTAGCGCGCCATGGCGCGATCTGCGGCGCCCAGCGTGCCCTCGGCAGCTGGCTCTGCAGCAGCCACAACACCGCCAGCCCGCGGAGCCAAGAACGCCAGGATGAACACGTCGCCTCGAGTCGGGAGCCTTACCTCTCGGGCCAGCAGCTGTAAAGCTGACGCTGCTGCGGCCGGGCAAGGCTCCGGCGCGCTCGGCTCGAGCGGGGCCGGGTGCTTTCTCGAGTAACCGCCCCAGGGGCCCCGCGTAGCACAGGGCGAGCTGTTGCCATCCGGTCGCCGCGGACGCGGCGCCGCACTGGCCACGGCTCGAGCGAGGCGCGCAGCGCAGCGTGGGGGCTGTAGCCCGCCGACTCGCACCAGACGCCCGCGCGACGGGCACAGGAGTTTTTCATGTTCATCAGCAACAACCTGCACGAGCTGCAGCGCCGTGCTCGACATGCCGCCGAGCACCTCTCGTTTCTGGCGCCGCTGCTCGCACGTTTCACCGTGGGTATCGCCTTCGTCGAGTCCGGCTGGGGCAAGGTCCACAACCTGGACCAGGTGATCGAGTTCTTCACGGAGCTGGGCATACCGGCGCCGGCGTTCCAGGCCACCTTCGTGTCCTGGGTGGAGCTGGTCTGCGGGGGCCTGCTGCTCCTGGGGCTCGCCACTCGCCTGGCCGCGGTGCCGTTGCTGTGCACCATGGTCGTCGCGTTGCTGACGGCCAGAGCCGAGGACATCACCGGGGTGAGCGAGCTGGTGGGGGCGCTCGAGTTCACCTATCTGGCGCTGCTCGCCTGGCTGGCGCTGGCTGGCGCTGGCGCGGCCTCCCTCGATGGCGCGCTGGCGCGGCGCAGCGCCGCCCGAGCCGCTGCAGCCCCCCGAGCTGCAGCACCCACCTTCGCGGCCTCACGCTCTGGAGCGTAGCGCGCTCGAGCGAAGCCAACAGATCACGGCGGCCGCGCGGGCAGCCACTTCGACAACCCTATCGACAACACACGGCAAAGGAACATCACATGAAACAGAGCGCATTCTTGGCGGCGGCGATCTCCGGCATCCTTCTCGGCGGCAGCGCAGCGGCGCTGGCCCAGGAGGCCCCCGGCAAGGACAAGGACAAGTCTGCGGCGGGCAGCAAGCACGCCTGCAGGGGGCAGAACGCCTGCAAGGGCCAGGGCGGCTGCAAGACGGACAAGCACGCCTGCAAGGGAAAGAACGCCTGCAAGGGCCAGGGCGGCTGCAAGGGGGCCTGAAGCAGCCGGCGGCGCTGAGCCCCGCGATCGGACGGCGTTTGGCCGTCTGATCCGGGGCGGCGCCGGGGCTGGTGAAGCTTTGCTGCTGGAAGAGGTGAGCGCATGATGAGCCTTGCTCCACGTCTTGGTCTGCCTCAGCTGGGCTTCGGGGTCGGCCTGAGGAGCGTGCACTACGAGCACATCCTGAGCGAGCACCCGAAGGTCGACTGGTTCGAGGTGCTCAGCGACAACTACCTTCACACGCGCGGCCGTCCGCTCGTGTTTCTGGAGCGCATCGCCGAGCGCTACCCACTGGCGCTGCACGGTGTGGGGCTCTCGATCGGCTCGACGGATCCGCTGGACCGCGCGTACCTGGGCGAGCTGAAGGCCCTGCGGGATCGCGTGCAGGCGCGCTGGGTGTCCGATCATCTGTGCTGGACGGGGGTCAGCGGGCGCTTCGGCCATGATCTGTATCCGCTGCCCTTCACGGAGGAGGCGCTGCGGCACGTGGCGCAGCGCGTGCGGCAGGTGCAAGATTTTCTGGGTGCGCCGCTGGTGCTGGAGAACCCCTCCACGTACCTGGAGTTTCACGGTGCCACGCTGGGCGAGGCGGAGTTCATCGCGGCGCTGCTGGCCGAGTCTGGCGCGGGCCTGCTGCTCGACGTGAACAACCTGTACGTCAACGCGCACAATCACGGCTTCGATGCGCACCGCTACCTGCGCCAGCTGCCGCTGGAGCGGGTGGTGCAGTTGCACGTCGCCGGTCACAGCCGCGCAGCGGGCTACCTCGCCGACACCCACGGCTCGCCGGTGGCGAGCGACGTCTGGCAGTTGCTGGAGGAGGCGGTGCGGCTGGGCGCGCGCGCTCCGCTGCTGCTCGAGTGGGACGCCGACATCCCCGCGTTCGGCGAGCTGGAGCGAGAGCTCGGGCTGGCCAAGGCGTGCTTCGCGAGGGCAGCATGAGCGCCAGCACCCCGCTCGGCGAGCGCCAGCGCTGGCTGTTTGAGCGCGTCACCGAGCCGGAGGAGGCGTACCTCGCGGCGCACGACGTGGCGGAGCACGTGGTCGGGGGCAAGCTCGCGCCGCGCGAGCGGCTGGGCGTGTACCGCCACGGCTACGTCGCACGCTTGCTGGAGTGCCTGGAGGACGACTACCCCGCGTTGCGGCATGCGCTCGGGCAACAGGCCTTCGACGAGCTCTGCCGCGGCTTCATCCGCTGGCACCCGCCGCGCAGCCCCAGCTTGAACCACTATGGGGCGCCCCTGGCTGCCCATTGCGCCGAGCGCCGAGAGCCCTGGGCAGGGTTCGCGGCGGAGCTCGCCGCGCTGGAGTGGGCGCTGGTGGAGGCCATTCACGAGAGCGAGGGACAGCGACTGGACGGCGCGGCGCTCGCGCAGCTGTCGCCCGAGCAGTGGGCGCACGCGCGGCTCGTGCCGAGCCCGACGTTGCGCTTGCTGGACACGCAGTATCCGGTGGGCAGCTACTACCAGGCGTATCGCGAGGGGCGCGCGCGGGCGGAGCAGGTTCCTGCGCTGGAGCGCTCGGCGCTGGCCGTCTGCCGCCGGGGACTCGACGTGTGGCGCGTGCGCATCGAGCTGCAGCTGCTGCCGCTGCTGGTCGCGCTGAGCGCCGGCACGCCGCTGCTCGCTGCGCTGGAGAGCGCCGCCAGCGCAGCTCCGGGCGCGCCGCCGGCTAGTGCGGAAGCGCTGCAGCGCGCGTTCCGCGACTGGGTGGCCTGTGGCCTGTTCTCCGCGGTGGACCGGGAGCCGCTCGCTGGTGGCGCCGGCTGAGCGCTGCGCAGCAGGCGCCCCGAGCCGTTCCATGTCCGGCAGCGACCTCCACTATTACGAAACCCTGACGTTTTGCCCCGCGACAAATCGTCACCATGGCCCCACATCGCCCGCGCAACCCCAGCTCGAGGAGAAGCGAATCCATGTGTGGCATCGTCGGTCTATTTTCAGCGCAGCGCTCCGTCAGCGCAGACGCCTTGCAGCGGGCAACTCG
The DNA here is from genome assembly GCA_025937895.1 of Polyangiaceae bacterium. Classification (GTDB taxonomy): domain Bacteria; phylum Myxococcota_A; class Polyangia; order Polyangiales; family Polyangiaceae; genus SZUA-265. The sequence continues at coordinate 6,257 of JAICQL010000048.1, read as the reverse complement.
CGCGCTGCATCACCGCGGGCCTGACGCCAGCCGCGAGTGGCTGTCAGCCTCCGGCCGGGTGGGGCTGGGGCACGCGCGCCTGTCGATCATCGATCTCGAGCACGGCCATCAGCCGCTCAGCAGCCGCGATGGTCAGCTCCAGGTCGTGGTCAATGGTGAGTTCTATGACTTCGAGCGCATCCGCAGCGACCTGGAGGGCCGGGGCCATCGCTTTCGTACCGGCTCCGACAGCGAGATCGTGCTGCACCTGTACGAGGAGTATGGCGCGCAGTGCGTGCAGCACCTGCGCGGCGAGTTTGCCTTCGTGCTCTGGGATGAGCGCCGGCAATTGCTGCTGGCAGCGCGCGACCGCTTCGGGATCAAGCCACTGTTCTACGCCGACTTTGCCGGCGTGCTGGGCCTGGCCTCCGAGGTGAAGGCGCTGCTCGCCGCGGGCATGACCGCGCGCTGGGATCATCAGACGTTCGCGCAGTCCACCTTGCTCACGGCCTTTGCACCCGATCGCTCCTGGTTCGAGGGTATCCAGCAGCTCTTGCCCGGGCACTACCTGCTGGTGACCGCGCGTGAGCGCCGGCTGGTGCGCTACTGGGACTTCGACTACGCGCGTGAGGGCGGCGAGCGCGTGCTCAGCGAGGGCGAGTGCGTGGAGCAGGTGCACGCCGCGCTGGACGAGGCGGTGCGGCTGCGCCTGCGTGCCGACGTGCCCGTCGGCTGTTACCTGAGCGGCGGCATCGACTCCTGCGCGGTGATCGGCCTGGCCGCGCGCCACTCGAGCAAGCCGGTGCGCGCCTTCAACATCTCGTTCGCCGAGCCCGAATACGACGAGCAGGCGATCGCGCGGGAGATGGCGGAGCGTTGCAACGCCGAGCTCGTCTCCGTCCCGATCACGCAGGCGAACCTGGCAGAGGGTCTGGCCGACGCCGTCTGGCACGCCGAGCAGCCCTTTCCGAACGCGCATGCTGCAGCCAAGTTCCTGCTCAGCCGCGCGGTGCGTGAGCACGGCTACCGGGTGGTGCTGACGGGCGAGGGCTCGGACGAGGTGTTCGCGGGCTACCCGCACTTCCGGCGCGATCTGCTGCTGGCGGAGGCCCGCGGCCAGGGCGCGGAGGGCACGCAGGCGCGGCTCGAGGCGCTGGACCGCGGCAATGCAGTCTCGCGCGGTCTGCTCATGCCCGAGGGGCAGACGTTATCGGTGGCACACCTCCAGGGGGTGCTGGGCTTCGTGCCGGCCTGGATGGAGGCTTTTGCCTCGGTGGGCTTCAAGTACCAGAGCATCCTCGCGCCCGAGTTCCTGGCCAGCCAGCGCGGCAGGAACGCGCACCTGGACGTGCTCGATGGCCTCGACGTGCGCGGCCAGCTGCACGCTCGCCCGCCCGTCCACCAGTCGATGTACCTGTGGTCCAAGACCATGCTGCCCAACTACATCCTGTCTCTGCTGGGTGATCGCATGGAGATGGCGCACTCCGTCGAGGGGCGGCTGCCCTTCCTCGATCATCCGCTGGTGGAGCTGGTGTGCTCGCTGCCCATGTCGTTCAAGATCCGCGGCCTCACGGAGAAATACGTGCTTCGCGAGGCCGCGCGCCCCGTGCTGACCAGGACCGTGTACGAGCGCCAGAAGCACCCCTTCCTGGCGCCACCCAGCGTGGCCGCGCCGGAGAGCCCGCTGCACGAGCTGTTGCAGACCACCTTGCGCGGCCGGGCGCTCGATCGCGTCCCCTTCTTCGATCGGCAGCGCCTGCTGGCCGTGCTCGATGGCTGGCCTCAGACGCCAGCGGCGGCGCGGCCGGCGGTGGACGCGCTGTTCCTGCAGGTGCTCACCTCCTGCATCGTGGCGGAGCGCTTTGGCATGTCGTGATCCGGAGCGGGGTCTGCACGTCAGACCCCGCGCGCAGGCCGCCTTCAGCCGCCCGTCTCGAAGCCGGGGTACAAGGTCATGCCGCCATCGACATAGAGCGATGCGCCGGTGATATAATCGGAGTCATCCGAGGCGAGCCACACCGCCACCCGCCCCAGCTCTTCCGGCTCGCCGATGCGCTTGTAGGGGATGAGCTTCATCAGTGAGTTGTAGGCCTCGCGCGTGCTCCAGGCCTCGGTGTTGATGGGCGTGCGCACGGCGCCGGGACAGATGCTGTTCACCCGGATGCCGAGCGGCGCCACCTCCTGCGCCACGCTCTTCATCATCAGCATCACCCCGCCCTTGGAGGCGGCATAGTTGACGTGCCCCGCCCAGGGGATGACGTCGTGCACCGAGCTGATGCAGATGACCTTGCCAGCAGACGAGGACACGTTCTTGCGGATGCCCTGGCGCATGAAGATGCGCACGGCCTCGCGCGTGCACAGAAACTGCCCGCGCAGGTTCACGTTCATCACCTTGTCCCACTGCGCCGTGGTCATCTCGTGGAAGGGGGCGTCCTGCTGCAGGCCGGCGTTGTTGACCAGGATGTCGAGCGCGCCCAGCTCGTCGACGGTGCGCTGGAACATGTCGCGCACCTGCTGCTCGTTGCTGACGTCGGCGGCGATGGCCAGCGCGCGGGCGCCGCACTGCTGCACCTCCTCCAGCGTCTCGCGCGCCGCGTCCTCACGCGTGACGTAGTTTACCACGACGTTGGCGCCAGCCTTGCCCAGCGCGACGGCGATGGCGCGCCCGATCCCGGAGTTTGCGCCGGTGACCAGCGCGGTCTGGCCCGCGAGGCTCCTGACGATGGGGCAGACCGGGGCCTGCGTCTGTGCAGGGCCCTGCTCGACAAAGTAATCTCGCATGGTTCCTTTCCTCGGGGCGCCAGCGCGGGCCCTGCCGTGCAGGGCACGCTACTTCGGTGAGCGCTCCGCCTCCTCGTGCTACCGTACGCGACCCGGGCACTGGGGTTACCTGCAAATGTAGCGAGCTGGGTCTGCGCGGCCTTCTGCCTCGCCCGGGCGTGCGCGCGGCTCGCCGCGGTGGCGCGTGGGCAGTGAGCTCTGCAGCGCCGCGAGCCACGCCACGATGCAACACCGAGCGCTGCCGCAGCCGTTAACACTGGCTGCTCGAGCGCTGCGCAGTGGTTTCACCGCCGCGAGGCTCGAGTCGCGTGCGATCGCAAAAAGATGGCGTTAAAGTGCGATCCGTCGGATCCGGCGTGCCGCCGCGGAGCGCTGGCGAGCGTGAATACAGGCGCTGACGCAGTGAGCGTGTTGCGGGATTGCTCGCCGCCGTGTCACAAGTGATACGTCAAGGTCGTTGCTCGGAGGTCTCTTCATGGTCGCCAATTGCCAGCGCTCGAGCTCACGCCCCTCGGGGCGTTCTTTCGGAGGGCTTGCCCTCATGCTGTCCGCCGCCAGTGCGGCTGCCAGCGTGCTCGGGTGCAGCGCGCCCGCGGAAGATGATGGCACCGAGCCGCCGCCCTTCCTGGGTGTGGGCAACAGCCCGCCCGGCGCTGGAGGGAACGCCGGCCCTGGCGCGGTGCCGGTCGGCCCTGGCGGCAGTCCGACGGGCGAGGGCAACCCGAACAACGCTCCGCTCAGTAATGGCAACGGCAATGGCAGCGGCAACGTTCCGGGCAATACCGCGCCCGGTGGGCAGCAGGGTAACACCTCCGTCGGCGCGGGCGGCGCGAGCGGCAATGTCTCCGGCGTCCTTCCCGGTGCCGCGGGTTCCGCTGGCATGATGACGGGCGTCGCGGGCGGAGCCAACATGCCGCCTCAGATGATGCCCCCGCCGGGCGCAGCGGGCAGCACCAGCATGCCCCCGCAGATGCCGCCGGTGATGCAGCCGCCCTTCGTGGGCGGCGGCTGTGACGGCTCCGCTTTCTTCTGCGAGGACTTCGAGGATCTGGCGGTCGGCGCGCTGCAGGCGAGCGCCGCGTTCACGCCATCGACGGCCAACGGCACCTTGAGTATCGACTCCGCCGTGGCCCGCGGCCAGCGCTCGCTGCACGTCCAGACGCAGGGCAACGGGCGCGCGTACATCCAGCTCAACGGCTTCGCGCCACCTGGTAACAGCTTCTTCGCTCGCATGTACGTGCAGGTGCAGCAGTTCCCCTCGGCGCCGAACTACGCGCACTTCACCCTGGTGGAGCTGGCGGGGCAGGGCGCCGGCTTGGTCCGCCCGATCGGCGGCCAGTTCATCCAGGAGGAGAACGGGGTGTTCTGGGGACCGGGCAGCGACGCGGGGCCCACGGGCGACTGGACCAACTGGCGTACCACCACCCCCGCTGTGCCCGGGCGCTTCCTGTGCATGGAGTGGCAGATGAGCGACGCGGACAACGCGATCAACATCTGGATCGACTCGCAGCCCAAGCCGGAGCTGAGCGTCTCGACCAACAACCACGGCGGCGCGCAGACGCCATTCGAGTTCCCGCAGTTCAACAGCCTGTGGATCGGCTGGCAGCTGTATCAGGGTGGCCCGACGCCGAATCAGTTCAACCTCTGGTACGACGACATCGTGTTCTCGACCGTGCGCGTGGGCTGCTGAGCTCACCAGATGTACGCCACCTCCAGCGCCCCGCCGGGCTGGAGGCGCCACGCTCGCAGGATCGTGTGTGTGTCGCCCTGCTCCAGCAGCTCGTAGTAGCTGGCGGAGGCCTGCCAGCGCAGCATGCCGCTGAGGCCCACCTCCACCCGGGCGAAGCGCCGCGAAACGCCCGCCTCTGTCGTGGCAAAGAAACGGGGGTGCGGCCGTCCGCCGCCCAGCGAGCGAGTGCTGGCGCCGTCGGTCACGCCCACGTCGAGCCCGAGCAGGTCGACGCTGCTGCCGAGCGCGAAGCGCCCCGTCCAGGGCCCGGCGGGTGCGCTGGCAGCCAGCCCTGCGCCGATGCCGATGCCGTTCAAGCCCAGCTCCACACCCTGGGCGCGCGCGCGCGACGAGGTGAAGAGCGATGTGCGCACAAAGCTGCTCAGCACCAGCGCGCGGGATAACCAGTCGAGCTCGATGCGCAACGAGGGACCATGCGTCACCGGCTCCCCGCCGCGCGCATGAAAGTGGTAGCCGACCGCAGTGTGTACGGGCAGGGGCAGCGCGTAGGTCATGCGCGGTGGCGCGTCGAGCTCCCCCGGGGTGGCCCGGACGGGGCGCAACGCCGGCTGCTCGCTCGCGAGCAGCGCAGTGGGCACGGGCGCTGCGCTCGACACGGGGGGCTGCTGGGCGGGCGCTCGCGGAGCGGGTGGCGGTACGTGAGCGCGCGAGAGCGTGGCTTGCGCGGTGGAGTGCAAGGTTTGCGCGATGACCTCTACGTCCACGTCGTCAAAGCCGTTGCGCAGCTCCACCCGCTCCAGCCAGCGCGCCGTCCGCCAGTCGGGCGAGCGCCCCGGCGCGGTGATGTTCAGCTGCGCGGCGTCTGGAGGCAGGGGAAAGACGGTCACCAGCAGCTGCCCGGAGCCAGGCTCCTCTGCGCGCGGCAGCCCCTGCTCCTGGCTGTGGAAGGTGACCCGCCACGGCTCATCGCGGAACCAGTCGCACACCGCGCGCCGGAGCGCTGCCTCGCGCGGTACGCGCGCAAGGGTGACCAGCAGCTCGTCAGGGCCGGAGCCCCCGCAGCTGGTGATGGGCGGCGCAGGTGCCACCGCCGGTGCGGGCGCCGGCGGTGTTGCAGCGGCCGGTGTTGCAGCGGGAGGCGACGCCGCGTGTGCGACGGCTCCCGCCAGCAGGAGCTGCGCGAGCAGCGCCCGAGCGGCGCGCGCTCGGGCTTGCGCCGTCACGATCCCCGGCCTCACGATCCAGCCTCAGGACCCCAGCTGCTGGCGTGCCACGGCGGCATACGCCGATCCCGGATAGTCGGTGAGCAGGCGACGCCACACGGCGCGAGCGGAGCTGGCTTCACCCAGGCTCTCGAGCGCGCGCGCCTCGCCCCACAGCGCTTCCGAGGTCAGCTCACCGCCGGGCCGCTGCTGGTACGCTCGAAACCAGCTCAGCGCCTCGCGCGCATGGCCCTCGTCCAGCGCGTGTTTGCCCAGGGCCATCTCGGCCACACCCGCCTCGGTGGACGTCGGAAAGCGCCGGGTGAGCAGCTCATACAGTCCAGCAGCTGCCGTCCAGTCGTCGCGCCGCAGCTTGCTGGCCCGCACGAACAGGCTGCGAGCGGTCTCCTCGGCGGCCAGCTCGGGCACGGCCGGCGGCGCCGCGGGCCGCAGCAGCTGAGGAGCAGCAGAGCGCAGCTCGGAGCCAGCAGAGCGCAGCTCGGAGCCAGCAGAGCGCAGCTCGGATCCAGCAGAGCGCAGCTCCGAGCCAGCAGAGCGCAGCTCGGATCGAGCAGAGCGCAGCTCCGAACCAGCAGAGCGCAGCT
>JAICQL010000211.1 GCA_025937895.1 Polyangiaceae bacterium | reverse complement strand
CTTCTTGCTGCTGTGCTTCGTGGCGCGCGTCCACGAGCTGTACCGCACCGCCCGGCGCTCCTCGGGCTTCACTTGCCAGCTGCTCAGCGAGCAGGCGCTGGCGGCGTTCCCGCGCAGCGTGCTGCCGGAGCAGCGGCGCAAGCGCGCCTACTGGAACGCGGTGTTCGCGCGCGCGGAGGTGGAGTCCACGTATCGCCCCGCGCGGCGGCTCTGGCGCCGCGAGCGGGTCGGGCACTATTTTCCGAGCTCGGTGGGTATCCGCGTGCCGGGTGAGCCAGGCAAGCCGGACGAGTTCGTGGCGCTCGACCAGCTGCTGGCCGTGCACCTGCTCGATCCGGAGGGCGAAGTGCCCGCGCGCATCACCGCGGCGAGCTGACGCCCGGCAGGGCTCACGCGCCCTGGCTCAGCGCTGGCCCCACACGGCCGCGAGCTCGAGCTCGATCGCCTCGAAGGGCTCGGCTGGCACCAGGCTATCGCCGCCGTGGGTGGCCACTAGCAGGTAATGCGGGCCGGCGGCGCGAAACACCTCGAGCGTCTGAGCGATGGGATCGACCAGCCACACGTTGGTCACCCGGCGCGCGCGTAGCGCGGCAGCTTGAGCATGCGATCGAGCTGAAGTGTGGAGGGGGAGAGCACCTCGCACACCCAGTCGGGGGCTAGCTCTTGATAGGCCCCTTTCGGGGCAGTGGGTACGCGCTCCCGCCGCCAGCCAGCCAGATCGGGTACCAGCACGTCCTCGCCGAGATGCAGCTCGGGCTCATCGAGGATCCACCAGCCGCCGGGGCCGCCGCGGCCGCGCTGAAAGGGACCACCGAGGTCCATGCCCAGCACGGATGCGGCGGTGGCGTGGGGCAGGGCGGGGCGGGGCTGGGTGCGCAGGACGCCCGCGATCAGCTCGGCGACGAGGTGCTCCGGCGCGTCCAGCACGTCCTGGTAGGTGGCTGGCCGAGCTGTGGGCTGGGACATTCCCGGGATCTAGCACAACCTCGTGCGCCTCGCTGCTGGCGGGCGAGGCCCCGTCGCTGGTGATGCGCGCCCGTCTTCGGCGGCACGCAGAGAGAAGCGCCAGGAAGGCTGCATCTGGGCGGATGCCGCGCTTCCTGGCGAGGGGCCGTGCGGTAGCGCTCAGCGCTCTCGATACGCTGGCGCGCAGGTGCTGACGATGCCTTCGAGTTCGTGTCCGGCAGGGGTCGAGGCGAAGGCGCGTGCGTCGAGTCGCATCACGAGGACGAGCTCACTCACTCGCCCGCCTTCGCTTTCGCCGATCCCATTGCCGTTCGGGTGACTCATGCTGGCGAGCGGCGAGAAGTCGACCGAGAGCGTGGAGAACGCGGAGAGGCCGACTGGATTGCGCCCGCGCAGCGAGCGGCTGTTGGCCAGGGTCGAGAAGCTCTCAAAGGCGCTCTCCGGGCGGCTGTACAGCAAGGAGATGCCGGAGCTCAGCGAGGTGGCGTCCGTCATCGTGTAGTCGAGCAGGCCGGCTTCGGTGACGAAGCGCTGGGAGGGGCGCGCTCGGGGCTCCAGCTGGCGGCCGCTCAGGGACAGCTGCCGTAACAGCGCGTCGCGGTCGCGGGCCTCGTCGGCGAAGACCAGCGCCCACTGCTGGATGACGGGGGTCGCCAGGAAGCAAGAGAGGGTGGCCTGGCCTCCGCTGCGGCGATAGATGTCGCTGGGCTCGATCTGCAGCTCCGCCTGGGTCGAGGCGCGCACGCAGATGGGGCTCGCTCGGGTGAGGTCGCAGCGGGTTCCGGGCACGGACAGGCACTCGGCGTCGCTGTCGCAGTCGATGCGGGGCAGGCTCTGCTCGCTGAGCAGCGCGGCCTCGATCGCATTCCACACGGCGAAGGCGCTGGCCTCACTGGCTCTCGGAAATCCACTCGGTGCGCTGGTGCAGCCGTCGCAGGCGGGACCCCACTCTGGCGGCCGCGCGAAGCTCACGCCGACGATGGGCTGCTCCAGAGGATCGGGCAGGTGTGCCAAGGGATCGCTGGCATACGCGCTGCGCAGCAGGGCGATCAGCCGCTCGACCTCGTCGGTCAGGGTGAGCGGGTCGAGCTCCGGCACGACCCCGGCGAGCTGGCGTGCGTCTCGCTGGAAGACCGCGTTGGAGCGCACGGCATCGAGCACGTTCGGGTGCCACAGCTCCAGGATCGGCAGCAGCGTCTCGGACACGCGGGAGACGAGCGCTCCGGCGGACTGCAGCAGGCCGCGCTCCTGCGCCTCATCGCGGAGCTCGCCCAGATCTCGCAGCTGCCATAGCGGTCCGAGGCCCGCCCCTTGCGCGCCGCTCTGCAGCCGGCGCAGCTCGCGCAGCAGTGGCTCCGCCTCGAGCGCCACGTCCGCGGCCGCGCGCTCCAGCGCCTGGCGCGCCACCGCGAGCTCGGCAGCGGCGAGCTCGCGCCCGAGGTGCGCCTCGATCACGTCGCGCAGCACGGGCGGCAAGGCCACCAGCTCCAGGCCGGCGCGCACCTGAAAATCGAGCTCAGCCTCGGCGCGTGCCTGCGCCAGCTGAGAGCCGACGATGCGTCCCTGGCGCAAGTAGTCGTCGCGCACGGCACGCAGCCCGCTGACGACCTCCTGCAGAGCCTCGATGCTGCGCTCCGCCACGTCGGTGTTGGGAGCGGCGAGCCGGACCGAAACGGTGACCCCGTTGGGATCGCTGGCGGGGCTCAGCGCCTGGCACTGGGCATCCTCTGCAACCCAGTGATCGTTGACCACGAAGTACAGGTCCGCGTCCGCCGGAACGACGAAGGAGGTCACGCCGCGTTGCACGAGGTGTGCGTCACGGATCTGGCTCGAGTCCGTCGCACCGCGCGGCAGCTCCACCAGCAGCAGCGCGCCCGCGGGCAGATCGGGGAAGGGCGTCCCCGGCAAGCGCAAGCCACCGTGCTGGCTCACGGACTCCAGTCGAGATGAGCTCGACGAGCTCTCCACGGGGTCGCTGGCGTCGAGGAATCCCTTGGCGATGCTGCCGACCGGCGGCAAGAACTTGTCGACCACGCCCAGGAGCGTCTTGAAGAAGCCGTTGTCCTTGGCGTCTCGATCGCGCTGCTCGACGCTGGCGCGCGACGCGCTGCGCACCAGCTGAAAGCCTTCGGGGCCGATCGTCGTGCCGGGGGTGGGAGCGAGGGACAGCCGGGTGCTCGGGGAGGACGCGGGCTCTACCAGCGCCACCAGACTGGCGACGTGCGCGCGCGGCTGCTCCGCGTCGTGCCGGCTCAGCGCACAGAGCGGCGAATATTCCCCGGCGGCTTCCACCATCACCAGCTGCCGCGCGTCCGCCTCGATGCGCGGCGTACCGTTCACCCCCAGCTCGATGTCGCGGGCCGCGAAGCCCTCGATCGGCACCGGCGCTCCAGCGGCGCGGCTCGCCGGGCTGCCGTCGTGGCCGTGGACCACGAAGCGGCGTGTATCACCGGTCCGGGTGAACGCTCCGCCGTCGAGCACCTCTTCGAGGGTGGCGGCGCGGCTCGTCGTCTCGCCGACCCGCGCCTCCAGGGCCTGCAAGGAGGTGGAGAGACCGACGGCATCGGCGTTCAGGCGGCGCAGGGTCACGTCCAGCTGCTGCAAGCGGCCGCGCACCGCCTCGACGGCCCGCTCCGCGGCGTCGCGCTGCGCGGCTTCAGCGGCAGCGGCCCTGCGCTCCGCCTGAAACAGCGCGGCCTCGGCGGCGAACCCCGCGCTGGCAGCGTCCAGCGCGGCGAGCGTCGCAGCCCTGCCGGCGGCGCTCACGTTGGCGTGAATGCGCCGCGCGCCCGGCAGCGCCAGAAAGCCGGTCGCGGCGTAGCTGCGCGCGCGCTCGCTGCCGGCGCGCCCGAGCGCCGCCAGCCGGGTCGCGGCCGGCTTCAGGCGCCGTGGATCGGCGTCGATCAGCGCTACCTCGTGCGGCTCACTGGTGGCAGCGGCGATCGCGGCGCGCAGCGCGGCTCGGTTGTTGGCGATGGCGAGCAGCGCCTCGCGCCAGGGGGTGGCAGGCAGGCGTCCGAACACGAGCGGCAGCGTCTCGCTCTGGGCGTCGCGATCCAGCTGAGCGAGGGCGCTCCAGAAGGCTGCCAGCGGGGTGTCCGTGAACGCTGCGCCGAGCGCTCGCGGGCCGCACCCGCCCAGGCGGCAAGCGAGATCGTGGAACGGCTCCGCGCGCTCCAGCGCACGTGCCAGCCCCGTCAGCGCATCCCCCGTGAGGCGTAGCAACACGTCGCCGTTCGTGCTCGAAGCTTGCAGCGTGAAGGCGGGCAGCACCTCGACCGCGCCCGAGAGCAGCGCGGGCACGCTGGTCCCGGCGGCCCGGTGCGCCGCGCCGAGGACATCGCGCGCCAGCCGCTCGGCGCGCGCCGCTGCGCGATCGATCGCAGCATCGATGTCGGCCTCGGCAGCGCCGCTCGTGGCCAGCAGCGCCTCCAGATCGAGCGTCACCCGGCGGGCGCGCTGCGCAGCGGACCAGAACGCCTCGAGCAGCTCGCTCAGCGTCTGGTCCGCCTCCGCCTCCGCCTCCACCCCGTCCTGGGCGTCGCTCAGCAAGCTCTCGCGGTGGGCCGCGAACCAGCGATCGACGAGCACCAGCGTGCGCACCAGCTCGGGATAGCCAGCGGGGCTCGCCAGGTCCGGCTGCCCGAGGCTCTGGCGCTGCACCAGCGCCTCCAGGCTGCCGCGCACGACGAGCTCGACGGTGTCACGGGTGCGCGCGCTGAAGGCCTCATCCACGCAGGCGTTGTCGAGCCCTGCGAACGTGCGCGCCTCTGTCACGCGCTCGAGCAAGCCGATGCAGCGCTCCGCGAGCACCCAGGCCACGCTGGCGGGTACGGCGCCGGTGCTCACTCCTGCCAGCTGCTCACAGACGGCGAGGTCGCGTTCCAGGAGTTGCACGCTCCGCGCGGGGCAGACCTCGAAGTCCTGGTCAGGGTTGGCTTCAACGCTGACCGGAGCTGCTTCGCTCGGCGGCTCACAGCGGAGCCCGCCCGCGCGGCGCTCCGCGGCAAAGGCCTCCCAGGCCTTGCTCCTGTCCGCGGCGCTCAGCTGGTCTCCCGCCAGCAGCAACAGCACCCGGGTGCGGGCGTCGAGCTGGGGCTGCGCCTCCGGGCTCACGCTCGCGCGCCGCGCATTCAGGCACTGGAGCTTGGCCTGGGCCGACGCAGGGCTGTCCACGGGCAGCGGGTCACAGGTGCTGCACTCGGGAGCGGGCGTATCGGCGGCCAGCGGATCCAGCGCTTGCAGCGCGTCCAGCGAGAGGCCGCTCTGCGAGCTGAAGAGGGTGGGAGCAGGGCCGCACGCGGGCGACGTACACTCGTACCCGGCGCAACCACAGACGGGAGACTGACCCGCTGCCGGGGTAGGGTACTCGAGCGTGACCCGGCACTCCTCGGTGACGTCGTAGCGCGGATCTTCCCAGAGGCACTCGAGCCCACTGCAGGAGACCTTCTCGGCGGAGAGGCGCTCGGAGGTCCTGGACACCTCCTTGACCAGCGCTCGCTGCGGCTCGGGCACGGTGGCGCGCAGCGCCTCTAACGCTGTCTGGATCTGGTCCTCCACTTTCTCGCAGCCATCGAAGCAATCCCGCGAGTCCTTGCAGCGCCCGAGGTGGGTGAAGCGGGCCTCCTGCGTGGCAGGAGCCGCGGTGCCCAGGGTCCAGTCGCTGCAGGTGTTCCAGACGCGGCAGGTCGGCTCGGTCAGGCACGTGGCAGCGGTCACGGGTCCCGCTTCCGATACGTTGCAGGCCGCCCAGCGCTGATATTGCCAGCTCCCCGCACACTCCGCCGAGACCAAGTCTGCCATGCTGCAGCGGCTGGCAGCGGCATCCTCCAGGGCGGAGCGCAGCTCACCGAGGCGGCTTGGAGCAGAGCTGGGCGGCGCTGACTCCGCGCCGCCGCAGCCCAGCGCCGAGAGCGCCAGGAGCAGTGACAGTGCAGGCGCCGAGCGCTGCGGGAGCTCCGAGCGCTGCGCCGCGTGCTCCGTGGCGCGGTACAGGTTGTGATTCACAGATGACACTCTTCGTGGCTTGGTCACGTACACATCTCCTTGCTGCGCGGTTGATGCGCATTTCATTCGTTGGACAGGCTTCGCCCCGCGGCGCTCGCTCACCACGCGCCAGCGGCACAGCGGTGCTGCGAGTGCCGGGCAGCGCGCGCGCGGGGTCTCGCGCGCTGGCGCTACCAGGAGCGCCAGCGCGCGGTCAGCTCTGCGCGGAGGGGTGGGCTCTCGAGGGATGGCTGCGCCGCGAGCCCTGCAACGGCGCTGGCCGAGCGCGCGGGCGCGCTCAGCGCGCCTCGGTCACCACCAGCCGAGCCACTCCTCCGACAGTGAGCCCGCCCCGTTGCTCGCGGGGGTGTCAGCGCCGTACCCGCTCTCTTCCGAGCCGAGGTCGTAGAAGTCCCGCGGCGGATTCACGAAGTCGATGTCACCGGCGAGCCCATCGATGGAGTCGAAGAAGCTGCCGTCGCTCTGCTCGTACGTCTCGAGCAGGTCAGAGCCGCCGCCGAACAGCGCATCGTAGCTCTCACCGCCCGCGAGGTAGTCGCTCCCGCTGCCACCGAAGAGCTCGCCATCGAGGGCGGACATGGGAATGTCGTCGAAGGGCACGAACTGCAGATCGAACGCCGGTGAGCCGTCGGGGTTTGGGATCTGCACGTCGTCGGTCTGGTAGCCCAGGCCCGGTACAAACACGTAATCCCCCTCGGGGAAGAAGTACTGGCCCTGGTTCGAAAACTCCCAGACGTTACCGTCGCTGTCCCAGTGCTCGATCGGGCCGGGGAGCAGCTGTTCCTGGGCGGCAGCATCCCCCGTTTGAGAGCGCACGAGCAGCGCGCTCGCCAGCAGTGTCTGGCCTGCCAGGCGGCGCGCGCTGAGCGCGAGCCGCAGCAGGTGGAGCGCGGAGAAAGCCGAGCGCTGCTCGCGCGGCAGCGCGTGAACGGCGGAGCGGATCATGGATGGTTGCATGGAGGTATCCTTTCGGGTTGGGGACCCGCCGAGCTCGCAGCGCTTGCGAGCTCGGCGGGCTTCATCACTCCGACCTCCGCGCGCGCCGCCGCGTTGGAGAAATCGACCGCGCTCGCCGCGTCAGCGGAGCAGCTCTCGCCCGCGGCGAGCGAACATGAGCCCAGCGATCACCGCACCCATGCCTAGCAGTGAGACGACAAAGCGAGCCAGGAACCGGTTCTTCGACTCGGCGGGCGAAGGCCGGCTGCTCTGAACCAGCACGGCGTAACCAGTGCGCAGGATCGGCGCGGCCGCGGCGCTCCATTCGCGCAGCGACTCGACATCCGCCGAGCTGCGCTCGCCCAGCCGATACGGATCGCTGTACTCTTCGAAGAGCACCGGCCTGGCTGGCGACGGCTGGAACTGCTCACCGCGGGCAGCGGCAGGCCCCAGCGCCTCCAGCAAGGGCTTCTCGTAGGCGGCGGCGAGCCGCGTCTCGGCACGAGGATCCATGTCTGGATGAGCGAGATACGTGAGGCCCTCCGGCGCCAGTATGCCCGTCTCGCCATCGCGCCGATCGCGATCGCGCGGCCCCAGGAGCACGCTGACTCGTTCGAGCGGTTCCGGCCGCCCCAGCACCAGCCGCAGCAATGCTCGCGCCCTGGGCCAGCGCCCCTCGGAGTGGGGCGTACGCTCCGCCTGGTGTCGCTCGCGCAGGACATCCCGAGCGATGAGCTGGGTCACCAGGACGCCGCGCACGGGGCCCGTCTCTGGCATCGGTACGGAGAAGCCGAGCTCCAGGCGCTCGCTCGTCTCCGAGCGAAAGGCGCGGCTGAGGTAGGCCGCGCGAGCGCCTTCAGGCCGCTCGTTGCCGAGCCGCAGGGCGCCGATGAAGTAGTCGCGCCACGGGTACGTTTTCTCCAGGACCCCCTCGGCGACGCCGGGATAGGTCGCCATGATCCGAGCGTTGCTGGTCATGACGAACGAGCCCGAGAACGACTCGCGGGTGATCGGATCGATGATGTGACTCAGCAGCGCGCGGTCGAGATTGATCGGCGAAGTAAGGTCCAGACGGCTGACTACCTCCGGATCCTTCGCCGTCTCCTCGGCGGCGCGCGCGAGGTGCTGGAGCTCGGCCCCCAGCTCGGCGGCGAGCTCGCTGGCCGCCACGGCGCTGGACTGGGCCGAGGAGAGCGGGCCCGGGTCGAGCAGCTGCCACACGAGCGCTGCCGAGCACGCCGCGGCGCCCCATGACCCCAGACTGCGGCCGCGGTGGGCGCTGGCCCAGTCGAGCGCGCGCAGCAAGCGGCCCTTGTAGCGGCGTGGCCGCTCGCCACGAAGCAAGTGCTCGAGGTCGCGGACCAGCTCGGCGGCGCTCGGGTAGCGCGCGCTGGGCGCCTGCTCCAGGCAAGCCTCGCACACTGCCTGGAAGTAGCGCGGCACCGCAGACCGCGGGCGGCGCAGTGCACGGCGCCGCGCATGACTCGCGCGCTGTCCAGCTCGGGCGCCGTCCGGCAGCTCCGAGGTCAGCATCTCGTGGAAGATCACCCCGAGGCTGTAGATGTCGGCGCGGACGGTGGCCTCACCGCCGGCGAGGAGCTCGGGCGCCAGGTAGCAGCGCGTGGCGCCGCCCGCCGCCCACGTGGACGAGCCGTGCTCGGCGGGGTCGAGGAGCCGCGCCGAGTCAAAGTCGATGAGCAGCGGCACGCCATCGCCGCCATCCTGTGCCGGCCGCCACAGCACATTCGCAGGCTTCAGGTCGTAGTGGATCACGCCGCGCTCGTGCGCGTGCGCCACGGCGCTGGCCAGCTGATACATGACCCGGGCGCAGCGCGCGAGGGGCCACTCCTCACACGCCAGCTGCCGTTCCAAGGTGTCGAGGTACGGCAGGATGGCGAAGGGCTTGCCCTCGTGCTCGCCGACCTCCAGGGGCCGAAGGATGTTGGGATGATCCAGGCGCTCGCGCGTGATGCGCAGGCTGCGCGTGAAGCGCTCCACCGCCTTGGGCGACGGATCGTGCAGCTTCATGCGGCGCAGCACGAGCGGCTCGGAGCCCTCGCCGAGCACGCGATACACCACGCTGGTGCTGCCTTCGCCCACCTTTTCACCGAGCTGATAAGGCCCGAACGTCTGTGGCGAAGGGCGCGCGGGGCTCTGCAGCACACCGTTCACCAGCTCGAGCAGGGCGGCGAGGGTCGCGCTGCCGCCGGCCTCCTGCTGGCGCTCGCGCTGCGTGTGCTCTCGCAGCGAGCGAGCTACTTCGGCGCTCCAGCGGCTGGACAGAGTCTTCATGCATCCTCCGGAGCGGGGACGTCCGTCCACGAAGCGAGCGAGTCGCTCGTCTGCTCGCCGTCTGCCGGCTGCGAGCTCGCCTCCGCCTGTGTCTCGCCTTTGCGCCGCGGCGGCTGCGAGCTGCGCCGGTTGAGCGACCCCTTGATCTCCTCCAGCCGGTCCACACCGAACTCGAGACACAGCAGGCGAGCCAGCTTGAGGTCGTATTGCTCGGCGAAATGATGGCGCTTGCTGCTCAGTTGCGCAGGGAAGCGAGCCTGCAGCTCGCTGTCATCAAAGGGCAGATCGAGCTTGCGATGCCGCCAGTCATCAAATAGCGCCCGTTGTGCAGGGTCATTTCCAACCGACTTTTCCAGGCGGGTGATGCTCTCGCGCACCTTGCGCTGCAGGTCCTCCAGGAGGAAGTCGGTGAAGGCCGCAGCCTCCAGCTCCGGGCTGAGCGGCTCCGGCTGGACGCGATGCTTTCTGCACAGGTCGCACCAGGCGTTCTTCAAGCAGGTAGTGATCCAGGCCCGAGAGACGGAGTAGCGGTCCAGCGCCTGTCTGCTCGCGATCTTCACGAACATCTGCTGCACCACATCCGCGGGCGTGAACTGCACGCAGCGCAGGCGCTGCGCGTAGCGAAGACTGGCCGTTGCATATTCCGCGACCAGGATGTCCAGCCGCTCCTTGTTGTCTCGGGCCCGCTTCAGCTTGTCCTGAACCTCTTCGGTAGGAGCGCAGCCCGCCATCGTGGTCCCTGCCCAGCCCTTCCGCCTGCCCGGAATGCGTGGTGGGTGGTTTGTCACCGAGTCGTCATCACCCTCGCTCATCAGTACCGCCTCCTGTCTTCCCCAGCGGATGGATCCCCCGCCGTCTGTCGCCAGATTCATCCCCCTACGACTCGGGCTAGGTCGGCTTCCTTGCGGGAAAGATCGCGAGCAGCGCCGTTTTCTCGGTGCCGCAATTTTTCACGCCGTACAGGGCCGCTCAGCGGCAAAAGCCGGCGATCACCGCCAGGAAGCCCGCGCCATAACGCTCCGCGCGGGTCTGGCCAAAGCCGTACACGTCCAGCAATTGGCCGAGATCGCGCGGGCGCTGCGCGGCGAGGTCACGCAGGCTGCGGTCGCTGGCGATGACGTAGGGGGCGACGGCGGCCTCGCGTGCGATGGCGAGGCGGTGCGCGCGCAGCGCCTGGAACAGGGCTTCGTCGCCTTCGGCCACGGGTGCGCTCGCGGGCGGCGAGGCGCTGCGGCGGCGGCGGTCGTTCGGGTCGGCGCGGCTGGTGCGCTCGAGCGGCAGGCGCAGGCGTACGCTGCGGTTGCCGAGCATGACTTGCTGGCCCTCCTGGGTCAGGAACACCACCGGGCGATCCCCGCTGGAGAAGGCGACCCAGCCAGCGGTCACGCAGCGGCGGAGCAAGCTGACCAGCCAGGTGTGGGGCCTGTCCTTCAGCACGCCGAAGGTGGGCACGGTGGTCAAGCCCATGCGCTCGAGCTTGGGGTCGGTATCACCGTGCAACAAATTGGCCACCATGGTCAGGCCCAGCTTGCCCTTCACCCTGGCCACGGCGCTGAGCGCCTTGCGCACGAGCAGGGTCACCTCTTCGGCGGGGGTGGCGTCCTCCTCCAGCTCGCGGCACACGTCACAGCGGCCGCAGGCCTCCGGCGGATCTTCCGTGCCGAAGTAGCGCAGGATGGCGGTGTGGCGGCAGCTGCCGCCCTCGGCCCAGCGCAGCAGCTCGAGGAACAGGTTCCACTTGTGCTCGACCAGGGTGGGATCGGGCGTGCGCCCGTCGGTGTCGGACTCCAGCAGGCGGCGGCGCAGCGCGATGTCCTTGGCCGAGCTGAGCAAGAGGCCGTGCGCCAGCTCGCCGTCGCGCCCGGCGCGGCCCACCTCCTGGTAATACGCCTCGATCGAGCCGGGCGGGGCCAGGTGGATCACGGCGCGCACGTCGGAGCGGTCCACGCCCATGCCGAAGGCGTTGGTGGCCACCACCACCCGCAGCTGGCCGCTGGAGAAGAGCTGCTGCACCTTCTCGCGCCGCTCGGGCGCGAGCCCTGCGTGATACACGTCGGCGTTCCAGCCGTCACGGCGCAGGCGCTCGGCCTCTGCCTCGCACGCCTTGCGGGTGGGGGCGTAGATGATGGCGGTGCCGGGCTTGGCCTGGCCGCGACCACCGCTCTGGTCTGGCTCGCCCAGCGCGCGCGAGAGCATGGCGTCGGTATGGCGGCGGGTCTCTTGCTGGCTCTGCACCTCGCGCGCCTCGAGCACCAGGTTGGGCCGCTCGAAGCCGTGGATCAGCTGCGGGGTGTCGGCAGGCAGGCGCAGCCGGCTCAAGATCTCGTCGCGCACGATGGGCGTGGCGGTGGCCGTGCAAGCCAGCACGCGGGCACGCGGCAAGCGCCCGAGCAGCCGATCGATCTGCATGTATTCGGGGCGGAAGTCGTGCCCCCACTCGCTGATGCAGTGGGCCTCGTCGATAGCCACGAGCGGGCACTCCAGCTCCGCGATCAAGGACTGGAAGCCGCCGAACTGCAGGCGCTCGGGCGCGACGTACACGAGCTTGTACTGGCCGCGCGCCAGGTTGCTCATGCGCCGGCTGATCTCGTCGGAGGGCAGAGTGGAGGCCAGAAACGTGGCCGGGATGCCGCGCCGCTCCAGCGCCATCACCTGATCGTTCATCAGGGCGATCAGCGGCGAGACCACCAGGGTGGTGCCGCTGAGCAAGCAGGCGGGCAGCTGGTACACCAGGCTCTTGCCGCCGCCGGTGGGCGCCACGAACAGCAGCCGCCGCTGCTCGAGCAAGAGCTCCACCGCCCGCCGCTGCCCGCTGCGAAAGCCGTCGTAGCCGAGCCGGCACAGCGCGGCCAGCAGAGGATCCGCGCCGGCGGGCTCGCTGTGCGCGGAGCCGGTTTGCGCCTGCGCCGTCACTCCGCTCCGCTCGCGCCGCTGCTGCCGCCGCCGTGCGTGGCCGCCGGGTCTCGCGCCACGGCCGCGTAGAACGCCTGCAGCACCCCGAAGGCCTGCTTCTTCTCGCCGCGATCGGAGACCAGGCCCTTGCGATTCCAGCCGTCTTGAATGCCGGGCAAGGGGCGCCGCGGCGACTGGAAGTCATTCAGGATCCAGGGGGAGAGCCCGCGCCAGACGCGGATGCGGCGCATCATCTCGATCTGGTGCCGGTACATGTCCGCCTGATACTCCTCGGTCCAGCGCTGCTCGGGCGGCCCGTGGTGGCCCGCCTTGGCGTCGCCGCCCAGCTCGCTGAAGACGAGCGGCTTCTCGTAGCGCACGTCCCACACGATGCTGTCGCACTTCGCCGGCAGACCATCGTACCAGCCCACGTACTGGTTGACTCCGATCACGTCCAGGTCTGCGCCGAGCGGATCGTCCACCACCTGGGTGTGCTCGTCCGAGTAGTGGCGCTCCAGGGCGGCGGTGAGCAGGCGGGTGGGATCGAGCTCGCGCACCTTGGCGATCAGCGCGCGCAGGAAGCGGTTGCGCGCGTCATCGATGGGCGTCTCGTTGCTCACCGACCAGAGGATGACGGCCGCGCGGTTCTTGTCCCGCTGCACCATCTCCGTCACCTGACGCTCGGCGTTGGCGTACGTCTCGGGGTTCTGCCACTGGATGGTCCAGTACACGGGCACCTCGGACCAGACCAGGAGCCCCAGCTCCTCCGCCGCCCGCACCATGTGCTCGTTGTGCGGGTAGTGCGCCAGCCGCACGAAGTTGCAGCCCAGCTCCTTCGCCCAGCCGAGCAGCTCCAGTGCGTCGGCGCGGCTGGTGGCACGCCCGGGGCGGCGCGGCGCCTGCTCGTGAATGGAGATGCCGCGCAGGAAGATGGGCTGCCCGTTGAGCAACAGATCGGCGCCCCGGGTGCTGATGGAGCGAAAGCCGATGGCCTCCTTCACCCGATCGCCTTCGCTCTCCAGCTCCACCTCGTAGCGGCGCGGCTCGCCGCCGGACCAGAGCACGAGCGGGGCGCTGCGCTGCTCGGGGCCGCTGGAGAAGCGCGCGTAGCCCTTGTCGTCCGTGACCAGCTCCAGGCGCAGCCCCAGCTCGGCGATGCGCAGGGTGACCTTTTGCCCGGCAGCCTGCGGCCCGTCGAGCAGCACCCAGCCGCCAATGCGCTCGAGCGAGCACTGCTCCAGCTGGATGAAGTAGTCCTTGATGAAGGTGCGCGGCACGTCGACCAGCAGCACGTCGCGGGTGAGCCCGCCGAAGTTGTACCAGTCGGTGTTGACCGTGGGCACGCCGTCGCGGTGGCGCGCGTCGTCCACCTTGACGATGACCACGTTTTCGCCGTCCACGAGCCGCTCGCTGACCTCCAGCTCGAACGGGGTGAAGCCGCCGACGTGGCGCCCCACCTCCTCACCGTTGACGTAGACGATGGCCTGATAGTTGGCGGCGCCGAAGTGCAGAAACTGCCGCCGCCCCGGGCTACGCTGCGCGCGAAAGCTGGTCTTGTACCAGACGGTGCCCTCGTACAGCGCGAGCTCGAGCCGCTGCGAGTTCCAGTCGCCGGGCACCTTCAAGGTGGGGCTCTGATCGAAGTCGTATTCGATGCGGTCGCTGATGCTCGCCGGCTTCTTGTTCTTGCCGTAAGGCTCGGCCAGCGGCTGGTAGCGGTAGTCGTAGTAGCCGTTTTCGTACGGATCGACGATGGTGTGCCATTCGCCGTTCAGGCTCTGGTGCTGGCGGGCAAAGACATTGCTGATCAGGTGCAGGGGGGCAGACATGGGCTGCCCGGGTCCTCGCTTGCTCCGCGACGCGACTCAACCATTTCCGACCTGCCCGAGGCTGCAGGAGGGGCGG
>JAICQL010000056.1 GCA_025937895.1 Polyangiaceae bacterium | reverse complement strand
GACTTTGCTTCCCGACTTTGCTTCCCGACTCTGCCTCCCGACCACTGTACTCTCCCTGGTGACACGACGATGCTTTTGACTCGACACTCCACTCCGCACGGGCCGCGCTGGGCTCGCGACGGGCAGTTCCTGGCGGAAGGCTTTCGCCTGGGCCTCCTGCTCGAGCTCTCCCCCGACTTCATCGCGCCCTTCCTCGACAGCATCGCGCGGCAGGAGCCGGCGGTGGGGCCGCTGCTGCCTCCGATCGAGAGCGATCACGAGGTCTGGGCCAGCGGCGTGACGTACAAGCGCAGCCGGGAGGCGCGCACCCACGAGTCCGCCATCAAGGACGTCTACGAGAAGGTGTACGTGGCGGAGCGCCCCGAGCTGTTCTTCAAGTCACCCGGCTCGCGCGCCGTCGGTCACGGCATGAACATCCGCATCCGCCGCGACAGCCAGTGGAACGTACCGGAGCCGGAGCTGACCTTGGTGCTCAACCGCGACATGGAAGTGGTTGGTTACTGCGCGGGGAATGACGTCTCCTCGCGCGACATCGAGGGCGAGAACCCGCTGTATCTGCCGCAGGCCAAGGTCTACGACGGCAGCTGCGCAATCGGGCCAGGTGTGCTCCTGTGTCACGAGGGCGGCCTGGCAGACGTGCCCATTCGCCTGCGCATTCAGCGGGGCGGGCAGGTGGTGTTCGATGGCAGCACGCGCAGCTCGGAGATGAAGCGCAAGCTGGGCGATCTGTGCGCTTACCTGGGCCGTGAGCTCAGCTTTCCGCAGGGCGCATTCTTGATGACGGGTACGGGTATCGTGCCGCCGGATACGTTCAGCTTGAAGCCGGGCGATCTGGTGAGCGTGCAGGTGGCAGACGCAGTGTTGGAGAACGAGGTGGCGGCATGAGCTTGGAGCAGATCTGGATCGCGGGCAGCTGGCAGGCAGAGCCGGCGCCTCTAGGCGAGCTGCAGTCCCATGACCCGCGCACCGGCGCCGCGCTGGAGCCGCGCTTCCCGATCTCGGGCGAGGCTACCATGCGCACGGCGCTGCGCGCGGGCCGAGCCGCCGCAGAAGAGCTGCGCGCGGTGGCTCCGGAGCGCATCGCCGCATTTCTCGAGCGCTGCGCCAGCAACATCGAGGCGGATCGTGACGCGCTGGTGGACTGTGCGCACCAGGAGACGGGCTTGCCCAAGGAGCCCCGGCTGCGCAACGTGGAGCTGCCGCGCACGACCGATCAGCTGCGTCAGGCCGCCGCTGCAGCGCGCAGCCGCAGCTTCGTGGACGCGCAGATCGACACCAAGCTGAGCTTGCGCTCGATGCGCGGCCCGCTCGGCGGCCCCGTGGCGGTCTTTGGCCCGAACAACTTTCCCTTCGCCTTCAACGCGGTGATGGGCGGGGATTTTGCTGCGGCGCTGGCCGCGGGCAATCCGGTGATCGCCAAGGCGCACCCGGGTCACCTCGCCACCACTCGCCGGCTGGCCCAGGCCGCCGCGGAGGCCGTGAGCGCGCTGGAGCTGCCGGCGGCCACCGTGCAGCTGCTGTATGGCCTGCCCTCGGAGCTGGGGCTGGCGCTGGTGGGCCAACCCGAGCTGGGTGCCACGGCGTTCACGGGCAGCCGCCGCGGCGGCCTGGCCCTGAAGGCCGCAGCCGATCGCGCCGGCAGGCCCATCTACCTGGAGATGTCTGCCATCAATCCGGTGTTCCTGCTGCCGGGAGCGCTGAGCGAGCGCCCGAGCGCCATCGCCAAGGAGCTGGCGGGCTCTTGCACCATGGGTACAGGTCAGTTCTGTACGAAGCCCGGGCTGAGCGTGCTGCTCGCGGGCAGCGCGGCCGAGGCCTTCAGCGCAGAGCTGGTCACCTTGCTTGCTGCGGCGCCGCTGGGCACACTGTTGAGCGGGTCGGGCGCGGAGCAGATCGAGGCGAGCCTGGCACTGTGGACCCGTCATGGCGCGCGCGTGCTGCGCGGTGGCAAGCCTGCGGGCGCTCCCGGCTTCGGCTTCGAGAGCACGCTGTGCAGCGTCTCCGGCAAGCAGTTCCTGGAGCACCCCGAGGCGCTGCAGACCGAGGCCTTCGGCCCGGTGCATCTGCTGGTGCTGGCGGACAGCCCCGCCGAGATGGAGGCCATCGCAAGCCAGGTGGAGGGCAGCCTCACGGGCTGCATCTACAGCCACACTCAGGGTGAAGACGACGCCTTGTACGAGCGCATCGCCGGGCGGCTGCGGGCGCGGGTGGGGCGGCTGCTGAACGACAAGATGCCCACCGGCGTCGCGGTGTCGGCGGCCATGAACCACGGCGGCCCCTACCCCGCCACCGGCCATCCCGGCTTCACCAGCGTGGGCATGCCCAGCAGCATCGCTCGTTTCACCGCCCTGCACAGCTACGATCAAGTGCGAGAGCACCGCTTGCCGCCTGAGCTGCGCGACAGCAACCCGAGCAAGCTCTGGCGCCGCATCGACGGCGAGTGGACGCAGCGCCAGCTCTAGTCGGGGTCAGCCCGCCAGCTCTCGCACGGCTCGCACCAGGCTGGCCGCGTCCAGCCCCTGCTGCGCCATCTGCTCGAGCGCGCCGCCGTTGCCTCGCTCCCGGGTGCCGACCCGGGCGTAGCGAGGCTGCAGGCCACGCTCGAGCAGCCAGCCACCGTAGCGGGCGCCCAGGCCCGTGTGCAGGTTCTGCGCTTCAGCCACCAGCACGAAGTGGCTGCGGCCTACCCGCGCCAGACCGGCCTCATCCACACGGTTGAGCGTGCTCTTGTTGATCAAGCCCACGTCGAGCCCGGACTGCCGCAGCTCCGTCACCGCGTCGAGCGCTTCGCTGAGCACCTCACCGTAGCTGATGACCCAGCCCTCGCGGCCCTCTCGCACCACGTCGTCCTGGCCTGGCTCGAAGCGATAGCCCGCGCCGTAGCGGGGCTGCCCGTCCTCGTTCAAGATGTCGGGCAGCGAGGAGCGCGGAGAGAACAGGAAGCGCAGCCCCGGATCGTGAAACACGCGCGCCACGAGCGCGCGCATCTGGTGCTGGTCTGCCGGGAAATACAGCCGGGTGTGATCGCCCGGGCCGAGGCCATTGTCGGCGAAGAAATTGTTGATGCCGAAGTGGCAGGTGTTGTCCAGGATCTCCGCCACCCCCGCGTGTGAGAAGTGCGCCAGCACGTTCGCCTCGTTCAGGCGCGCCATGCTGACTTCCGAGATGATCATCTCCAGGAAGGCCGAGAACGTGGCGAAGATGCCCTGGTAGCCCGGCTCAGAGCCAAAGCCCGCCGCCGCAGAGAAGTTCGCGCGCTCCATCACACCGCCGGACACGTACACGTCAGGGCAGCGCTTGGCCACGTGGGACAGGCCACACGAGCCCGCGAGATCGCTGTCGATCACCAGGTTGCGCGCGCGGCTCGCCGGATCCAGCGGCTCCAGCACCTCGCACAGCGCCTCGCCAAAGACGCTGCGCACGCTGGCGCGTGCGCTCGAGCTGCCGCGCAGCGCACGGGGCTTCGCACCCGACTGCGCAGATTCGAGCGCCTTCACGGCCTGCTCATAGCCGCGCGCCCGCAGATACTCGACGGCAGCGGGCACGGGGATCGCGTCGTGCCCCTTGGGGCTGCCTTCGATGCCCTTGATACCGGGCGCCATGCGGCGCCGGCACAGCAGCGCCGCCGGACCGCGGCGAGCCACCAGGGCGCGCATGGCCGAATACAGAGCCGTCAGGTTCTCGCCGTCGACGCGCGTGACCGTCAGGCCATGGCCGGAGAGCGTCTTCTCCAGGTCGTAGCCCTTCATGTACTGGCTGGGGTGCCCGGAGATTGTCACGTCGTTCTCGTCGATCACCACCTTGACGTCGAGGCCGCGGGCGACGGCGAAGCGCGCGGCCTCCGCGCTGTTGCCCTCCTGCTGAGAGCCGTCCGAGCTGAACAAGAACACCACCCGCTCGGGATGTCGGGCCGCGACCCCGTTGACGTAAGGCCAGAGGTGCCCGAGCCGCCCGGACGAGAAGGTGACGCCCGGGGTCAGGCCGCGCTCGGGATGGCCGGGCAGCTTCCAGTTGGCTTCCCGGTAGTGCAGCAGCGACTCCGCGCCGAGCTGACCATTCAATACGCTCATCAAGTACTGAATGGCGACGCGGTGCCCGGCCTCATCGTAGTAGTTGGGCTGCACGTCTGCGCTGCCGCGCATGAAACCATCCGCGATCAACACCTCCGGCACGATGTCGTAAGCGCCGCCCGTGTGCCCACCCAGCCCGCGCGCATGGGCCAGCGCCGTGAAGAACACTATGGCGTCGCGCGCCAGCTGGATGTTGGCCGCCAGTTGCTGAGCGGTCGCGGCGCTCAGCCCCTCCTGCTCCGGATTCAGGGTGACGGGGCGATAGCCGCCGAGATCGATCGGAAAGCTCATGAAAACCGGCTCCAGACTGGGCTCTGACGGCCCCGAGCGCGTGATTCGGGCCACAGAGCGAGGAAACCTGCGCAGTCGCCGGTTTCTCCGGAGCTGTCAAGGCTCCGATCGCGCGCGATCAGGTCAGTGCAGACTCGATGGCCTGAACCAGCGCCGGGTCGTTCGGTTTCGTCTGCGGTCGAAAGCGCCGCACCGCGCCATCACGACCGACCAGGAACTTCTCGAAGTTCCACTCGATATCACCTGCCTTGCCGCTGGCGTCGGGCACGGCGGTGAGCTGGGCATAAAGCGGATGCCGCTCCGGGCCGTTCACATTCAACTTCTCGAACATCGGAAACGTCACCCCGTAGCGCGCCGAGCAAAATTCCCTGATCTCCTCCGCGCTGCCCGGCTCCTGTGCGCCAAATTGATTGCAGGGAAAGCCCAGCACGGAGAAGCCGCGCGCCGAGTATTTGTCGTGCAACGCTTGCAGCTCCGAATACTGCGGGGTCAGCCCGCACTTGGACGCGACGTTGACGATCAAAAGCGCCTCACCGCGGTAGTCCTCGAGGGAGCAGGGATCACCCTCCAGGGTGCGCAGGTCGATGTCGTAGTTCATGGCGCGCATTGTCCGAGCACCCCGGGCGGAGTCAAGCTGCACCTACCGGACCTTGGGCTGGTGCCGTCAACGTGCTATCGCGATGCCGGATTGCACCGTAAAACCTTACAAGTTTCCCACCACTTCACCGGAGTGTGAGTCAGGAGCCTAGCCGAATGAATCGACCGTCGCCCGCCTCCGAGAATCTGAGCTTGCCGCCCGCTCCCGGAGCCCGCACGGGCATGTCTACGGAGGCGCTGCGGCGCGCCGTGGTCGAGCACCTGCGCTACTCCTGCACCAAAGAGATCGAGGACGCCACGCCGTTCGATCTGTACCGCGCGCTCTCGCATGCGGTGCGCGACCGCCTGATTCACCGCTGGCTGGCGACGCGCCAGGCCTACCTTGCAGACGGTAACGTGAAGATGGTCTGCTATCTGTCGTCCGAGTTCTTGATCGGACGCAGCCTGGGCCTGTCGCTGGCCAACCTGGGTCTGGAGGATAAAGCGGCTCGCATCTTCCGCGACCGAGGCTTCGAGCTGTCGAGCGTGCTGGAGTGCGAGCATGATCCGGGCCTGGGTAACGGCGGCCTGGGCCGCCTGGCGGCGTGCTTCATGGACTCCCTGGCCACCCTGGACCTGCCCGCGATGGGTTACGGCATCCGCTACGACTACGGCATCTTCAAGCAGCAGATCAAAGATGGCCAGCAGGTGGAGCAGCGCGATGACTGGCTGCAGGACGGCAGCGCGCGCGAGATGCCTCGCTACGAGCTCTCGCAGCTGGTCAACTTCGGCGGCCGGGTCGAGTCACACACCGATCCCGACGGGCGCTTCAAGACGCAGTGGGTGGACACCCAGCAGGTGCTGGGATTGCCCTATGACTTCTACGTGCTCGGGCACCATACCGACACCGTGGGCACCTTGCGGCTGTGGTCCGCGCGCGCCACGCGCGATTTCAACCTGGCGCTGTTCAACGAGGGCGACTTCCGCCGCGCCGTGGAGCAGAAAATCGACAGCGAGAGCATCTCCAAGGTGCTCTATCCCAACGACTCGACCGACGCGGGCAAGCGCCTGCGCCTGCAGCAGCAGTACTTCTTCGTGGCCTGCTCGATCGCGGACATCATGCGGCGCCACAAGATCGGTCGCAAGGCGTTCTCCGATCTGCCGCGCGGCGTCGTCATCCAGCTGAACGACACACACCCCAGCATCGCCGTGGCGGAGCTGATGCGGGTGCTCGTCGATCTGGAGAACCTGGACTGGGAGGTCGCCTGGGAGATCACCCAGAAGACGCTGGCCTACACCAATCACACCTTGCTGCCCGAGGCACTGGAGAAGTGGCCCGTGCGCATGTTCGAGCAGCTGCTGCCGCGCCACCTGCAGATCATCTACGAAATCAACCGCCGCTTCCTCAAGACGGTGCACGTGCACTGGCCCGGTGACACCGAGCGCCTGCAGCGCATGAGCCTGATCGAGGAGGGGCCGGATCGCCAGATCCGCATGGCAAACCTGGCCACGGTGGGCTGCTTCAGCGTGAACGGGGTGGCCAAGCTGCACACGGAGCTGCTGCAGAAGGAGCTGCTGCGCGACTTCTACGAGCTCTGGCCCGAGCGCTTCAACAACAAGACCAACGGCGTGACCCCGCGTCGCTGGTTGCTGCGCGCCAACCAGCGGCTGAGCGAGCTGATCACCACGCGCATCGGCTCGGAGTGGACGATGCGCAACTTCGATCAGATCCGCCAGCTCAAGGATTTCGTCCATGACGAGCGCCTGCTGGATGATCTGTGGAGGGTGAAGCGAGACAACAAGATCATCATGTCCAGGCTGATCAAGGAGCGGCTGGCGATCGAGCTGGACCCCGAGAGCATGTTCGTGGTGCAGGTCAAGCGCATCCACGAGTACAAGCGCCAGCTGCTGGCCATCCTGCAGGTGATCTCGCTATACCTGGACATCAAGCGGGATCCCTCGCTGCAGGTCGTGCCGCGCAGCTACATCTTCTCCGGCAAGGCGGCGCCCGGCTATCAGATCGCCAAGCAGCACATTCACCTGATCAACGACGTGGCGGACATCATCAACGAGGATCCTGCCGTGGCCGGCAAGATCCGTGTCGCCTTCGTGCCCAACTATGGCGTGTCACTGGCTGAGGTGCTCATCCCGGCAGCGGATCTGTCCGTGCAGATCTCGCAGGCCGGCAAGGAGGCGTCGGGCACGGGCAACATGAAGTTTGCCATGAACGGCGCGCTGACCATCGGTACGCTGGACGGCGCCAACATCGAAATCCGGGAAGAGGTGGGTGAAGACAACTTCTTCCTGTTTGGCCTGACCGTGGCCGAGGTAAACGCGCTGCTGCGCACCGGCTACGATCCGGAGACGTACATCGATCGCAGCCCGCGCTTGCGGGAGGTGATCGCCATCCTCGAGTCTGGCTTCTTCAGCCCGAGCGAGCCCGGGCGCTTCGCGGCAATCGTCCAGAACCTGCGCCAGCACGATCCATTCATGGTCTGCGCAGACTTCGATGCCTACGTGGCCACCGAGGCCGCGGCAGCGCAGGCCTTTACCGACCGGCGCGGCTGGGCGCGCAAGGCACTGCTGAACATCGCCGGCTCGGCGCGCTTCTCCAGCGACGAGACGGTCCAGCAATATGCCAAGGAAATCTGGAAGGTGCGGCCCGTCCCGGTAGACGTGCGGAAATTCAGTGAGCCGTGAGCACGCTCCGCTGACCCCGCTCGGCTGGGCACGGCGCATCCTGAGCGCGGTGGTGTGCATCACCGCGCTGGCGCTCGTGATGGCAAAGACAGGCGCCAGCTCCGCGCACGATGAGCGCGTGGGGCTGGTCTCGGCGATCTGCTTCGTGGTGTCGCTGATCGCGCTGGTCGAGGTGGCGCGGCGCGAGCACGCCGAGGCGGAGCGTGCCTCGGCCGAGCGCGAGCGCCAGCAGCTGGCGCTGCTGCAGCTGCAGGTAGAGCTGGCCAGGAAGGCGCGCACCGAGCAGCGCGAGCCGCAGGACACCCCCGAGCAGCGCGAGCCGCGCTGAGGCCACGACGCTGTACCCGGCCTCTGCAGGTCTGAGAGGTCAGTCGTAGCGCGCCCGGCGGATCACTCGCTCCAGATCGATGCTCCGCGGCGCACCAGGCGCTGCCTGCTCGGCACGCAGCTCGTCGGGGGAGAGGTAGTCCTCCGGACGCGCGGTGAGCACGACGATCTGGATGCGCTCCGCTGACTCTCGCAAGGTGGAGCGAAACCAGGCCACGCGCTCGCGGTGCGTCTGCGCCAGCTGGTCATCGAGCAGCAGCGCCGAGCGCAGCTGCTCGGCCACGCACAGGCGAAAGATGGTGGCCAGCTGCTCGCGCGTGCCCTCGGAGAGCTCGCGGTAGGAGCGCGGCTGGCCGGCGACGGTGATGCCCTCGAAGCCCAGCGCTGCATCCAGCGCTATCCGGCGGTAGCGGCCGTCGGTGAGCTGCTGGAAGCGCTCGCTCACGGGCTCCGAGAGCGACCGCCCCAGGTGCGCGCCTTCTTCGTTCTCCACGCTGCGCAGGGTCCTGGCCAGCAACTGATAGGCGTCGTACTCCAGCTCCAGCTCGCGCTCCGCCGCGCGGGCGCG
This sequence comes from Polyangiaceae bacterium, assembly GCA_025937895.1. Taxonomy (GTDB): domain Bacteria; phylum Myxococcota_A; class Polyangia; order Polyangiales; family Polyangiaceae; genus SZUA-265. Next base: position 30,325 of record JAICQL010000056.1, on the reverse strand, counting down.
CTCCAGCGCCTCGCGCGTCTGGCTCTCGCGCTGCGCCACCACGTCGCCGCCCACCTGCCCCAGCGCGCCCTCCGCTCGGCGCAGCTCGAGCAGCAACTGCTCGAGCCGCGCGCTCTCGCGCTGCAGCTCCTCCTGGCTGGCTGCCAGCGCCTCGGCGCTGGCAGCCGGCAGCTCCGGCAGAGCCGCCAGCTCGGCGCCGGCGCGTGCCCACTGGGCCTCTGCTGCCGCCAGCGCCTCCGGCTGGAAATGCGCCTGGCGCTCCCGGAAGCGCGCCTCCAGTGACAGCTCCTGCTCGCGCGCAGCGCGCCCGGCGGCGAGCGCCCGCTCGTGCGCGGCGCGCCCGGCGGCGAGCGCGGCGCGCGCCTCGTCGCGCGCGCGCTCGGCCGCACCCAGCTGCGCCCGGAAGCCGCTGTCCTGCTGCGCGTAAGCGCGCGAGGCTGCCAGCGCCGCGCGCTCCAGCGCGGCGAGCTCGCGCGCCAGCCAGTCCTCGCCCTGCTCCGGCACGCCCGTGCCGAGCGCGCCGAGCGCCTGCTCGCGCTCGGCACGAGCGGCCTGCTGCGCCCGCTCGGCGTCGCTCGCCCGCGCCGCGTGCCGCGCCAGCGCGCCGCTCTGCTCCAGCAGAGCGGCTTGCAGGCGCCGCTGCGCGCGCGCCGCGCGAGCAGCGCGCCGCCCGAGCTCCGCCTCCCAGCCAGCCCCCAGCGCGCTCAGCTCCGCCAGCAGCTCCGCCGAGGGCGCTCCCCCGAGCTCCACGGCGAGCTGGGCCGCGCGCTCGCGCCAGCGCCCCGCCTCCCCACACTGCTCCTGCTTCTCCGCCGCGCGCGCCTCCAGGGCGGCGGCCTGCTCCAGCGCCGCCACTGCGTCCCGGCGCTCCGCCGCGCGCTGCTCGGCATGGCGCACCAGCGCCGGCAGATCTTTGACCCCGGCCCGCCGCAGCCAGGGCTGCGCCTGCGCGGCCCACGCGGCGGCCAGCTGCTCCACCCGCGCGCGCTGCTCGGGCTCGCCCGCGCTCGCCAGCAGCTCCACGTCATCGTCCAGCTGCACCCGCACCTGACCGCGCGCCCGCGCCTGGAGCGGCCGCCCCGCCGCGGCGTGGGCCGTGGCGGGGGCACCGTCCAGCGAGATCGCGGCCGCACGCCCCGCGGGCAGCGACAGCGAGACGCTGAGGCCCACCTCCACGCACGCGCGAGCCACGCCCAGCTGCCGATCCAGCTCGCGCAGCTGGGCCAGCAGCTCCGGGCTGAGCTCGGCCCACTCCTCGCTGGCCTGGCGCAGCGCGCTGGCGCGCTCGCGCGCCAGCGCAGCGCTCGCGCGCAGCTCCGCTGCGGCTCGTTCCGCCTGCTGCGCCCGCGCCGCGCGCTCGTCTGCCTCGCGCCAGCGGCCCGCCATGCCCAGGGCCCGCATGCGCGCCTGCGCCTGCTCCTCGCGGCCGAGTTGCTCACTCAGCTCGGCCTGAGCGCGCTCCGCGCGCGCCAGCGCCTGCGCCTCCGACTGCTGCGCGGCCTCGGCTGCGCGCAGCGCCTGCTCCAGCTCGCGCAGGCGCCCGAGCGCCGCCATGCGCTGCTCCAGCTGACGGCGCTCGAGCTCCAGCTGGGCCAGGCGCTCCTGCTGCACCTGCCGGCTCGCCTCGCTGCCCAGCCTGCGCAGCTCCGCCTCTGCCTGCTCCAGGGCGGCCTCCAGCACCGCGAGGGCGAGGGCGCGCTGCTCCTGCTCGCGCTGCCGTGCGGCGCTCGCGGCGCGCGCGCGCTCGAGCTCCTGCTCGGCCGCCAGCGCGCGCTCGCGCAGGGCGCGCTGCGCGCTCAGCTCGCTCAGCGCCAGCTGCTCGCGCGCCACGCGCGCGCGCAGCTGCTCGATATGCGCCTCCAGCTCCAGGCGCTCCTGCTCCAGGCGGCCCAGTCGCTGCTGCACCTCGTCGCTCTCGCGCCGCAGGTGCTCGATGCGCTCCAGCTCCTGCCCCAGCTCGCTGATGCTCTGCCGCACCGGCGCAAACGGCGAGCTCTGACCGGTCTTGCGCCGGCCCGTGGGGGTAAAGGCGCTCTCCACCTTGGCCTCTGCCGCGGCCAGCACCCGCTGGAACAGCGGGTGCTGTGCGAGCGCTTGCAGCGCCTCGTGCAGGCGCTCGCGCCCGGAGCCCTCGCGATCCTCGCCGAGCGTGCGCTCCAGGATCTGTGCCACCGTGCCCTGCGCAGCCAGCAACACCTGGCTCAGGAAGCTCTCCGGCAGCCCGCGCGGGCCGCCCCTGCCGCCGGGCGCCTCCAGCCCCCAGCGCAGCAGCTCGCGCAGCCGGGAGTCCGCGGCCCTGCCGCGCGCCTCCTCGCGGAAGCGCTGCCCGTCCAGCGAGCTCTCCAGCAGCGCCTGCGCCGAGGAGCCGCTGCCGAAGGTCTTGGCGATGCGCCACAGGGTGCTCTCGATCTCGAACGTCAGCGCCACCCGCGGCTGCTCGCTCGAGTGCCAGGGCAAGAGCTCGCGCTGCGCGCTGGACTCGGCCGGCAAGAGCAGCGCGGCCCGCAGCGCCATGCCCAGGGTGCTCTTGCCCAGATCGTTGGGGCCATACAGCACGTTCAGGCCCGGTCCAAGCTCCAGCTCGGCCTGATCGACGGCACGGAAGTGGCTGACCTCTAGGCGGCGAAAACGCAAGCTCAGCCCTCACGCGTGAGTTGATACAGCTGATACAGGGCGCGCCGCGCGACCTCGCCCTGCTCGCTGTCAGGCCCCAGCTCGCGCTCGCGCTCGCGCAGGCGCGCCGCCACCGCTCGCAAGATGGGCGGGGCGGCGGCCAAGGTGCTCTCCACGTCGCCAGTGTCCAGGCGCAGCCGTGTGCGATCCAGCTGCAGCACGCCCACCGCGCCCGGCGAGGCCACGTTGCCCTGCAGCTCGGCGACGATGCGCTCCAGCTCCGCCAGTTCCGCGACGCCGGCGGTGAGGTCGAGGGTCAGCCGCAGCACGTGCTGGCTCAGATCCCGGCTGGTCAGCGCGCGCAGCTCCTCCAGGCTGGTGCAGCGCTGCTCCTCCCAGGTCCACTGCGCCACCGGCTCGGCGCGCACCAGCGCGCGCCGCCGGCGATCGCTCGGGAAGTACACCAGCGCCGCGTGCCCGGCATCCCGCTCGCCAAAGTGCGTGGGCTCGGGCGTGCCCGGATAGACGGTGGGCGCGTGCCCCTGCGGAGTCACGTCGCGAAAGCCGTGCGTGTCGCCGATGGCCAGGTAGTCCAGGCCCTTCAGCTCTGCCACGTCACGGCCGATGGGGAAGTTCAGCGCGTGGCCGGGCAGATCGAAGGTCGTGCCATGCACCATGCCGATGCGAATGCGCTGATCTCCTGGCTGGCGCTCCGGCAGCAAGGTGCGCCCCAGATCCCGGCTCTCCGAGCGCGAGCGACAGGGGGCCGCGTACAGCACCGCGTTGCCCGGCAGCTCGAAGCTGAAGTCGTCCCGATCCACGACGTGCACCCAGGCCGGCAGCGCTGCGCGAAACGGGTGGCCCTTGCTGTACACGCCCGTGGTGGTCAGCGGATCGTGATTGCCCGGCAGCAAGAACACGGGCCGCTCCGACCACGCGCGCTGCTGGAACTTGCGCGCCAGACCTTCCCACCACTCGGGGCCTGGATCCGGATCATCAAACAGATCTCCGGCGCACAACACGGCGTGCGCCAGGTGCCGCTCGGCCAGGCCCAGAATGCGATCGATGACCGACAGCCGCGCGCGCGAGAGCTGCTGGCGGCCCAGCTCGTCGAAGCTCGGAAAAACCGCGCCCAGGTGCCAGTCCGCCGTGTGTACCAGCTTCAGTGCCACGTCGGCCTCGAGCAGCTCGTCTGGCTCATCCAACGATAAACTCCGCTTCCAGGATGGTCTCCCGCAGCGGCGGGCTGTAGCGCTTCCGGTGCAGCAGCTCCCGGCCCTGCTCGTACGCCTCGTCACGGCGCGCCGCCAGGCGGGCCAGCTCTGCTTCCACCACCTCCAGCTGGCGCTGCGTGCGCTCCAGCTGCGCCTCCGCCCGTGTCCGCGCGTCGGCGCCGGGCGCCGCCGCCAGCTGCTCGCGTGCCGTGTGCAAGGTCTCGAGCAGCGCCACGCGCTCCCTGCGCTGCAAGAGCGCGCGGTCCTCCACGTGGCGCTCGAGCTGCGCGATGGCTCTGGCAAAGGCACGCTGCTCCACCCGCGCCACCTCCCGTTCGTCCAGGAAGGCTGCCTCCTCCAGCGCCTCCTCGAGCTCCACGTCGCTGATCGTGGTCTGCAGCCCGGAAGCGGGCTCCAGCGGGCTCTGCAAGAGCCGGCGAGTCGCGTCTGGATCCAGCTGCAAGCGCGCGCCCTGACCCTCGACCACCGCAACGGGCAAGAGCCGATCCACGGGCTCGAAGCCGGGATAGCGCAGCTTCTCCACCCGCAGGCGCCCCCGCTGGCCACGCAGGTGCGCGAGCTCGGCTGCCAGCCGCTCGGGCTTCACCCGGATCTGGAAAGAGCGCGCCGTGGCGCTGCGCGCCGCCTCTGCAGCCAGGCGCACCAGCGGATGTCCGGGGGTCAAGCGCTCGCCGGGGAGGTCCGCGCTGCCGCCGATGGCGAGGCGCAGCCCGGCGCGCAGCGGCTCCGGCCAGCGCGTGTCGGGGGCCACCTCGAGCACGGCGCCATCGGGCAGCGCGCTGCGCCGGTAGCTGACCCCAGCGCTGTCCAGGTAGTCGCGGACCAGCTGCTCCAGATCCTGGTCGAGCCCGTGCAGGTGCCCGGGCAGCTCCTCGGCCAGCTTGCGGAAGGCCTGACGAACCGAGGCGTCGAGCCGGGACTCGATCAGGCTCGAGGTGCGCGCCTGCACGGCCTCGATCTCGCCACGGCGCGCGCCCAGCTCGGCATCCAGCCGGCGCAGCTCTGCCTCAATCTGAGCGATGCTGCGCGCGCCCTCATAGATGCGCGAGAGCTCGCTGGCAAAATCGCTGGAGAGCGTGCTGACCACCGCGTCGTGAGCGGAGCCGCGCGGCTCGTACAGCACGTGATCCGAGGCGTCCAGCACCGCCCCGAACAGCTCCAGCTTGCGGCTCAGGATCTCGAACGTCAGCCGCTGCGCGGCGTTGTCCCGAGCGAGGAAGTTGATCACTGTCACGTCGCGCGTCTGTCCGTAGCGATGGCAGCGGCCGATTCTCTGCTCGATGCGCTGCGGATTCCAGGGCAGATCGTAGTTGATCAGCGTATCGCAGAACTGCAGGTTCAAGCCCTTGGCGCCGGCCTCGGTGGAGATGAATACGCGCGAGCGCTCGCGAAACTCGTGCACGAGCGCGAGCCGCATCGCCACCTCGCGGCTGGGCGCCGCCTGCGCCCCCTGCCCGCCCAGCTCGGCTTGCCAGCGCGCCAGCGCTTGCTCCGCGCGTGCGGAGGCATTCTGGCCGCGAAACAGCGTGATCTCCTCGTCCGGGATGCCAGCAGACAGCAGCAGCTCGCGCAGGTACTCCTGCGTGGCGAGCGACTCGGTGAAGATCACCAGCTTGCCGGAGCCAAGCCCAGCCTTCGCCTCCGCCTCCAGCACGCGCACCGCCTCGAGCAGCGCGCGAGCCTTGCCGTCGCTGCCGAGCGCGCGCAGGCGCGCGATCAGGTCCTCCACCAGCCGTAGCTCCGCGAGCGCGCCCGGATCGGCTGCCTCCGCGGCCGCGTCACCCTCGACCGCGGGCACCTCGTCGAGCTCCTCCAGATCCTGCGCAAAGTCGCGCAGGGGATCCAGATCTCCACCCGCCAGGTGCCGCCGCAGCCGCTCGGCGAGCCGCTCCAGGCTCGCCTCCAGCGCGCGGTGCGAGGAGGCCATGCGGCGGTGGAAGCCCAGCAACAGCAGCGTCCGGTGCCGCCCGCTGAACGCGGCCAGCCCAGGCGTGAGCAGATAGCGGGTCACGTCCTCGTACAGCTCGCGCTCGGGCGGGCTCATCTCGTATTCGTACAGCCGCGTGCGGCGCCCCACGAAGGGTGTACGCAGAAACTCCTGCGCCTGGCGTCGCAAGGTGCGGCGCACGACCACCTGCAGGCGCCGCTGCAGCTCTGCCGCTTGCCCGGGCTGCAACCGGCGATCATCCTCCGCGCAGAAGCGCTGGCGAAAGGTCGACAGATCGCCGAGCAAGGTGCCAGCGCGGTCGACGTATTGCACCAGCGCCCACAGCTCCGCCAGCGAGTTGGACAGCGGCGTCGCGGTGAGCAGCAGCGCCGGGGTGTGGCCCCCCAGCAGCGCGCGCAGGCGCCCGGCAAGCTTGGCGTGCGGGGCGTCCTCCAGGTAGCGGCCGGCACGATCGAAGCGCCGGTACAGCCCGGCGAACACCTCGTGCGCCTCGTCCACGACGCACAGGTCGAAGGCACCGCCTGCGCTGATCCGCGCCATGGCCTGCTCACTGCCCAGCTGCTCGCGACTGATCAGAAACACGCCCGCGCCGCGCGCATCATGGCCTGCGCCGAGCTCGATGGCGCTGACCCCGAACAGCGTGAACAGCTCCTCGCGCCACTGGCCCAGGAGCGCCTTGGGGGTCACCAGCAGCACGCGGCTCGAGCCCTCGGCGCACAGCTGCGCCAGCACCAGCCCGGCCTCGATGGTCTTGCCCAGTCCCACCTCGTCCGCGAGGATGCAACCACCCTCGCGCACCCGCGCCAGGGCAAAGATGACGGCGTCGATCTGGTGAGGGTTGGGATCGATGCGACCGCTGCGCTGCGCTGAAGCATAGCGGCGGCCCTCGTCCGAGCGGCGCAGGCGCAGGATCTCTTCGCTGAGCAGACGCCGGTGGATCGGGTGAGACATCGCGGAGGGGGCCGGGCGGGGCGCAGCCTATCCCGGGCGAACCCAAACGGCTCTGCTGATCCCTGCCCCTTTGTCACCGCTTGACAAATTCCGGCACGGCCTATAATCCGCCAATCGCGATGCACGGATTGAATGGCCCTGGGCGAGTGAACGTCCGGCGACGGAGATCGCGTCCCGGCGGGCCTCGATGGGGCCGCCGCCAGCTGGCTCGCGCGACAACGAGGCGAGCCCTGGCCCCGCTCGGCGCTCGATCCGCACTGCCGTACGATCCTCAGCGATGGAATCACTCGCGGCTATCCAGCGCGCTCCATACCTGCTCACCGCGCGAGGCTGCGCGCAGCGCAGCAGCACGTGAGCTCCGCGCAGCCCGTGCACCATCGCGAGCATGCGGCGGCTGTACGAGCCGCAGCAGCAAAAGACCCTCTTTTCATGGCTGGCCGCCGGGCAGTCCGCGTGCGGTGTGGCTTGCCATTCAACGCGGCCGGCGCTACGGGGCCGGTCTAAGGAATAACACAATGACCAGCGTCACGAGCTTTCCCAAAGAGCGCATCAAGGTTTTGCTGCTCGAGAACATCCACCCGAGCGGAGCCCAGATGTTTCGCGACGACGGCCTCTCGGTGGAGACGGTTAGCTCCGCGCTCAACGAGGCAGAGTTGTGCGCCAAGGTGGAGGACGTGCACCTGCTGGGCATCCGCAGCAAGACCAAGGTCACCGCCAAGGTGATCGAGTCCGCTCGCCGCCTGCTCGCGGTGGGCTGCTACTGCATCGGCACCAATCAGGTCGCGCTCGACGCCGCGTGCAAGCGCGGCGTGGTGGTCTTCAACGCGCCGTTCAGCAACACCCGCAGCGTGGCGGAGCTGGTGCTGTGCGAGGTCATCGGCCTCTCTCGCCAGCTGGCGGATGCCTCCAAGGGCATGCACGACGGCGTCTGGAACAAGAGCGCCACCGGCTGCTTCGAGGTGCGCGGCAAGACGCTGGGCATCATCGGCTACGGGCACATTGGCCGCCAGGTGGGCGTGCTGGCGGAAGCGCTCGGCATGAATGTGCTGTTCTATGACATCGTGCAGCAGCTGCCGATGGGCAACAACCGCGAGATGCCCAGCCTCAACGCGCTGCTGCAGAGCTCGGATTTCGTCACCTTGCACGTGCCTGCCACCGAGCAGACGCGCAACATGATCGGCGCCGAGCAGCTGCGCCAGATGCGCCCGGGCAGCCGCTTGCTGAATCTGAGCCGCGGCAACGTGGTAGACATCCCTGCCCTGGCCGAGGCGCTGCGCTCCGGGCACCTCGCCGGCGCGGCCATCGACGTGTTCCCGGTCGAGCCGCAGAGCAACAAGGAGCGCTTCGAGTCGCCGCTGCAGGGCTTGAAGAACGTGATCCTCACCCCGCACGTGGGCGGCTCCACGGAGGAGGCGCAGGCCGCCATCGGCAAGGAGGTCACCGTCACCCTGCTGAAGTTCCTGAACACCGGCAGCACGCTGCAGGCCGTGAACTTCCCGCGGGTGGAGCCGGCGCCGCTGCGCGGGCGCCATCGCATCCTGAACATCCACCGCAACGTGCCGGGCGTGCTGAGCGACATCAACACCATCATCAGCGAGCTCAACGCCAACGTGGAGAGCCAGGTGCTGGACACCAACAGCGACGTGGGCTACCTGGTGATGGACCTGGACCGCGACGTGTCGGACGAGGTGCGGGCGCGCGTCTCGAACCTGTCCACCAACATCCGCACTCGCATCCTGTACTGAGCGGTCACGTGCGCCCGGCCGCGGACTCGCAGCCGGGCGCCCCACTTTGCGCTCCGCGTCGCCGGGCGATTCGTGGCAAAACCGCGATATGGCTCGCTTGCCCCTCGCCGAGAAGGTCCCCCACCAGGTCACGCTGCACGGCATCACTCGGGATGATCCGTATCACTGGCTGCGCGACGACAATTGGCAGCAGGTCATGCGCCAGCCAGAAGTGCTGGCGCCACGGATCCGGGAGCATCTGGAGCGAGAGAATGCGCACACCGACGCGGCCATGGCGTCCACGACGGAGCTGCAGGAAGCGCTGTTTCAGGAGCTGAAGGGGCGCATCAAGCAGGACGAGAGCTCCGTGCCCGCACGGGACGGCGCCTACCAGTACTACACGCGCTTCGAGCTGGGCGCGCAGCACCCGCGTTACTGCCGCCGCCCCGCGGCGCCCCTGCTGCCGTTCGACCCTGCACGGCGTGATGTTTCGCGCGCCGGGGAGGAGGTGCTGTTCGACGCGGACGCCGCATCGAAGGGGCATGCTTACTTCAGCGCGCGCGGCGTGGACCACAGCCGCGATCACCGGCGCCTGGCCTACGCCGTCGACACCAACGGCTCGGAGTACTACGAGATTCGCCTGCGCGATCTGAGCTCGGGCGCGGAGCTGCCGGACCGCATCGCCAGCACCAGCGGAAACCTGGTCTTCTCCGCCGACGGTGAGTTCGTGTTCTACACCGCGGTCGACGCCAACCATCGCCCATCCAAGGTGTTTCGCCACCGGGTGGGCACGGCCATGGATCAGGACGTGCTCGTGTATGAAGAGCCCGACCCCGGCTTCTTCGTCGCTCTGGGCCACACGGAGGACTACGCCGAGATCGTGATCAACAGCCACGATCACGTGACCTCGGAGCAGCGCCTGATCGACGCCCGGCAGCCCGAGAGCGAGCCACGGCTCGTCGCGCCGCGCAGCCCGGGAATCGAATACGGCGTGAGCGCGCTGGGCGATGAGCTCTTGATCTTGACCAACCGTGGCGCGCGCGACTTCAAGCTCGTGGTCGCGCCTCGCCACGATCCGGCGCCCGAGCACTGGCGCGAGCTGGTCCCCCACCGCCCGGGCTGCCTGATCCTGGCAGTGACCACCTACGCCGGGCACATCGTACGACTGGAGATGGCGGGCGGCCTGCCGCGCATCGTCATCCGCAGTCGCGCTGACGGCAGCGAGCACAACATCGAGCTTGCGGAGGAGGCGTACAGCCTCGGCCTGCTGCCGGGGTACGAATACGAGACGCGTACCCTCCGCTTCACGTATTCCTCCCTGACCACAGCGCAGGAGACGTACGACTACGATCTGGAGACCCGCCAGCGCGTGCTGGTGGATCGCCGCGAGATTCCGAGCGGGCACGATGCGAGCCGCTATCGTAGCGCGCGCGTCTTCGCCACCAGCCATGACGGTGCGCAGGTGCCCATCTCGCTGCTCTGGCACGAGGACGTTGCCACGCCCCGCTCCGGCGCTCCCGCGCCCGGTGGAGCCCCGCTGCTACTGTACGGTTACGGCTCGTACGGGCACGGCATCCCCGCGGCGTTCTCCAGCAATAGCCTGAGCCTGGTCAATCGCGGGTTCGTCTACGCCATCGCGCACGTGCGCGGTGGCAAGGAGCTGGGTTACGCCTGGTACGAGTCCGGCAAGCTGCGCCAGAAGAAGAACTCCTTCCTCGACTTCGTCGCCGCAGCCGAGCACCTGTGCCAGTCCGGCTGGACACAGCCCAGCAAGCTGGCGATCCACGGTGGAAGCGCGGGCGGCATGCTGGTCGGCGCTGCCGTCAACCTGCGCCCGGAGCTGTTCAACGCGGTGGTGGGCGAGGTGCCGTTCGTCGACGTGCTCAACACCATGTGTGACGCCGAGCTGCCGCTGACCCCACCGGAGTGGCCCGAATGGGGCAACCCGCTCGAGGATCCGGAAGCGTACCGCTACATCGCCTCGTATTCGCCTTACGACAACGTGCGCGCCGTGGAGTACCCGAACATACTGGCCACGGCGGGCCTGACGGACCCGCGGGTGACGTACTGGGAGCCGGCGAAGTGGGTCGCGCGCCTGCGCGAGGTCGCGCTGGGCGAGCGGCTGTGGCTGCTGCGCACGTACATGCAGGCGGGGCACGGCGGTGCCGCCGGGCGCTTCGAGAAGCTGCGCCAGGTAGCCTTCGTGCAAGCCTTCGTGCTGCTGACGTGCGGAGCTGCGAGTGCTCCGCTGCTCCCGGCCACGCGCGGCTAGCGCCCTGCGCGCCCGTCGGCTGAGCGCTACTGCTCCTTGCGCACCAGCTCTCCGCTGCGGACGCGCCCCCATTCGTAGTGCAGCGCCTGCCGGAACATGCCCTTCCGATCGCCGCCGGAGATCCACAGCTTCTTCGGATCCCATTTGCTCGGCCTGGCTCCTGGCGGAAAGATGCCGACCCAGAACCAGCCGAGCAGCATCGGCGCCGGAGCGAGCTCTGCCACCAGCGCGCCGCAGCGGCGGCTGCCCGGCGTGGCATCACAGCCAGTGGCCACCAGCAGGGGGACGCTGCCGATCGGGCGCCAGTCCCACACACCGTTGAACGTCAGCGCCTCGCCGCCGTGCAGCTCCTCGCGCACCTCGGGCGGCAAGGCCTCCAGTAGCTGCGCGCGCAGCTCCGGCTCCAGCTTCGCCCGCTGCTCGAAGAGCTTGCCCGCGACCTTGCGCAGCTGCACGCTGGCCTCGTTGACGTCCCCCTTGCAGCAGCGGAACCCCACCTCGCTGGAGGCGAGCTCCGGTGCTCGCGGCATGGCGTTGGCGCAGCGCCCCACCAGCTCGCCGTTGCTGCCGTTGCCGCCGCGCACGCTGACCAGCTCTTTCGCTGCACCCCGCGCCCAGCGGCTCTGGGTCCACTCCCAGACCCCGCCGTGCAGATCGCGCACGCCGAAGTCACTGCGGCAGGCGGTGCGATATCCGCTCGGCAACAGGCGCGGCGCGCGCCCGGTCTGACAGACCTCCGGGCGATGGCGATCGCCGTATTCGTAGCTGAGGTTGCGCGGCCCCTTGCACGCTCGCTCCCACTCCAGCTCCGTGCACAGGCGCTTGCCGCGCTCCTCGCACAGCCCCTCCGCCTGAGCCCGGGTCACACCGGTGCGCGGGATGGCGCCCTCTTCGTTGGGATACGGAAACTGATCGATGAAGAAGCCGCGCAGCTCGACCGTCTCCCCCGCCATCTCGATCTCAGCAATGCGCGGTACCTTGCCCGCCGGGGTGCCTGCCAGCAACGTGCCCTCCGGGATCCACACCATGCCGCGCGGCGGCGCCGGCGCGCGTGCCTCCGTCGACCACGGAGGAGCGGCATCCGCGACGGCGCTGCGGCCCCGCGCGGGCGCAGGCGCGTCCCGACAGGCCAGGAGCCCCAGTGCCAGCAGCGCGACGAGCGTTCGTTCAGCTCCCTTCGCGTTCATCTCGCTCTCTGAGGCCTAGCTCCTTCATCTTCAGCTGCAGACCCTTGCGCGAGATCTTGAGCAGCCGCGCCGCGTGCGTGACATTGCCGTGCGTCTCGCGCAGCGCGCGGTCGATCAGCTCGCGCTCCAGCCGCAACGTGGCGGCCTTGACCTGCTCCTTGAGGCCGTCGGCCGCATTGAGCGGCGATGGCTCGCCCAATTCCGCGTCACCGTGCCGGATGGCCTCCGGCAGCTCCGCCACGGAGATGCTGTGGCCGTCGCAGAACAGGAGCGCGCGCTCGATCACGTTCTCCAGCTCGCGCACGTTGCCGGGCCAGGGATACCGGCACAGCAAGCGCTCGGCGTCGGGATCGATGGCGCTCACCTCGTGGTTGAGGTGGACGCGAAACTTGCGCAAGAAATGCCGCGCCAGCTCGGGAATGTCAGGCACCCGCTCGCGCGGCGCCGGCAGATGAATGGGGATCACGCTCAGCCGGTAGTAGAGCTCCTGCCGGATGGCACCCTCGCGAGCGCGCTGCGCCAGGTCCACGCTGGTCGCGGTGATCAGCCGCACGTTCACCGGGTAAGTGGCGTTCTCGCCGACCCGCGCCGCTTCACCGTCCTGCAGCGCTCGCAGCAGGGCTGGCTGCAGGTGCAGGGGCACGCTGTCGATCTCGTCCAGGAACAGCGTGCCGCCTGCGGCCAGCTCGAACCGCCCCGGCCTGGGGCCAGGTGCGCCCAGGCCCCCCGCGGCCTGTCCAAACAGCTCCGCGTCGAGCAGATCCGGCGCCACCGCCGCACAGTTCAGCGCAATGAACGGCGCCTCTCGGCGCGTGGAGCCGTCGTGCAGGGCGCGCGCCACCAGCTGCTTGCCGGTGCCCACCTCGCCGCTGATCAGCACGCTGGAGTGCGAGCTGCTGACCCGGTGGATGATCGAGCGCAGCTCCTGGATGGGACGGCTATCTCCGATTATGCCGAAGCTCGCACCGGGCGGTGGCGGCCGCTCCTCACGCGCCTCGGCGGAGGCCAGCGCGCGAGTGCGCAGCGCCTTGCGCACCACATTGCGCACCTCGTTCTGATCGAACGGCTTGGTGATGTAGTCGAACGCGCCCGACTTCAGCGCAGCCACCGCGTTGTCCACGGTGCCGTGCGCGGTGATGATCACCACGGGTAGCTCCGGTTCGTGTGCCAGCGCCCGGCGCAGCAGCTCCAGCCCGTCCATGCGCGGCATGCGCAAATCCGTGATCACCACGTCAACGTATTGCTCCTGCAGCAGCCGTAGCGCAGCTTCACCGTCCGCCACCGTGTGCACGTCGTAGCCGTCGCGACCCAGCTGCGCGCCGAGCACGCGCCGCAAGTTGGGCTCATCGTCCACCACCAGAACCTGAGGACGTGTGTCGGAGATCATGCGTGAGCTCGTCCGGGCAAAGTGCCCCGCAGTGTAAGCACACACGGGGGTGAGGTTCTCTGTAGTCGAGATCCGCCGTTTGTAACGGACATGGTCAAGGCCCGGGCGACCGCTTTGCTCCTCGCCCTGTCGTGCTGGTCGCAAACCGGCGCTGCCCAGCAGCCCGCGCCTGCCGCGCCTGCGCCGGCAGCCGCCGCCTCTTGCGGTACGCCCAGCTCCGAGGATGTGGAGGCCGCCAAGCAGGCCTTTCGCGATGGCCAGACGGCCTTCAGCGAGGGCGACTATCAACGGGCCGCCGAGCTCTGGCAGTGGGCCTACGAGCGGGACTGCAGCGCCCACGCCCTGTTGCTCAATCTGGCCACTGCGCAGGAGCTGCTCGGTCGACCGGACATGGCAGGCGCCACGCTGAAGCAGTTCAACGAGCGCGCTCCGGACTCGCCCTATCTCGAAGCCAATCGCAAGCGCATCGCGCGGCTGGAGCGGGTGGCGCTAGCACCGGTCAGACCACGGCGTGAAGCGCTCGCTCCCTGTCCTCCAGCGCCCCCTGCAGCGCGGGTGGACGCTCCTGCCGCCGGTGGTGGCAGCCCGTGGCCCTGGCTGGTAGCGGCGGGCGGCGGCGCCGCGGCCCTGCTCGGCGGCATCTTCTACATCGAGGCGCGGTACGCCGCGGGCCAGGTCTCGGACGCCTGCGGCGGCCGTGACGAGTGCTCTCGGTTCGAGAACGTGCTGGAGGGCGAACGAGCCCGCTCCCGGGCCCAGGCCGCAGGCTGGATTGCCGGCATCGGCCTGGTGACACTCACCGGCGGCCTCGTCTGGGAGTTGACCTCGGGCTCGCCCTCGTCCTCGACGGCCAGCGGCTCGGCGCCCGTGCGACTGGGCTCAACCCTGGGCTCTCGCCAGCTCGGCGTCTCGCTGAGCGGCGGCTTCTGACCACACGCCTCAGCGAGCCGGCGCCGGAGCGGGCTGTTTCTTCGGCTTGCCAGGTCGCACTGGCGGAGGATTGGCCGGGGCCCCCCAGGTCACCTGCCCCTTGCCGCCGTTTCGCGTGGCGGCGCCCGGAGCGGGCTCTGCCGGCGGAGGGGTGACCGGAGCGGAGGGCGCCGGCGCTGCTTCGGAGGCGGCGGGAGCAACAAAACCTGCAGGAGGCGGCGCCAGCGGAGCCTCGATGCCGAGCTCATCGTCCTCTGCGGCCTGTTCGGCAGGGCTCGCAGCGGGAGCCTGCGCGGGCGCCAGCTCGCTCGCAGGTGAGGGAGTGCCGGCTGGCGTGGACCTCTCCTCCTGCTCCGCTGCCTGGTCGCCGGACACGGACAGACGACGTGGATCGGGCTCCAGCGGCGGCGGTGTCTCACTCGAAGACCCACCACAGCCGACCAAGGCCAGCACCCAGAACAGCCTCGCAACTCTCACTCGACCCGCGCTATCACGAGGCCACGGCTCGCACCAGAGGCGGAATTGCGCTTGCTCTGGAGTCGTGATTCCAAGTAGATCGGAGCCGCTTGATTGGTCGACTGGTTGGTACGGTCGTCGCGCAGGAAGACACCACATGGACGGTCGACGTCGGTGGCGTGGGGTATGAGGTCCACGTGCCGCGTGGCACCTCCACACGCTCCAGCCACGGGGCGGCCGATCCTTCGCGCGTCACCTTGTACGTACACACACATGTGCGCGAGGACACTCTCGATCTCTTCGGCTTTGCGACAGAGCTGGAGCGCAGCGTTTTCCGCTTGCTGATCGAGACTCCAAACGTTGGCCCCAAGACTGCGCTGGGCATCCTGAGCGCGCTTCCACCGCCTGACTTGGCGAGCGCCGTAGCGGACCGAAACTTGGGTCGCCTTACCTCCATCAGCGGCGTCGGCAAGAAGACTGCGGAGCGCTTGATCCTGGAGCTGAAGGAGAAGCTACCGCGCGTGGCAGAGCTGCGCGCTCCCGCCCACCCCGAACGGCTGGGCGATGACGCAGGACGCCTGCTGGGTGCCTTGACAAACATGGGCTTTCGCCAGCCGGAGGCCGAACGCGCAGTGCTCGCCCTCGGCGATCGCGTGGGCAAGGAACCGCTCTCAGAGCTGCTCAAGGCGGCGCTGGCAAAACTGCGGTGACCGCGGAGCGATTACTTGACCGTCGAGCAAAGCCGTGGACAAATCGCCCCTTGGGCAGGGCTCATGCGGCGCCGTATAAGCACCGATAAAGGTCTCGCGGCGCCCCATGCTCGTGCGGGGTCACCCCGCGCCCCAGGAGGCCACCAAAGTGATCACGTGCCAGAAGTGTGGCAAGGAAAATCAGGACCATTACAAGTTCTGCCTTGGATGTGGAGCTGAGCTGGCGCGCGAGGTGGCCCAGAAGCCCTACGGAAGAGGCGCCCCGGTAGACGCCACGCAGGGTTACGTGGAGCGCGGAACTGACGTTCCCCCAGAGACTGCAATGGCCCCCATGGGCGCTGGTGGTACGGAAGCCACCCACGCCTCTCCCGGTATTCCAGTGCAGCGTCCTCGCGCAGCCCCGGAGCCTTCGCATTTGTCCAATCCAAGTCCCAACGGTGCTGCGGCATACATCAGCTGCCCGCAGTGCGATCACAACAACCCCGCAGGCAATCGCTTCTGCGCGTCCTGTGGCTACAAGCTCAACCTGTCATCGGTGCCGGTAAAGCCTGCGGTAAGCGCGGGCGCGAGCGTGGGCGGCAACGTGCGGCTGACGGCCTTGCGCGCTGATGGCAGTGAAGCGGGCTCCTACGTCCTCGGGCAGTCTGCCAGCGAGACGATCGGGCGTGACACGGGCTCCATCTTCGCGGGTGATAGCTACCTCTCGCCACGGCACGCCGTGTTCGCGCGCCGGGGCGACCGCCTGTATGTGAGTGACGCGCGCTCGCTCAATGGCGTCTACCTCAAGATCCGGCCCAACTCACCCTGGCCCCTGCGCTTTGGAGATATCTTCCGCATCGGTCAGGAGATCCTGAGGCTCGAGCGGCTGGAGCTCCCGCAGCCCACCCCCGATGGCGTGCAGCGCCTGGGCAGCCCGGCAGACGGCTATGTCGCACGCCTGGGGCTGGTGATCGGCCGTGACACCACGGGCAACGCCTTTCCCGTGCCGAAGACGGGGCTGCACCTGGGCCGAGAGCGTGGTGACGTCTTGTTTCCGGAGGACGGCTACGTCTCCGGGCTCCACTGCCGGCTTGGCGTGGGCACCGACAACTCGATCACCTTGACCGATCTCGGCAGCTCCAACGGCAGCTTCGTGCGCCTGAAGGACGAGCACCCCGTCTCTCCGGGTGACATCCTGCTGATGGGTCAGCAATTGTTCCGCATCGACGCCTGACGTAGGCCACGCCGGCGTTTGGCAGTACCGTCGAGCCCTCTGCTATCATCCCCGCTCCGCATGACCCCTCCCATCATCCGCGTGGTCGCCGCCATGATCGAAGATCGCGGGCGCTACTTGATCACGCAGCGCCGTCCGACCGCCGTCTTGCCAGGTCTGTGGGAGTTTCCCGGGGGGCGGGTGGAGGATGGTGAGACGGATGAGCAGGCGCTGGCGCGCGAGGTGTTGCACCGCCTGGGCGTGAGCGTAGAGGTGGGGCAGTTGGTGAGCTTTGTCCGCCACCCCTACGAGCGCTACACCATCGAGCTGCACCTGTACGAGTGCAAGCTGTCCTCGGGGCGCCCGAGCAAGCTCAACGTCTTCGACTTTGCCTGGGTGCAGAGCGACGAGTTCGAACACTATCCGTTCACTCCCGCCGACGAGCTCTCGGTGGCAAAGCTGCTCGGCCTGTCCTGAGCCGCGCGCTCACAGCGCCTGGCGCGCCGCGTGTGCGGCAAATGCAAGACGGGCGCCTCTGAGAGGCGCCCGCCGCCATTGTTGAACTAACTGCCGAGCTAACTGCTGAGCCAGCCCGGGCTCGGCGCTAACCCGGGCGCCGCCAAAGCGCCCGGGTGACCCGTGTCGCTCAGCGCGCAGCGCGAGAGCGCCGGCGCGCGCCGATGGTCAACATCGCTCCCAGCAAGCCGGCGAGCGTCCAGCCGGCGGTGCCGGGGGTGCTGCCGACGTTGCCCACGGCGCAGCCGCCCTCTTCATCCTCGCACGTGGTGCTCGGCGTGAAGTCTGCTCCAACGCACTGCCAGCTGGCAGTCGCCTCGTTGAAGGCGTAGCCGCTGCCCGGGTGGTAGCAAGCGCCGTCCACGTTCGGACGGCCCGCGATCGGCCAGAACACGTTGCCCGGCCCGCAATCGTCGTCGAGGTTGCGATCGCCATCTGCGTCGAAGCGCTGCGGGGGCGCCGTCCAGCGCCGCTGGCCACCATCCCATACGTACCCCGTGTTGGGGTCGTAGCAGAGCCACAGCTTCGTGCTGCACTGGGCGTTGGCGGTGCCGGCACAATCGGCGACGGTCGTGCAGGTGCCATCACCGTTCACGACGCCCGTCGGCGGATCCGGGAAAGCGCCCGAGATCGGATTAGCAGCGCCACCAGCCGGGGGCTGGCCGCCGGGGGTGGGTGCGCCGCCCGGGTTCGAGCCCAGGTCACCCTGGTTGGGGATCACCATGCCGCCGCCGCCGCCCAGCGGAGCGCCATTGCCACCACCGGTGGGCGGGGTGGTGCCCGGAGTGCCGCCCGGCGGAGTTTCACCGGGAGGCGGGGTCGTCGGCTCCCCTGCTCCTTCACCCGGCACCGACTCGGGACGATCCGTCGGACCAAAGAAGACATCGTCAATCACCAGATCGGCGTCGCTGTTGCCGATGTCGAAGTTGAAGCTGGCGTTCTGAGCGGTGCCCGCCGAGGTGAACACCCACTCGAACGTCTGCATCTCCGTGCCGATGGTCACGGGGGCCTCGGCATCGCGACGATTACCGAGGGCGCCAAAGGTGGTGTACGGCGCATCCGGCAGCGCCACCGAGACCGACACCGGCCGCGGCGCGGCCGCGCGCGCCCGGAAGCTGATCAGGTAGTTCTGCCCGGTCTGCACCGAGACCGGCTGGGACAGGCGCACCTCGAACGCATCATCCGGGTTGGCCGCGGCGCGCTCGATACGAATCTCGAGCTCCTGCGCTTTGTGCATGGCGTAGCCCTCGGCGCGTGCGCCGGGGGTGCCCGGGTCGTCCAGGTTGGCGAAGGACCAGCCGAGGAAGCCCTGATCAAAGTCGCCATTCTCCAGCTGATTGCCGGGCTGGTCGTTGAGCGGCACCTCCGTCACCGGCGTCGGGTTCGCGCCAGCCGGATCCCACATCAGACCGGTCACGGTGAGGCCGTAGAGCAGCGCCAGGCTGGAGTTGAACGCGCGCGGGCTGACAGTGTTGTTCGGCCCGATGCTGTCGCCAGCGAGGTACATGCTCTGCCAGGCGCCCGTGAAGGCATCCAGCTGCTCCTGCGTGGCTGCTGTCATCGCGGAGGCGAAGCCGCCCACCGTGTACGTGCTGCGGAAGCCGGTCGCGTCGCCATTGCCCTCCAGCGCCTGACCGGTCAGCGCATAGCGCGTGACGATCTGCACGATGCGCTGCGAGCTGGCGAACTCGCCGATGTCCTGCAGGAACGTGCGCGCGCGCGGGTCCGCGCTCCACTGGTAGTCCACCGCCACGCGCCAGGGCGTACGCGCCGCGTCCGCCTGGAACTCATTGGTGTTGCCGCCACCGGACACCTGCGGCTGCCCTGGACAGGCGAGGGCGGCGTTGACGTTGGAGTTGGACCACGCCGGCACGAGCCCGGTCGCGTCGTTCGCAGCCGCCGCGAGGAACGTATACGAGTTGTTGCGCGCCGTCGTCCAGAACGCGCCCTGCCCCGCGTCTGCGGTGCCGAACGCCGGATAGTAGCCGGTCGGGATGTACGAGGGATTGATACAGCCGCAGGCCGCAAACGTGGAGCCCGCGAGCAGCAGGCCCTGGCAGCCTTGCTGGAACAGCGCGCCGCGGATGCGCCCCACCAGGGTCGAGGCGTCCGCCGCGTAGGTACCACCCCACTGACGGCTGGCCACGATCAAGCCGAACGCCGCGTCGATGTCCGCGTCCGCTGCGCTGCCGGTGTCACCGCCGCCACCGCCGGCGTTGCAGCCGTCACGCCGCCAGTTCATCAGCCCGTTCTGCGAGGCGCGCTGGTAGTAGCCCCAGAGCCCATCGAACGTCTCCTGATCGCCGAAGTACGCGGCGATCACCATGCCGTAGCCGACGCCCTCGGAGCGCGTGTCATTGCCACTCTCCGGGTAGCGCATGCGCGCATCACCCTGGTTGCAGCGCTCGATGAAGCGGGTCTTCCACTCGTTGTACTGAGCCCGCAGCTCATGCGTGGTGAGCACGCTGGTGGTCAAGCCCATCACCGGCTTCGCGCTCGGAAACGGGAAGTTTTGTGCGGCGGCGGTGCTGCTGGAGAGGCTGACGACCAAGCCTGCCAGCGCTGCACCCAGCCCTACGTTGAAACTGGAGAAACCGAGACGGTACTGCATGGTGAACTCGCTGAGGGGAAACCGGGCTGACCTTAGCAGCTATGCCGAGCGGCGCCTAGCGAAGGCCGACGCTCGATGAAGCTCCGCGACGCGCTGCTTCAGCGTGTCTTCACGCCGAGCGCGGGAGCCGCCCCAACTTGACGCGCAGGAGCCCATCGGCCCCAGCAATCTTCTGACCTTGCTGTATCTATGCAGCCCGCTCGCGGCGCTTGCTCACCGCGCGTGCCGATCGTCCTCTGCGATCCAAGGGATCGCGTGAGCGAGAGGTGTAGCTGGCTCGGTCGGGGCGCGTCCCGTCGCGCGCCAGCGCGGGTCGTCGCGCAGAGCGGGCAGCGCGATCGCTCGCAACTGCAGCTCGTGAGCGCTCGACCCTCGCTCGCGACCGCCAGCAGCGGCGCGAACGGAGCGGAGCCTGCATGCAACATCGGCGCTCGGCGCGCAGTGCCTGGATCCAAATCAGCCGGGCCTTGCTCGAGCTGCTCGCACCCGAGTGTTGCGCGGCGTGCGACGCGCCGATCGCGCGGGACCAGCTCTTCTGCTCGGAGTGTGGCGCGCTGCCGCCAGCGCCGCCGAGCACGCATGGCTACGCGGCGGGCGGTTACGCTCCGCCACTCTCCACGGCGATCCGCAGGCTGAAGTTCAGCCGCAGAGCCGATCTGGCGCGACCGCTCGCACGCCGTCTGCCCTGGCCTTGCACCGGCGACCCCGCCGCGCTGAGCGTGGTGCCCGTGCCGCTGCACTACACGCGCCTGGTGGAGCGCGGCTTCAACCCTGCGGGGTTGCTTGCGCGCGAGCTGTGCCGGAGGGTGGGCGCGCGCTTCGCCCCCACCCTGCTGGTGCGCACTCGTGCAACACCGCAGCAGAGCCGCCTGCCCGCTCGCGAGCGGCGCAGCAACGTGCAGGGAGCGTTCTGGGCGCATCCGGCAGCGCGTGGACGTAATATCGTGTTGCTCGATGACGTGCTCACCACCGGGGCCACGGTACAGGCCTGCTGCCAAGCGCTCTATGCAGCTGGGGTCGTTCATGTCACTGTCATAGCGCTCGCCGCGGCTGGCGAGCGCGGCTGCCCATGACTGCAATGTCTTCGCTCTCGCTTCGCCTCTGGCGCTCCGCTCGCGCCGCCCGCGCGCCAGGCCTGCTCGCGGCCGCGCTGGTGCTGGCTGCGCCCTCGCTCGCGTGCCATCCGCCGCAGCGCCCGCCGGCCGCTGCCAGCGCCCAGCGCGTGGTCACGGGCAACGCCGAGGTCGATCGCTTCTTCGCCGAGGTGTACGAGGCCTGGCGCGCCGTGGAGACGGCCCAGCGCGAGCTGCCTGAGGCGCGTGCGGCGCTGGCGCGGCGCGTGGGGTTGGCCGAAGACGCGGCCAGCGACGTGCTGGGTGCGCGGCTGCGCGAGCGCACCGCACATCTCGCTCGAGACGGCCTCACCCTGGAGCTCGAGTTCACCGGCATCGAGGCAGACGCGATGGATGAGAGCACCGCCGACGCGGAGGCTCCCGAGCAGCGCGCGGGCGCCATCCCGTCACGTCCGCCGGTCACGCCCACCGCCACCCTGCGCACGCCGGGGCGTGAGCCCGAGGCGCGCGAGCTGCGCGTGCTCGAGGTGATCGCCCAGGCCGCGCTCTCGGCCGCGCTCAGCTATGCTGAGATGAGCGGCCTGCAGCGCCGGATTCAGCCGCTGCGCGAGAGCGCCGCCACCCTGCGCGGGCAGCTGGATGCTGCCTTCCCGGACAGCTCTCAGCGGGGGCGCGTGCGGCGTGAGCTGGACGACGCCGAAGCTCAGCTGACGGAGCTGCAGGAGCGCGCGCGCACGGTGGCTAACTCCGCCGACACGCTGATCTCGATCCTGGATGAGGCCGCCAATACCGTGAGCGCCAGCGCGCGCCGTCGCCCGCTGCGAGAGGCTGGTTCGCGAGAATCTGGGCCGCGCGAGCCCGCGGCGCGACCGCCGGCAGCGAGGGAGGGCGCCCCCGCACGCCCCGGCGCCCCCAGGCCGAGCGCGCCCGCCGAGAACACGCGAGACTTCGAGCCCTGAAGGGTTGCCCCATCCCCTCGCGGGCCGCGCGTCGCAGCAGGTGTTCCGAAGCGGCGCTGCCAGGCCCTCGCGGGGTTAGGCACGGCGGCATCAGTTTTTGAACGCCGCGTCGTTCAGAGAAGCTGGATCTCGAGATGCCTCCGCCGTCCCACCCTGCCGGTTGCGCGCAGCCTCAGCCGCCTTTCCAGCGGACGGCTGCCGCGTTCCGGAGCAACGGCGCGGTGTGCGCACCTGCACGGACATCGGGCACACGGCGTGGTGGCACGGAGCAACGCCGACGATGGGCTGGACCGAGGGGCCAAGTGAGCGCCGTATGTCAAGATTAGACGGCGGCTCGTTTCGCGGGTCGGGCAAACGGCTAGCAGCCGCGGCCGCAGAGACTCAGTTGGAAATGCACACGCACGCTCCTCCCGCTCGGCACGAGACCGACTCTCCCGAGCTGGAGTTCGACCTCGTCGATGACATCGACATCCCGTACGAGAGCGGCGTGCGCACCTCACAGCTGCCCGCCTCGGAGCACGAGCTGGAGCTCGAGGATGAGGAGCCGTTCCAGGCCCTGCGCAGCGACCCTCCGCCAAACGCAGGCGGCATCAGCGAGAAGGACCTCGACATCGTCTTTCAGCCGATCGTCGCCATCACCACCCGGCGCGTCTTCGCTTACGAGGCGCTCACCCGCTGCCGCTGGCCGAGCCTGGCCAATCCCGAGACGCTGTTCCGCCGCGCCTCCGAGGAGTCGTGCTGCGGCCGGCTGGGGCGCATCGTGCGCGCCGCGGCGGTGCAGCGTGCGCCCGGGGTTCCGCTGTTCGTGAACGTGCACCCCGACGAGCTCTCCGCGCGCTGGCTGGTGCGGCCCGATGACCCCGTCTTCTTCCACGATCACGACGTGTACGTGGAGATCACCGAGTCTGCCGCCTTCACGCACTATGACCTCTGCGTCAGCGTGCTGAAGGAGATTCAATCGCGGGCGGGCATATTCCTGGCCGTGGATGACCTGGGAGCGGGGCACTCCAACCTGAAGCGCGTGCTTGATCTGGAGCCGCGCATCGTCAAGCTGGACCGCGCGCTCATCACCGGCCTGGATCAGAACCCCCGCCAGCAGATCCTCGTGCGCCACGTGGTTCGACTGTGCGTCGAGCTGGGCGCGGAGGTCGTCGCGGAGGGCATCGAGACCTATGACGAGCTGAGCGCCGTGGTGGATTCTGGCTGCCACTACGCACAAGGTTATCTGCTCGGACGACCGAGCTATCCGCTGCCGCCGGCAAACTGGCCCGAGTCCTAGCGGTCCTGGTGGCCAGCACCGCCAGCGCCGGCAGGCGCTCGGGCGTAGGCCAGACTCAGCGAGCGGCACAAATTCCCTTCGCGCGGCCCCGCGCGAGCGACTAGCTTGCGCCCGTGAGCTCCTCCTCCCCGGCCGCCGAAGGCACTCGGGTTCGCGTGGCCATCGCGCTGCTCAGCGCCTTCGTTTTCGTGGCCGTGCTGCTGGTGATGCGCGTGCAGCCGAGCACGGCCGCCTCCAGCACCGGGCCCAGCGTGCTGGCCCGCATCAACGTCGCCTTGAATGCCGGCGCAGGCGTGTTCCTGGCCCTGGGCTATGTGTTCATCCAGAAACGCAAGATCGCCCAGCATCGCTTCTGCATGCTGACCGCGTTCGGCCTCTCTTCGGCCTTCCTGGTCACGTACCTGATGCACCACGCGCAGGTGGGCTCGGTGCCGTATCGCGGTGAGGGCTGGCTGCGCCCGCTGTACTACTCGATCCTGCTGCCACACGTGCTGCTGGCCGCCCTGATCGTACCCCTGGCGCTGTTCACCGTGTACCGCGCCTGGACCGGCAACATCGTCGCTCACCGGAGGATCGCGCGCTACACGTTGCCGCTCTGGCTGTTCGTATCAGTGAGCGGCGTCATCGTGTTCGCGATGCTCTACGCTCCGGGCAGCTAAGGCACGGGCTGGCGCAGGAGGAGCAACGATGAGAGCGGTGTTGACACGCGTGCGCTGGGCCCGGGTGAGCGTCGCCGGCGAGGTGGTGGGCGCCATCGAGGGCGGGATTTGCGCGCTGATCGGGGTTGGCCAGGGCGACACGGAGCAAGACGCGCTGTGGCTTGCCGACAAGCTGTGCAGCTGCCGCTGTTTCAAGGACGAGGCCGGCAAGATGAACCGCAGCTTGCTCGATGGTCAGGGCGCTGCCCTCTTGATCTCGCAGTTCACCCTCTTTGGGGACCTGCGGCGCGGCAACCGCCCCAGCTTCTCCGAGGCGATGGCGCCCGTTCAGGCCGAGAGCCTGTTCGAGCGGGTGTGTGCCCAGCTCCGCTCACGAGCCGTCGAGGTGCAGACCGGTCGCTTCGGGGCCGACATGGCCGTCGAGTCGCTCAATGACGGGCCGGTGACCCTGCTGCTCGATTCGCGCAAGGCGTTCTGAGCCCCGGCCTCGGCCGGCCTTGCCGGCGTGCGCCTGCTGCCAGCTCGCTCTCGCGCGGAGGGTATCCCACAATCTGCGCCCTCAGCGTGCGCTCGAGGTGAGCCGGCAGAGCAGCGAAGCCCTTTCCTCGCGCTGTCGGGGGTGCTAGCGGAGCACTCCGTGGCCGATGATTTTACGCTGACTCCCGAATCCGACACTTTTGCACGCCGACACATCGGCCCTTCCCCGGCGCAGATCCAGGAAATGCTGGCTGCACTGGGGCTGAGCTCGCTGGATGAGCTGATCGATCGCTGCGTGCCCAGGAGCATTCGCAGCGCCGCCCCGCTCGATCTCCCCCGCCCCGTGAGCGAGGCCGAGCAACTCACCGAGCTCGCCGCCCTCGCCCAGAAGAACTCGCTGCATCGCTCGTTCATCGGGCTCGGCTACTACGACTGCATCACCCCCCCCGTGATCCAGCGCAACATCCTGGAGAACCCGGGCTGGTACACACAGTACACGCCCTACCAGGCCGAGATCGCGCAGGGCCGCCTGGAGGCGCTGACCAACTTCCAGACCCTGGTGGCAGACCTGACGGGCTTGCCGTTTGCCAACGCCTCGCTGCTGGACGAGGCCACCGCGGCGGCCGAGGCGATGATCATGTGCCACCATGCTCCCAGCCACCATGCTCCCAGCCAGAATGCCGCCGCCCGCCAGAAGAAGCAGCGCTTCTTCGTGGATGGGGACTGCCATCCGCAGACGCTGGCCGTGCTGCGCACCCGCGCCGAGCCCCTGGGGCTCGAGATTGTCGTGGGGCGCGCCGAGAACGTGGCACTCGATGATCCCCAGCTGTTCGGCGTGCTGGTCTCTTCCCCGGACTCGAGCGGCACGGTGCGTGACTTCCGCGAGCTCAGCGCGCGCGCGCGCGCCGCCGACGTGCGCTTGGTGGTGGCCACGGATCTGCTGGCGCTCACGCTCTTGACCCCGCCGGGCGAGCTGGGCGCAGACATCGCCTTCGGCTCATCGCAGCGCTTCGGCGTGCCCCTGGGCTACGGCGGTCCGCACGCGGCGTTTCTATCCACCACGGATGCGCTCAAGCGGCTCCTGCCAGGCCGGATCGTGGGCTCCTCCGTCGATGCCCACGGCAAGCTGGCATACCGCCTGGCGCTGCAGACGCGCGAGCAGCACATCCGGCGCGACCGTGCCACCAGCAACATCTGCACGGCGCAGGTGCTGCTGGCCATCGTGGCCAGCATGTATGCCGTCTACCACGGCCCGGAGGGGCTGCGGAGCATTGCGCTGCGCGTGCACCGCAACACCTGCCTGCTGGCGGCGGCGCTGCGCGCCCGCGGCCTCGAGCTGGGGGCTGCGCCGTTCTTCGACACGCTCTCGATCGAGCTGCCCCGCGCCGCGCGAGAGGCCGTGCTCGAGCGCTCGCGGGCGGCTCGCATCAACCTGCGCGAGGATGACGCCCGGCGAGTCGGTGTCTCACTGGACGAGACGACCACGCGCGGCGAGCTGGCAGCGCTGGTCGAGGTGCTCACCGGCCGCGCCTGCCCGGCGGCTGAGCTGGAGCAGCTGGAGAGCCGCCTCGAGACCAGCTATCCGGCAGAGCTGGCGCGCAAGAGCCCCTACCTGCAGCACTCGGTGTTTCACGAGCATCGCTCCGAGCACGAGCTGCTGCGCTACATGCGGCGGCTGGAGAGCAGAGATCTGTCGCTCACCACCTCGATGATCCCGCTCGGCTCCTGCACCATGAAGCTGAACGCAACCGCCGAGCTCATGCCCATCACCTGGGCGGCCTTCGGCAAGCTGCACCCGTGCGCGCCGCGCGCCCAGGCGGCGGGCTATCTTCAGCTGTTCGCAGATCTCGAGCGCTGGCTGGCGGAGATCACCGGCATGGACGCGGTGTCGCTACAGCCCAACGCCGGCGCCCAGGGAGAGTACGCTGGCTTGCTCGCCATCCGGGGCTATCACCACAGCCGCGGTGACGCGCACCGCAAGGTCTGCCTGATTCCGACCTCGGCGCATGGCACGAACCCGGCGAGCGCAGTGCTCGCGGGCCTGCGCGTGGTCACGGTCGAGTGCGACAGCCGCGGTAACGTGGACGTGGACGACCTGGCGCGCAAGGCGGAGAAGCACGCCGCCGAGCTGGCGGCCTTGATGCTGACCTACCCCTCCACCCACGGGGTGTTCGAGGAGCGGGTGCGCGAGGTCTGTGAGCTCGTGCACCGCCACGGCGGGCTGGTGTACCTCGACGGCGCCAACATGAACGCCCAGGTCGGCATCTGCCGCCCCGGCGACTATGGCGCCGACGTCTGCCACCTCAATCTGCACAAGACCTTCTGCATTCCACATGGGGGCGGTGGCCCGGGCATGGGCCCGATCGCCGTCAAGCAGAAGCTCGCGCCGTTCCTGCCGGGCCACCCGTTCGTGGACGGCCCGCCGCGCGCAATCGGCGCGGTCTCGGCAGCGCCGTACGGCAGCCCCAGTATCCTGCCCATCCCCTGGGCATACATCCGCATGATGGGCAGCGAGGGGCTGAAGCGGGCCACGCAGGTGGCAATCTTGAATGCCAACTACATGGCGCAGCGGCTCGCTCCGCACTACCCGATCTTGTTCACGGGTGAGCGGGGCGGCGTGGCGCACGAGTTCATCCTCGATCTCCGCCCGCTGAAGAAGCGCACGGGCATCGAGGTGGAAGACATTGCCAAGCGGCTGATGGACTACGGGTTCCACTCCCCCACGATGTCATTCCCGGTCGCCGGCACGCTGATGATCGAGCCGACGGAGAGCGAGCCGCGCGCCGAGCTCGACCGGTTCTGCGACGCCATGATCGCCATCCGTGAAGAGCTCCGCGCCATCGAGGAGGGGCGCAGCGATCCGGAGGACAACCCGCTGCGGCATGCTCCGCACACGGCGCTGAGCGTGAGCGCGGATCAGTGGCCGCACGCTTACTCGCGCCAGCAGGCGGCCTACCCCGCCCCGTGGACGCGCGAGCACAAATACTGGCCGCCGGTGGGGCGCATCGACAACGCACGCGGAGATCGGCAGCTGGTCTGCGTGTGCGTCGAGAGCGCCGGCGCTCAGTACGGCGCAGACAGCTGAGAGCTCAGGGGCAGGGCCGTGCCGTCGTGGCAGGCCCTGCTCGAGCCAGGGCGCGCTCGGTCGATGCCGCAGGTGGCTCACGGCGCGCCGCGCTCGGGCGCGCCGTTCCCCTAGCAGGGCCCGGCGGCGATCAAGCCAGGCCGAAACGATCGGGCTGGCTGCGCGCGAACTCGATGTACACGGACGCGTCCTGACCCGGCGCCACCTCACCAGCCTCCACGGCCAGCTCCAGCGCGCGGCGCAGCTCTCCCACCCGGCGGCTGGGAGGCAAGCCGAAGGCTTTCATCAGCTCATCGCCCAGGCCCTTGGGGAGCGACGGCTCCTTCGCATCTTCCTCTGCCAGGCGCGCGATGCGCTCTTGCAGATCCTTGAGCTGAAACAGAAAGCGCCGGCGCTTCTCGCGCCGCTTGGTCGTCATGTCGGCTCGCGACAGCGCCATCAGGTCATCCAGCGCGCCGCCGACCTCGCGGGCGAAGCGCCGCACGGCGCTATCGGTCCACTGCTCCTCGTACTGGTGAGCACGCTGGTGGTGCAGGACGAGGAAGCGGATCTCCGCGCCCAGCTCGGGATCTTTCGCAAACAGCCCCAGCCGGCGATCGAGCCGCTCGCACATGCGCGCGCCCTCCTCGGCGTGGTGGAAGAAATGCACGGTGCCGTCCGGCGCAACCGAGCGCGTTCGTGGCTTGCCGATGTCATGTAGCAGCGCCGCCCAGCGCACCGCCAGTCGCGGCAAGCACTGAATCACCACCTGCTTCGTGTGCAGCCAGACGTCCTTGTGCGTCTCACCATCGCCAAAACCGACGATCCGCGAGAGCTCCGGGAACAGCGCCGCGATGGCACCCAGCTGCAGCAGAGCTTCCAGGCCCAGGTCGGCGTGACGCGAGAGCAGCAGCGCATCCATCCGCGCGCGCAGCTCGGCGACGGGCAGAGCGCGATACGCCTCCGGCTCCACGGCGCGCCCCGGCTCTGCCAGCGCTACCCCCGTCCGCGCTGCGGCCAGCGCCCGGTCCAGGGCCGCCAGCGCTGCTCGCTGGTCAGGGCGATCGGTCACGATTGGCTGAAGATGTGCTGCTTCCATTCAGGGCCTGGCCAGAGGGCCGCAGCAATCCGCTCGCGCCCCCCGTTCGTTACGAGAGCGCGGCAGGCTAGTGGCCGAAAGTGCAAACATCAAGGTTTGATCCGGAGTATGGGGGTGCTCTGCGAGCCCTCTGGGTCCCGCATACCTCGAGTCACGCATCCAGCCCTGCACCCCGAAGGGGCGCTGCAGGTCGGTCAGTTGCCCTGTGGTGGCGCGCTGGCGATGCAATACGGCTCAAAAGCAGATTGACAACATCATCCAGACACTGAGGATCTGGCCGCCCGAAGCCGCCCAGGCATTCGCGCTCGCGGAGCGGGCTCGCCAGGTTAGAAGAAGCAAATATGAAGGCTGACATTCATCCCAAGTTGAATCCCGTCGTGTTCGTCGATGGCCGGCACGAGATCGTGACCCAGTCCACGATGACGTCCTCGGAGACGAAGAAGATCAACGGCGTCGATCACTTCGTCGTGCACGTAGACATCAGCGGGCATTCTCACCCCTTCTACACTGGCAAGCAGCGCCTGGTGGACACCGCTGGTCGCATCGAACGCTTCAAGGCTCGTTACGGCAAGAAGTAGTCGCGGCAAATCGTGACCAGCAATGTCGGAACCGGACGGCGGCTTCCGCTGGCCTTCATTTCCGGGTTTGTAGGTGCGGGTAAATCCACTCTGGTCGAGCGAATCCTGAACAGCTCCCGGGGCCGCCGCATCGCGGTCATCGTAAACGATTTGGATGACTACAGCGCAGACGGGCGCCCCCTGGGCGGCGCTCGCCTGCGTCATTACGAGAACATCGTTCAGCTCCGCAACGGCTGCATTTGCTGCAGCCTGCGCGGTGACTTGCGTGCGCAGATCAACCGCATGGTGGAGAGCAATCGCTTCGACTACGTGCTGGTCGAGGCGAGCGGCATCTCCGAGCCCCTGCCCGTCGTGGCGGGCTTCTTGAGTGATGAAGAGCTGAGCGGCCAGTTCGAAGAGACGGTGCGGGTAGACGCGACGATCACGGTCGTCGACGCGCTCAACTTTCCTCTCGACTACGAGAAGTGCGACACGCTCGGCGAGCGGCGCATTTCGCTCGACCCGGAAGATGATCGCTCCGTCTCGGACGTGCTCGCCGAGCAGGTCGAGTTTGCCAACGTCATCGTCATCAACAAGGTAGATCTGGTCGCCGAGCAGGACGTCCGCCGGCTGGAGGCGATTCTGCACCAGCTGAACCCGAAGGCCCGGCTGGTGCGCGCCAGCCACGGCGTGGTGCCGATGGATCTGCTGCTAGACACTCACTCGTTCGAGTTCGAGCAGGCGAGCCAGGCCTCGGGCTGGCAGCGCGCCCTCATCGGCAAGCACACTCCACCCGCCGACGAGTTCGCGCTGGAGAGCTTCGTCTATCGCGCGCGGCGTCCCTTTCATCCCGGTCGGCTGTGGGATGCGCTGCAGGAGCGCATGCCGGGGGTGATCCGGGCAAAGGGCTTCTTCTGGCTGGCCTCGCGCCACAATCACGCGGGCGTCTGGTCCCAGGCGGGGCACGCCTTCCGCGATGATCTGGCCGGGCGCTGGTGGGCGAGCTTGCCGCGTGAAGAGTGGCCTCGAGAGCCCGTGGCGCAGGAAGAGATCAATCGCCTGCAGGAGGAGCCGTACGGCGACCGCCGGCAGGAGCTGGCGTTCATCGGCCAAGGCATGGATTGCGACTACATCGAGCAGCGGCTGAACCAGTGCCTGCTCGATGACGTGGAGATGCGCCTGGGCCAGATCGGCTGGGGCTCGTTCGCCGATCCCTTCTCGGTCTGGTGGGACGAAGACGAAGGCGAGATCGCCGGTAACGACGACTTCCCGCAGGCGTGAAGCCGTGCTCCTCGTCCGCGCCGGGCCCTGCCCGGCGCTGGCGCCGAGCCCTGAGCTGCGCCGCAGCTGTGCTCCCTGAGCTGCGCCGCAGCTGTGCTCGCGGGCTGCGCCGCATGCCAGCGTCAGGCGGCGCGTGCAGCGCTTC
>JAICQL010000116.1 GCA_025937895.1 Polyangiaceae bacterium | reverse complement strand
TCGTCGCGGCGTATCAGCTGGTGAAAGCGCCCACCGTGGGCATCGAGGTGGCGCGCGCGCAGCAGGCGCTCGGTCAGTGGGTGGAGGCCAACGCCACGGCGGTCGAGGTGATCAACTTGCCGAGGGCGGAGGGCGAGCCGCTGGTCTTCGAGCAGGCGAGGGAGGCGGCGCGAGAGCTACTGCGCGGTTTGACCCCGCGCATCCCGGCGCTCCAGCTGCAGCTCGTCCCGGAGCCGGCGGACGCGCAGCTGACCATCGATGGCGAGCCGATGCCGTATGCGCGCGGCGCCATGTCGTTCCGGCTCAATCCCGGCAGTCACGAGCTGCGGGTGCAGGCGCCGGGCTACCGCGCGGAGCTGCGCTCGGTGACCCTGGCGGAGCAGGAGCAGCGGGTGCTCGCCGTCGAGCTGGTGATGGAGCAGCTACCCGCGCGGGAGCTGCCGAGCGCGGGAGCGGGGGTCAGCACCCTCATGGACGAACACGCGGTTGCGGACCCGGGAAGCGGCGCTCGTGCTCGCGGCCAGGTTGCGCTGACAGTCGCAGGTGCTGCCACCGTGCTCGGTACCGTGACGGGATGGATGGCCTTCAGTGCCAAGCCGGACTGCCCCGGCAACGTGTGCGACGCGAGCCTGCGGGATGAGGCGGACCGCTCGCGCACCCTGGGCAACGTGGCCACGGTGAGCTTCACGGCAGCACTGGTGGCGGCGGCGTACGGCGGCTGGGAGCTGCTGTTCGCGGCCCCGTCTGCGCAGGGCAATGCTGCACGCCAGCCTTCGCTGCGCGCGGGGCTGGCACCGCGCGCGGACGGCGCGCAGCTGCAGCTCTCCGGCGCCTTCTGAAAGGTCAGAAGCCGAGGTTATCGGGATCGGGTGGGGGCGGCGGACGAGTCGCCGGCGCGGCTGCGGGCAAGCTGCTGCGCGCCGGCTCCGGCTCCGAGCGTACGGCAGGCTCGGCATGCGCAGGCGCAGGGCGCGGTCGCTGGGGCGCAAGCGGTGCCGCCAGCGCCGCCGAGCCGGAAGCCTCCACGCCCCGGGCTTCGTTCGCGGGAGGCTCCGACGCAGTCGCTGGTATCGGCGCAGAGCCCGCCGCAGGCACGCCCGGAGCGGACACGGCTGGCTCTGCCGGAGCGGACACGGCTGGCTCTGCCGGAGCGGACGCCGCTGGCTCTGCCGGAGTGACCGGAGCGCCCACCTGCGGCGGGGGTTCAGCTCGCTGCGGAACGCTACGAAGGACCGCGGAGGAGGGCGGCGCAGGCTCCGGCAGCCGCACCTTCAGCGCCGCGAAGATCAGAAACGCGCCCCCACCCAGCGCGGTCCACAGCAGGGCTTGGCGCGTGCGGCGCCGGCGCAGCTGCTCGGGGCGCGCGAGTTGCACCGTGCGAGCCGCGTTCACGCTGGGAGCGGGTTGCTTTGCTGCCTTTTCAACGGGCGGCCCCGTCACCTCGTCCATGGGCCGCCCCGCCGCGTCGTCCATCGACGGCGGCTCCGGCGCCGGTGCGCTCATCGTCCGCTCCCCCCCACAAACCTCACGGAGCGCCTCCGCGAGCTCCAGCGCCGACTCAAAGCGCAGCTCGGCGCTCTGCGCCGTCGCCCTCTGGAACCACGCATCAAACCCGGGCGGGACCGCTCCGAGAGTGGAGGGCAGCAAGGAGCGGCCCTGGCAGATGGCCAGCGCCAGCCCCGCCAGGTGCTCCGCCTCGAAGGGCAGCTTGCCCGTCAGGCACTCCGCGGCGATGACCCCGAGGCTCCACAGATCGCTGCGCTGATCCACATCGCGCGAGCCCAGGAGCTGCTCCGGGCTCATGTACGTCGGGGTGCCCAGCAGATCGCCGGTCAACGTGCGCAGGTGCCCGGAGGCATCCGCGACGCGCTTGGCGATCCCGAAGTCCAGCACCTTGGCCAGCTGCGTCTCGCCGTCGCGCACCAGGAAGATGTTGGCGGGCTTGAGATCGCGATGGATGACGCCGAGCGCGTGCGCGCGTGCCAGCGCCCGGGCCACCTGGGACACGACTCGCAGCAGCTCCCGCGGCGCGAGTGGCCCGCGGCGCTCCAGCCGCTGCTGCAAGCTCTCGCCCTCCAGGAGCTCCATGGCAATGAACGGCAGCCCCGTCGTGTGGTCCACCCCCGTCTCGAAGATCTGCACCACGTGCGGGCTGCGCAGCTGTGCGCCGATGGCGGCCTCCGCCTGAAAGCGTGCGCGCAGCGCCGAATCGTGGCGGTGTCGAGGCTGCAGCAGCTTGACCGCCACCGGCGCTGACAGCTGCAGATCCTGGGCGCGCCACACCACGCCCATGCCGCCCTCCGCCAGCGCAGCCAGCAGCTGGTATTTGGCAGCGATCACCACCCCGGGGCGCAGCACCCCGAGCTCGCTGGGGGAGCCCTCCACGTCTGCGCGCGGGCTCAACGCCGATCGAGCTGGTGCAAGATGAGCGAGTTACCCTCGCTGTCGAGAATGTTCGACATGCGGCAGTGCGGGCCGCGCACCACATCCCCCTGGTAGACCACGCCGGCTTGCTTCAGCCGCTCGTTGAGCACGTCGAGGTCCGCCACCTCCAGCGCCACGCTGGCGCCGCCGCCGGGCGCGCGCGCCTGCTTGGGATCCGGATGGCGGAATAACGCCAGGCAACCGCCGCCGGGCAGATCGTATTCGGTCCAGGTGCCATCCGGCGAGGCGAGGCCGCGGGTCAGGCCGAGCACGTCTTCATAGAAGGCGCGTGCCCGCAGCGGCTCCGTCACTGACAGCATCGTGAACGCGACCTTCTGGAACATCGGCGCGGCGCTGCCCTGCGCCGCGCCCGGGGGCTCTTGTCTCGTGCTCATGCCGCAGGTCTAGCGCATCGGCGAGCGCGGGCCCAGCTGCTCCAGAAACCCGAGGCGGTCCACGACCTGCCAGTGGCCGGCTACTTGCCCGTGTTTCAGCTCGTACATCGTCTGTCCCGCAAAGCGCAGCCGGCGGCCCGTGGCCGGCAAGTCGCGCAGCGGGCCCTCGTGGGTGCCGTCCGCGGACCAGCGCACGGCGATGCGGTCAGCTGCGCTGATGGTCTGTTCGAGGTGGAAGACCAGATCCGGGAAAGCCGCTCGCGAGTAGCGCACCCGCTCCGTGTAGCCGGCGCGATCCAGGGTACGGCCCTCCCAGGGATCACCCGGGTCGGAGTGGATGGTGTACTGCGGCGCCACCAGGCGCTCCACCGCTGCGTAATCGCCGAAGCTCCAGACCTGCTGGTACAGGTCTCGCAGCATCAGGCTGCCTGCGTCCGGCGCGGGCTCTGCCGCCACGCGGCTGGCCTCGCTCGCGTGCTGCAGCGCATACAGGCGGATGTCCTCAGGCCAGCTGGCGATGGCGAGCGCGAAGCGCTGATCCTCCCCGGCGAAGAGCGCGCGGCACGCCTCCTCGTAGCCCGGCAGGTTACCGGCCAGCGCGGAGAGGATCTGGCTCAGCGCGCCCCGCTGGTTCTTGGCGCGCTCGCTGCCGGGCTGCGTCTTGCTGGCGTGCTCCACCAGCCTCCGCAGCGCGGCCGAGATGCCGCTCGGTTGTTGCTCCAGCCACTGCCACTGGCGCGGCAGCAGCGAGATCTCGCGGCTGGTGACCCCGAGCCTGGGCCGCCCGGGTCCGCGAGGCGCAGGGAGCGTGCGCTCCAGCACCTCTGCCAGGGAGCCTCGCAGATCAAAGTCGACCTGCTTGCCCGTCTCCACGTCGAACACCAGCACCAGCTCGGAGCTGTCCCGCTCGAAGCGCTGCTTGAGCACGGGCAACACGTCCCGAAGCGGCCCGGAGGCCACCCGGCGGAGGCCGGCAAAGGCCACAAACACCGACTCGCTCACCATGATTTTTCGCCGGTGAAAAAGAGGAGCGCGGAGCGGACGCAGGAGCAAGGCAGAGCAGTAGATAACATCTGGTTCATATTACCCGGGTAAATTGGGTTGTCAATATTACCCGGGTGAATTTGTGGCGAACCGCGCACCTAGCTGGATTGTCGTAACCTGCGCGCCGTGTCCGAGCCCGGGGTGCTGGCAGCTGCGCTGGTGGGGCGCACGAGAGAGCTCGAGCAGCTCGTCGCTGCGCTCGAAGCGATGCTGCGCGGGCAGGGCGATGTGCTGTTGCTGAGCGGGGAGCCCGGTGCCGGCAAGAGCGCGCTGGCGCGGGCGGCGGAGCAGCTGGCGCGCGAGCGGGGAGCGCTGGCGTACTGGGGGCGCTGCTGGGAAGCCGGGGGCGGGCCCGCGTATTGGCCGCTGGCGCGTGCGCTGGCGCCGCTGCTGGAGCTGCCGGAGGCGGAGCGCTGGGTGCGCGCGGCGGGGCCGGCGCTGTTCGACGTGCTGCCGGAGGCGCGCGCGCTCGCGCCCGAGCTTGGGCCGGCCAGCGCCGTGGACGCCGGCAGCGCGTGCTTCGCCGTGGCGCGCGCGCTCGGCGTGCTGCTGCGGCGCGCGAGCGAGCACAGCCCGCTCGTGCTCTTGCTCGACGATCTGCACGCGGCGGATCTGGCCTCGCTGGAGCTATTGGAGGCGCTGGCCGCCGACAGCAAGAGCCTGCGCTCGCTGTTCGTGGGCACCGTGCGCGATCGCGAGCTGGATCAGCCGAGCGAGGTGCGCCCGCGGCTGCTGGCGCTGCAGCGCGCCGCGCGCGTGTTGCCGGTGTTGCCGCTGGAGGAGGGGGCTGCCCGTGCGCTGCTGGAGCGGCACACCGGCGCGCTCGCTGAGCCGCTCGCCGCGCGCGTGCTGGAGGCCACGCGGGGCAACGCGCTGTTCCTGGTCGAGCTGGGGCGGCTGTTGCAGGGCCGCTCGCCGGATCAGCAGGAGCTGCCGCTGCCGCTGGGCGTGCGCGAGGCGGTGCGCCGCCGGGTGGAGGTGTTGCCGCCGCTCACTCGCCAGGCGCTCGGGGTGTGTGCGGTGCTGGGGGTGGAGGCACCGCTGGCCATCGCCGCCGGCGTGCTGGGCTTGCCGGGTGGCGCGGAGCTGCTGGATCGACTGGCTCCGGCAGAAGCGCTGGGCCTGCTGCGGCCGGGGGCGGCGGGCCTGGTGCGCTTCGAGCACGGGCTGGTGCGCGACGCGCTGTATCACGAGCTGCCGCCCGAGCAGCGGCGCGAGCTGCACCTGCGCGCCGCGCGAGAGCTCGAGCAGCGGCTGGTGGCGGGTGACGGCGCCTCTGAGATCGCGCATCACTTGCTGGCTGCGGGCTCGGGCGCGCGCGATGAGGCGTGCCGCGCCGCCATCCGCGCTGCGGACGTGGCCATCGCTCGCGCAGCCTACGACGACGCGGCGGCGCTGCTGGAACGCGCCCGCGCGGAGGCAGAGCTGGAGCTCGCGCCCTGTCCACGCACGGAGCTCTTGATCGCGCTCGGCCGCGCGCGCCTGCTGGCGGGGGAGCTCGACGCGGGGCGCGCTGCCTGTCGCTCGGCGGCTGCCCTGGCGGAGCGCCAGGGCGACGCGCGGGCCATGGCGCGGGCGGCGCTGGCGCTGGGCTGGGCCTGGCAGTTCGGCTTTGCCAATCGCGAGGTGAGCGAGCTGGCGCGCCGGGCCCTTCCGCTGCTCTCGGAGCAGGACGCGAGCCTGCGCGCGCGCTTGCTGGCACGCCTGGCGGCAGCGGAGCAGCCTGCCGCGGACCCCGCTGGACCGATCGCGCAGGCGCGCGAGGCCTTTGCGCTGGCACGCAGCGTGGGGGAGTCGCACACCTTGCTCGAGGTGTTGCACGTGGGCATGTCGGCGCTGATGGACTTTGCGCCGCCTGCCGAGCGCAGCGCCCTGAACCAGGAGACCCTGGCGCTGGCGCGCGCGCTGGGCGAGCGAGGCCCCGAGCTGCGCGCCACCCAGAGGCTGGCGCTGGACTACCTGGAGCTCGGTGATCTGGCCGCCTCCGACGGCGCCATCCAGGCGCAGGAGAGCCTGGCGCAGCCGCTCGGCCACCGTCGTCATCTGCTGCCGCTCGCCTATCAGCAGGCCATGCGTGCCTGCTTCGCAGGCGACTTTGCCGCCGCGGCGGAGCACCGCGAGCGGGCAGAGTCACTGCTCGAGCCCGGCGCCCCGCCGCCGCTGGTGCTGGCGCTGCATCGCTTCGGGGTGGCGCGCCTGCGCGGCGACGTGGTGGAGCTGGTGCGGGTGGAGCCGACGCTCTACCCCGGTGCCACCGATAGCATGTCGCTGTCCATGAGGGTCGCGCTGCGGGCCAGCGTCTGCGCCTGGAGCGCAGAGCTGGAGGGCTGTCGCGCCGCGCTCGCTCGCGCCCGCGTGCGGCCGGTGCTGGGCGACCCCATCTGGTGCTCGCTGGTGGGCGAGGCCGCCGCGATGCTCGGCGAGCGGGAGCTGTGCGCGCTGGCGTACGAGCAGCTGGCAGGGCGGCGCGGCACGTTCATCAGCTGGGGCGCCACGGGCGCGTTCGTGGACGGGCCGTATTCACGCGTGCTCGGGTTGCTGGAGTGCGGTCTCGGGCGGTTGCAGGAGGCGGTGAGCTCCGCGCTGGCAGCGGTGGCGGAGTGCCGGGTGGCCTCGGCGCGGCCGTTGCTCGCGCGCTCGTTGCTGGATGCTGCCGGGGTGCTGCGCCGTAGAGGGCAGAGCGGAGACGGAGAGCGCGCGGGGGCGCTCGCGGCGGAGGCCGCTGCGCTGGAGGCGGAGCTGGGGATGTGTCCAGGGCAGCCGCTGCTGGCCGTGCTGGAGCCCGGAAGTGGCACGGCTCCGGGCGGCGCCGTGCAGGTCCCCAGCAGCGCGCCGCCGCACGCCGCCGCACCGCGCTCCGCGGCGAGCACGCTGCGCGCGGCCTTGCGCTTCGAGCGCTCCGGGGAGCTCTGGGCCGTCGAGCTCGCCGGGCGCCGCTGCCACGTGCGCAACAGCCGCGGCATGGAGATCCTGGGGGAGCTCGTGGCACGGCCGCACACCGACGTGCACGTGCTGGAGCTCGCGCGCGGCGGAACGGAGCCGGCCGATGGTGGCGACGCGGGCGAGCTGCTGGACGAGCCGGCGCGGCAGGCGTATCGAGCGCGCCTGCGTGAGCTGGAGGAGGAGCTGAGCGAGGCCGAGGCGCGAGCCGATCGGGGCCACGTCGAGCGGCTCACGGCGGAGCGCGAGGCGCTGCAGAGCGAGCTCTCGCGCGCCTTTGGCCTCGGCGGGCGGGTGCGTCGCGCGGGCTCGGCGGTGGAGCGTGCGCGGGTGGCCGTGCAGCGCCGGGTGCGCGAGGCGATCCGGCGCATCGCGGAGCTGGATCCGGCGCTCGGCGAGCACCTCGATCGGGCGGTGCGAACGGGCGCGACGTGCGCCTACCGACCCGGCCTGCACGAGCGCTGAGCGCCCCGGGCAGGTGTCAGCGAGCGGAAGGGATTTGCGCTCGCGCGGTGGAGCGGGAGATCCTCGCCGCCATGTCGACCCGCGAGCGTCCGCCCCGTGCTGCCGCGCCCCCCAGCGCGGCTAGCGTCGTGGAAGAGCTGAGGCGGCTGGGCAGCAAGACCGTGCGCGACGGCCTGGCTCGCTACGCCATCCCGTCGGACGCGGCGTTCGGCATCCCCGTCGGCACCTTGCGCCAGCTGGGCAAGCGCCTGGGCAGAAGTCAGGAGCTGGCGCTCCAGCTGTGGGAGACTGGCTTCTACGAGGCCCGCTTGCTCGCCATCTTCGTCGCCGAGCCCGGGCAGGTGACCCCGGCGCTGATGGAGCGCTGGTGCCGCGACTTTGACAGCTGGGCGCTGTGCGACACGGCTTGCTTCCACCTGTTCGACCGCACCCCGCATGTCTTCCACGAGATCAGAGCGTGGGCGCGCGGCAAGCCGGAGCTCGAGAAGCGCGCGGCCTTTGCGCTGCTGGCGAGCGCCGCGCTGCACGACAAGCGCGGCCCCGATCAGCCGTATCTGGACTGCTTGCCACTGATCGAGGCCGCGGCCACGGACGGCCGGAACTTCGTCAAGAAGGCCGTGAGCTGGGCGCTGAAGGGCGTGGGCGGGCGCGGGCCGCAGCCCCACGCGGCGGCGCTGGAGCTGGCGCGCCAGCTGTCGCAGTCTGCCGATGCCAGCGCGCGGTGGGTCGGCAAAGACGCGCTGAAGGATCTGCAGAAGCCGGCAACGTTGCGGCGCGTTGCCAGACGCCGCTCAGCGGAAGAGCAGCGCCCGACAGGGACTCGCGCCGCGGCAAAGAGCGCAGCGAAGAAGCGCCCAGCAAAGAAGCGCGCAACTACCGGCGCCAGAGCGCGGCGACGGCGTCCAGCAAGCGCTCGAGCTTGAGCGGCTTGGGTACCACCACCACGCCCGCCGGGGCGCGGCCTGGCGTGGATGTGGACACGATCACCGGGATGCGCGCCGTGGCGGCGTCCGCCTGCAGCGCCTGGTAGACCCTCGCCCCGTCCACCACGGGCAACACCAGATCCAGGATCACCACGTCCGGGCGCAGCTCACCGCCCGTCACCAGATCCAGCGCCTCCTGACCGTTGGCAGCCGTGGCCACCTCGTACGCCTCCTCCTCGAAGGCCTCCTTCAGCGACTCGCGAATGTCCGGGTCGTCATCCACGATCAGGACCTTGCGCTGCTTGCCCCCGGCGGGCTGCGGTCGGGCACCCGCCGACGCCCTGGGGATGCGGGCGACGAAGGTGGTGCCCTCCGCCGCGCTCGACTCCACCTTGATGCTGCCCCCGTGCGCGACGGCGATCTGCTGCGAGATGAACAGGCCCAGCCCCAGGCCGCGGGACTTGGTGGGGCCATGCCCGCTGCGGAACGGATCGAAGATGGTGGGGATCAGCTCGGCAGGGATCACGCCCTGATTGTGCACGGCCACCGCCACGTCGCGCGCGTCGCCGGAGACGCGCACCTTGATCGCCGTGCCGGCGGTACCGTGATGAATCGCGTTGGCGATCAGGTTGGAGAAGAGCTGTAGCAGACGATCTCCGTCGCCCAGCGTGCTGCAGTCTCCGCTCACCTCCACAGCCACGTCGCGCTCCGGGTGCGCACCCCGCAGCTCGTCCGCCGTGCGCTGTACCAGCTGCGCCACGTCCAGCCGCTTGCGCGAGCGTACGAAGCCGAGCCCGCCCGCCAGACGTGCACGCGTGAGATCGAGCAGCTGCTCGATCATGTCCTGCATGCGCTGCCCCGCGGTGGTGATGCGGTGCACGGTGCGCAGGTGCTTCTCTTCCGAGAGCTGCTGCTCCAGCAGCTGGGCTCCCAGGATCATGGCCCCGAGCGGGTTGCGCAGATCATGGCCCAGGATGCCGACGAACATCTCGTTCAGGCGCAGTGCGTTGGCCAGCTCCTTGCGCTGCCGGTACAGCTCGAAGAAGACATCGGCCTTGCCCTTCAGCACCATGGGCTCGATGGGCTTGAACAGGAAGTCCACCGCGCCCGTCTCGTAGCCCTTGAAGATGCGCTGCGGGCTGCGCGCCCCGGCGGTCACGAAGATGATGGGCACGTGTTTGGTGCGCGCCGCGCCGCGCATCAGCTCGGCCAGCTCGAAGCCATCCATCTCCGGCATCTGCACGTCCAGAAACGCCAGCGCCACCTCGTGCACGAGCAGCAGCTCCAGCGCCTCGGCACCCGAGCGCGCCTTCAAGAGCTCCAGGCCATCCCGGCGCAGCAGCGCCTCGAGGGCAACCAGGTTCTCCTCGGCGTCGTCGACGAGCAGGAACTTGACTGGATCCGACGTCATCCTTGCTCCTCCTCGCCCCCAGCAGCGACCGCAGCCGCCCCGGCGGCCGCCTGCTCGCTCGCCGGCAGACGGGCCAGAAACGGGCCAATCTCCGACAGCGGCAGCACGTGACGTACTGCACAGAGGCGGAGGGCAGCGTTGGGCATGACGGGTACCGATGCCGTACCCGGCGCTTGCACGACCGTCAAACCTCCACTCCTCTGGATCTGCGCAATGCCCCGCGCGCCGTCTTCACTGCCGCCGCTGAGCAGCACGCCGGCGAGCGCCGGCCCAAAGGCGTCGGCGGCCGACTCGAACAGCACGTCGATGGCGGGTCGAGAGAAGAACACGGGATCATCCACCGAGAGCGAGAAGCTGCGCCGCTGCTCCACCAGCAGGTGATAGT
This sequence comes from Polyangiaceae bacterium, assembly GCA_025937895.1. GTDB lineage: Bacteria > Myxococcota_A > Polyangia > Polyangiales > Polyangiaceae > SZUA-265. The sequence goes on along the minus strand of JAICQL010000116.1, from coordinate 15,011 downwards.
TGGGTGGGGCGAAATACAGGGTGCCGGCGCTGAGAGGCTCCTTGTCCTCCGCCTCCTTCACGGGCAGCGCGCAGCGAGCGCTCAGTACCTGCGCCAGGTGGCTCGGCTTGCGCGGGTGCACGTGCAAGACCAGCGCGATGGGCAGGGCAAAGGCCGGCGGCAGCGCCGGCAGGATCTGCGACAGCGCGTCCAGCCCGCCCGCCGAACCCCCGATTACGATTGCCTCGATCGCGCTTGCCACGTTGCCTCAGATCCTCTGGTAAATGCGGTCTTCGCGCACGAACTCGTTGAAGGCCGTGGCGTAGGAGGAGAAGCGCAGCGTCTCCTTCAGGCCCAGGCCCAGAAAGCCCTTGCGACAGAGGGACTCGTACAGCACGCCGATGGCGCGATCCTGCAGCTGGCGCTCGAAGTAGATGAGCACGTTGCGGCAAGAGGCCAGCTCGACCTCGGCGAAGGCGCTGTCGGTCGCCAGGCTGTGGTCCGAGAACAGGATCGCCTTCTTCAGCGAGCGGTCGAAGACCGCCGAGGAGTAGCGAGCCGTGTAATAGTTGGAGAGCGACGCGCGGCCGCCCGCCAGGGCGTAGCTCTCACTGAAGCGCTTGAAGCGCTCGATGTCGTAAATGCCGGCTTCCGCCGTGCGCAGGCTCTCCGGGTTGATGTCCGTGGCGTAGATCAAGGTGCGATCGAGCAGCCCCTCCTCCGCGAGCAGGATGGCCAGCGAATACGCTTCTTCCCCGGTGGCGCAGCCCGCCACCCATACCTTGAGCGAGGGGTACGTGCGCAGGTAGGGCACCACCTTCTCCCGCAAGGAACGAAAGTAGGAGGGGTCCCGAAACAGATCGCTGACCTGCACGGTCAGAAAGCGCAGCAGGTCACTGAACAGCTTGGGCTCGCGCACCACCCGCTCCTGCAGACGCGAGATGGTCTCACAGCCGAAGTGGCTGAGTGCCGTCTGCACCCGCCGCTTCAAGGAGGCGGCCGCATACTGCCGGAAGTCGTAGTGGTAACGCTGGAAGATGGCGTCGAGCAGCAATGAGAGCTCGATGTCGGTGTGCGACTTCTGGCGCTGCCCCGCTGCGGGCTGATCGCGATGGCTGGAGCTCATTTGGGCATCCACACGCGGGCGAGGGAGAGCAGCTTGTCCACGTCGAAGGGCTTGGCGATGTAGTCGTTGGCACCGGCGGCCAGACACTGCTCCCGATCGTCGGCCATGGCCTTGGCGGTCAGCGCGATGATGGGCAGGCGGGCCAGCTCCGGGCGCTTGCGGATCTCGCGAGTTGCCTCCAGGCCGTCCATCTCGCCCATCATGATGTCCATGAGCACCAGATCCACCCCCGGCTTCTGGCTCAGGTGCGCCAGCGCCTCGCGGCCGTTGCGCGCGATCTCCACCTTGGCTCCCTTGGGCTCCAGCACGCTCGACAGCGCGAAGATGTTGCGCACGTCGTCCTCCACCACGAGCACGCGGCGGCCCTCGAACACCGCCTCGCGGTGGCGTGCGTCGCGCAGCATCCGCTGGCGATCGGGCGGCAGCTCCGCCTCCACCTGGTGCAGGAAGAGCGTGACCTCGTCCAGCAGGCGCTCGGGGGAGCGCGCGCCCTTGATGATGATGGAGCTGGAGAAGCGCCGTAGCTCCTGCTCCTGATCGCGGGTCAGCGAGCGGCCCGTGTACACGATCACGGGCGGGAAGGAGTATTGCTGCTTCTGCGACATCTCCTCCAGCAGCTCCAGCCCGTTGCGGTCGGGCAGGGTGAGATCGAGCACCATGCAGTCGAAGGTGCTCTTGCTCAGCTGCTCGAGGGCCTCCGCCGCGGTGCCGACCGCGACGGTCTCCACGTCGTCCCCGGCGAGCAGGCGGCAGGTGCTGTCACGGTGCACCTCGTCATCTTCCACCACCAGCACGCGACGCAGCTTCTTCGTGAATTTCTCCTCCAGCCGCGCCAGCGCCTGCAGCAGTTGCTCGCGCTGGATGGGCTTGATGGCGTAGCCCGCGGCGCCCATCTCCAGCGCCGTGTGGGCGTGGTCGGCGGCGGAGACCACGTGCACCGGGATGTGCCGCGTCGCCGGGCTGTGCTTCAGCGCGTCCAGCACGGTCAGCCCCGAGCGGTCGGGCAGCCCGATGTCCAGCACGATGGCGCTGGGCTTGTGCTCGTTCGCCAGCGCCAGCCCTTCTTCCGCGCTGTACGCCACGAGCCCCTGGAACTCCAGCTCGTGCACCAGATCGAGCACGACCCGCGCGAAGGCGAGGTCATCCTCCACGATCAGCACCACCCGCGAGCCGGGGCTGAGCTGCTCGCGATCGTCGGGGAGCGGCCCGCCAGGCGGCACGGGGTGCACCACCCGCTGCGCCGGTGAGCCATTGCTGCGGCGATTGCCGGCGCTGCGCGCGCGCGGCAGCACCGGAGTCAGCGAGCTGGTGCGCTCGCGCAGCACCACCGCCTGCGCCGGAGGCCGCTCGGGCAAGAGCAGGGTAAACGTGCTGCCCTTGCCGGGCGCGCTGACCAGGGTCAGCTCACCGCCGAGCAGCGCCGCCAGATCGCGCGAGATCGACAGGCCCAGCCCGGTGCCGCCGTACTTGCGGTTGGTGGTGCCGTCTGCCTGGCGAAAGGCCTCGAAGATGACCTCGTGCTGCTCGGGCGCGATGCCGATGCCGGTGTCCTTGACCTCGAACGCCAGCTTGCCGCCGGGTGCCCGCTGGATGGAGAGCGACACCCCGCCGCGCTCGGTAAACTTGATGGCGTTGGACAGCAGGTTCTTGAGGATCTGCTGCAGGCGAGTGGGGTCGGTGTGCAGGCTCGGCGGCGCGTCCGGGGCGATGTTGACGGCCAGCTCCAGGCCCTTCTCGCGGGCGAGCGAGTGGAAGGCGTCGATCAGATCGTCGCTCATCCGGCGCAGCGCCACGTCCTCGGGGCGCACGTCCAGCTTGCCAGCCTCGATCTTGGAGAGATCGAGGATGTCGTTGATCAAGGTCAGCAGATCGTTGCCAGCCGAATAGATGGTCTGCGCGAACTTGACCTGCTCCGCCGTCAAGTTGCCATCGCGGTTCTCCGAGAGCAGGCGCGCCAGGATCAGGGCGCTGTTCAGCGGGGTCCGCAGCTCGTGCGACATGTTCGCCAGGAACTCGGACTTGTAGGTGTTGGCGCGCTGCAGCTCGAGCTGCGCACGCTCCAGATCGTCGCGCTGCAGCTCCAGTGACTGGGCCTGCTCCTCCAGCTGAGAGTTGATCTGCTCCAGCTCTGCTTGCTGATTCTGCAGCCGCGCCTCCGACTCCTGCAGGGCGCGCGTCTGCTGCTCCAGCTCCTCGTTCTGAACGCGCAGCTCCTCCTGCTGGGTCTGCAGCTCCTCGGCCTGGGCCTGCGTCTGCTCCAGCAGCTCCTGCACCTCGCGCCGGTAGCGCGCCGAGCGCAGCCCCACGCCGATGGCCTCGGCAGCTCGCTTCAGCAGCTCCACCTGGTGCGGAGCAATGGGGCGAAAGAACGCCAGCTCCACCACCCCCACGCAGATGCCGTCGGCCTCGATCGGGGCGAGCAGCAGGTGGCGCGGGCGGCCTTGCCCCAGGGCAGAGCTGACCTCGAAGTAGTCCTCCGGCACGTCGCGCACGATGAGCAGGCTGCGCTCCTGAAACACCTGTCGGGTCAGGCCGGAAGGGCTGCGCTCCTCCAGGCGCGAGGCGGGCAGTGCGTACGAGCCGACCCGCAGCAGCTGCCCCGCGCTCTCCATGTAGTAGACCGCGGCCAGCTGCGCATCCACGTAGCCCGCCAGGAAGCTGGCGATCTTGTCGGCGATGCCGCGCACGTCCAGCTCGCCCTGCATGCGCTTGCCCAGCTCGGCCTGACCGGACTGCAGCCACTCCTGTATGCGCTGCGCGCGAAAGTCACGGGACGACATCGTGGCGGCCGCGATGACCAGGAACAGCAGCAGCGCGGAGCCGCCCCAGGTCACCGCCGCAGACAGCGCGACGGAGCCCTCCCACTGGCGGGTGCGCTCCTCCACCTGCGAGCGCTCCGCCTCGGTCATCTGGGCGATGAGCGCTCGGATCTGATCCATCAGGCCCTTGCCGCGCTCGGCTCTACCCAGATCGGCTGCTGCGCCGGAGCGACCCGAGCGCTTGAGGTCCACAGATTGCTGCAGCTCCGCCATCTTGCTGGTGGCCAGGCTCTCCAGACGCTCCAGGCTCTCGAGCTGCCCGGGGCTGTTCGCCAGCACGCGGCGCAGGGCGCTGAGCTCCTCGGGCAGCATCTTCACGGCGCTCTGGTACGGCTCGAGAAAGCTCTCCTCGCCGGTGATCACGAACCCGCGCTGACCCGTCTCGGCGTCTTTGACGGTGGAGAGCAGCTGACCGAGGTGCCGGGTGACCTCGAGCGTCTGCGCCATGCGCCGCGCGTTCTCCGTGCGCGTTTGCAGGGCGCGGTAGGAGAGGAACGAAATCAGAAACAGCGCGACGATGGCCGCCACGAACCCGGCAAAGGTCTTGGGCGGGAGCGAAGCATCGAGCGGGCTGCGGGAGCCAGCGCGGTCCTCAGGCGGCATTACAACGATTTGATATCATTGGCGAAAGGGTTGGTCATGTGAGCATTGGGCAGAGCGCCGGCTTTTTGGCGCTGGTCCGGCGCGAGCGTTGCAAGATGCGCCGCCGAGGGCAGCGCCCCGGTGGGCTGGCGCTGGGCAAGGTCTCGCCGGCGTCGCCCCCTTGGAGGGGCCAGCGCCCGGCGCAGATCTCACGCTGGAACACCGCTCGGCGCTGGGCCAGTGCCTTGCCGCGGACCCCGGCGGCGAGCGATGATGATCCGGTGCCGGTTGCCACCGCCTCGCCTCCGCTGGCGCCGCACCGCGCGGCACAGCCGCGACAGCACCGCACGCCACAGCCGCGAGCGCGCGACGAGGGGGGGCTGGCCGCCGCGCTGGAGGCCGCGCTGCGAGCCCTGGGGCAGGAGCTGCTCGCTGAGCCCGGCAACGAAGCGCTGCGGGCTGCCCTGCGCGCCGGCTCGCTCTCGGCCGATGAGTACCTGGCGGAGCTCCTGACCTTGACCTACGGCGTGGTTTTTCTGTGCTGCGCGGAGGCTCGCGGCTGCTTGCATCCGCCCGCGGCGGCGCAGGCGGCGCGCCAGCGCTACCAGCGGCTGCTCTCGCTGTCGCGCCTGCGTGCGCCTGCGCCGCGTCGCGCGCGCGGCCCGGTAGCGGAGGGAGAGCACTGGGCTGGCCTGCGCACGCTGTTTCACGGCCTGGCACACGGTGACCCCAGGCTCGCGCTGCCGCGACTGGGCGGCATCTTCGCCCAGGCGCCAGGCCCCTGGCTGCGGCGCTGCCGCCTGACGGACGCAGCGCTCGTGCGCTGGCTCTCGACCCTCGGCTGGCTCGGCTCCGGACCGGCCGCCACTCTGGCCTGGCAGGAGCTGAGCCCCGAGCAACTCGGGGGCGCGTACGAGCGCCTGCTGGGCCTGCAACCCGAGCTGAGCTTTGAGGGGCAGAGCGTGCACTGGCAGGCGCGTGCCGCCGAGCCCGGAGGCTCGCGCCGCCGCACGGGCAGCTACTACACGCCGGAGCGGCTGGTGCAGGCCTTGCTGGACGCCGCGCTCGAGCCGCTGCTGGAGCGCACCCTGGCGGCCCATCCCGACGAGCCCGCACGGGCGCTGGCCTCGCTGGCCATCGTCGATCCGGCGTGTGGCCCGGGTCACTTCTTGCTGGCCGCGGCGCGCCGCCTGGCTCTGCGTCTGACCCGCTGCGTACCGCAGGGGCACGCCTGGTCCAGCTACCCAATGGCATTGCGGCAGGTGCTGCAGCACTGCATCTACGGCGTGGACCTCAACCCGATGGCGGTGGAGCTGTGCCGGCTCGGGCTGTGGCTCGAGCTGGCCGATCCGAGCGTGTCCGCGGGTGACTTCGAGCAGCGCATCCGTGTCGGCAACTCCTTGCTGGGCAGCACGGCCGCGCGCTGCGCGGCGGGTGTGCCGGACGCCGCCTGGGAGCCACTGCCCGACGAGGATCGGCGCGCGGCCCGTGCGCTGCAACGGCGCAACCGCGCAGCCAGCGGCGCGAGCGCGGCGGACGGTGACTCGCCGCCGCTCTCGCGCGAGCTTTGCGACTGCTGGTGCGCTGCCTTCCTCTGGCCGAGGGACGCCGCCGCGCTCGAGGCAGCGCCCACCAACGAGCTCTTTCGACCGGCGCAGCAAGGCACTCGCGAGCTGCCCGCGGACACGCGCCGGCTCGCGGCGGAGCTCGCCGCTCGCCACCACTTCTGCCACTGGGAGCTGGAGTTCCCCGGGGTGTTCGCGCGCGGAGGCTTTGACCTGGTGCTCGGCAATCCGCCCTGGATCGCGCACGCCGGCCGCGCCTCGCAGCGGCTGCCGCCGGAGCTGAAGCGCTTCTTCGCCGGCAACTACGCAGCGTTTGCCGACTATCCCACCACCCACGGCATGTTCGTGTCGCTGGCGGCTCGGCTGCTGCGCGAGGGCGGATACCTGGGCCTGATCATCCCCTCTTCGCTCTCGGAGCTGGCGGGGTACCAGCCCACGCGTCTCGCGCATGACCAGCTGTGTGAGTTCCCCGCCGAGCTGATCGATTTCGGCGAGGGGCAGTTCGCGGGGGTGACCCAGCCCTGCATGGCGCTGGTCTCGCGTCGCAGCGCCGCGGGCCGCCGCGACGCGCCGCCAGGACAGCCGTGGCCGGTGCAGCGCGAGGATCTGGACCCCGTCGCCCGCGCGCTGATCGCGCGCCTGAGCCAGCTGCCGTGCTTGCCGCCCGAGCTGTTCGGCGAGCGCGGCGTGCAGTCCGACCGCGAGCTGCTGCAACACTTCTCGCTCCAGCGCGGTCCGGAAGGGCGCTGCAGCACGCCCATCCGCGAGGGCACGGACGTGCGCGAACACGAGCTCTTGCCGCCGCGCTGGTACGTCGACCGCGCCGCGCTGGGCGCGCGCATGCGCAGCGCGGAGGAGTTTGCGCGGGTGGGCGCGCTGGTGCGACAGACCGCGCGCTATCCGATCGCGGTGCTCTCCGACGGGCTCGCGTTTCGCAACTCACTGCTGGCGGTCTTTGGCAGCGAGCAGTGGCCGGCAGCGGCGCTGGTCTCGTTGCTCAACTCGGCGCTGGTGCGCTGGCTGCATTTCATGCGCTTTCGCGACGCGCGCCAGCCGATCTTGCCGCAGCTCAAGATCGCGCACCTGCGCGCCATCCCGGCGCCGCCGGCGCGCAGCAGCGCCGCGCGGCTGGCGCGCCTGGCGCTGAAGGCCGCCGCGCAGGGCGGCGCGCCGCCACGGCGCCGGCTGGACGCGCTGGTGTTCGATCTGTATGACCTGTCACCCGGCGAGCGAGAGCTGGTGACCCGCTGGCACGACGAGCAGGCGCCGGGCCGCTCCCGGCGCGCAGCGCCGCAGCCGAGCGCCAGCGTAGCGGTGCGCTAGCGCAGCGCCCACTTGCCGCCGCCGCGGCAGGCCATGAACAGAAACAGAAACGCGTACAGCAAGGCCAGCTCGCCCTGGTTTACCGCCGGCCAGAAGCGCTCACCCAGCTCGAGCTTCCAGTGAAACTGGGTGTAGGCCACGGCCATCGTGCCGCTGGCGATGAAGGCTGCGAGGCGCGTGTAGATGCCGAGCGCGATGCACCAGCCGCAGACGATCTCCAGCACCCCGCCGATCCAGACCTGTGAGCCAAATGGCGGCTGAAGCTTGGCGTGAAAGCCGAAGATCTTCTGGATGCCATGAAAGGAGAAGAGCAGACCTGACACGATGCGCAGCAAGACGTACGTAGTCTCCGCGGGTGGTTGTTTGAGACGAGCGAACACGCGGGACTTGTAAAGCCGCCCGCCAGCAGACGGCCACAGTGGAGAGCCCGAGCGAATGCTTTTTGTCGCACGGCGCGGGGACTGCACCGGTGGGCCAATCTCCAGTATGCTCGCCGCATCGATGATGCGTCTCTTCTGGGTCTGCGTGGGCAGCGCCGTGGGGGGAGGCGCGCGCTACCTGCTCTCCAGCTGGCTCACCGAGCGCTGGGGCCAGCAGCTGCCGTATGGCGCAGTGTTTCCGTATGGAACCCTGGCGGTGAACGTGCTCGGCTCGTTCTCGATTGGCTGCTTGATGTACGCCGGAGCGGGGGCTGCGTTGCTCTCGCCCACGGCGCTGCTGGCCCTGACCACCGGGGTGATGGGCGGCTTCACCACCTACTCCACGTTCAGCTATCAGACCGTGCGGGCGCTGCAGGATGGGCACTGGATGGTGGCGCTGGTCAACGTGGTGCTCACCACCAGCGGCTGCTTGCTGGCGTGCGGCCTGGGCTGGTACGGAGCGCGCGCCATCTGGAGCGCCGGCGCGTGAAGCCGCTTCTTCTCACGTTCGACATCTCCGCCGCCGGCTGACTGTGACTGGCCCCTGCGCATGAACCTCACCGGCATCGCCATCTTCGCGGTTACGTATGTGCTCATCTCCTCCCGGCGCTGGAGCTGGCTCGGGCTGGATCGGCCGGGCGCAGCCCTGCTCGGCGCGGTGGCATGCGTGGCGCTGGGCGTGCTGAGCCCGCATGGCGCGCTGGGAGCCGTCGACGGTGCGACCCTGCTCTTGCTGTTCGGGATGATGGGCATGGGCGCGGTGCTGGCGCTCGACGGCTGCTTCGAGCGCCTGGAGGAGCGGCTCACGGCTCGCGCAGGCTCCGCCGCGCGGCTGCTCGGGCTGCTGGTCTGGGGCGCTGGCGCGCTCAGCGCTCTGATCACGAATGACGCGGTGTGTGTGCTGGGCGCGCCGCTGGTAGTGCGCTTGATCCAGCGCCACGGCTTGCCCGCGCTGCCGTTCCTGCTGGCGCTGGCCACTGGCGCCAACACCGGCAGCGTGATCACCCTGGTCGGCAACCCGCAGAACATGCTGTGCGGGCTGCTCGGGGGCCTGCAATATCGCGAGCACCTGGCGCTGATGTTGCCCGTGGGGGTAGTGGGGCTAGCCCTCAATCATGCACTGCTGGCGTGGACCTTCCGCGCCGCGCTGCGCGAGGCTCGGCTTTCGCCGCCGCAGCCACCCGAGCCGTTTGCGCCGGAGACGCGGCTCACCTTGCTGGCCATCGCCGGCAGCGTGCTCGCCTATCTGCTGGGCGCGGATCTGGCCTGGACGGCCGCGGGCGGCTTCGCCGTGCTGTTGCTGCTGCGGCGCATGGACCCGCGCGAGATCTGGCCGCGCATCGACTGGGCGCTGCTGGTGTTCTTTGCTGGCCTGTTCGTGGTGGTGCAGGGCTTTGGCGCCAGCGGCGCACCGGCGGCGCTGTTTGCACGCTTCCCGTTGCAGCACGAGGCTGGGGGAGCACTGGGCTGGCTGCGCCTGTCCGGCATTTTCCTGATCGGCTCCAACCTGGTCTCCAACGTGCCGTTCATCCTGGTGGTGCGCGAGCAAATGGCCACGCTCTCCAACCCGCGCCTCGGCTGGGAGCTCTTGACCATGGCCTCCACCTTCGCCGGCAACCTGACGTTGATCGGCTCGGTGGCAAACGTGATCGTGGCCGAGGCCGGGCGCGACGTGGGTGGCATCGGCTTCTGGCAGTACCTGCGCGTGGGCCTGCCGCTGGCCCTCAGCACCACCCTGCTGGGGGTGGCGTGGCTGCTGTTCGTCGCCGGCTGAGGCAATGCTTCAGAGCGAGTTGCCTCAGAGCGAGCTGGCTCAGGTCAGGTTGGGGAGCGGACCACCCTGACCGAAGTCCGGGTGACCAAAGGAGCTGGTCTCGACGCCCATCGCGTTCAGCAGCGAGATGAGCAGGCGGTTGTTGGGCACACCGCCGAAATTGAGATAGCGCCCCGTGCGGAAGTACCCGCCCGCGCTGCCGATCAGCAGGAAGGGCACGTTCTCGTGCGAGTGGGTGTTGCCCACCGAGAGCTCGTTACCCCAGACCAGCACGGTGTTATCCAGCAACGTGCGGTCACCCTCGGTGACGGCGGCGAGCTGGCGCACCAGGTACGCGATCTGCTCGGCGTACCAGGTGGAGCGAGCGACGAGCTGATCCCGCGCGGCCGTGTCACTCGGGCCGCGGTGCGACAGGTTGTGGCCCTCTGCCGTGCTGTTGAGCCAGGGGAAAGCGATGTTGTTGATGGCGGTCGAGAACTGCACGCTCGCCACCCGGGTCAGATCGCAGGCCAGCGCCAGGGCCAGCAGATCCATCTGCAGCTTGGCGATATCCGGCATGTCCTGCGCGTCTTCCACGGCTACCTTGCGTGGCTCCGCCGGCTGCACGCAGGCAGGACCGGGGCGGATGCCGTAGTCCAGCCGGCGCACGATGCCGTTCAGAAAGTCGGCGTGGCGCTCCAGCTTCTGGCGATCCCTCAGGCTCACGCGCGGGCGCAGCGCCGCGTACTGCGACTGCACGGCGGCCATCACCAGCCGGCGCTGCTCGCGCGCCACCGCCTGCTCGGGCCCGGCCAGATCTTGCATGAAGCCAGAGTTGAGCCGTTGAAACACCTCGCCCGGATCATTCATGGGCGGCACGGGTGAGCCAGGGCCGCTGTAGCTGATGCGCCCCATCACATCGGACGCCGTGGCGCGCACCCCCAGCTCCAGGCTGGGCAACAACGTGGGCGGATTGAGCCGCTGCACGACCTCCTGATCCACGCTGATGCCGTTGGCCCAGCCCGCGAGCGAGCCGTCGCCGTCGGCCATCGTACCCGTCTGCAGCTCACGGCCCGTGAACAGACCGCCCAGGCCCTTCTGGTGCGGGCCGCCAGGGCCCACCCGCGGCTCGTTGGCGACGGAGATCTCGATGCCGTTCAACACCAGCAGGCGATCCTGAAAATCCGCGAAGGGCTGCAGGATCGGACCCAGTGTGAATTCGCGCTCAGTGGCTCCCGCGGTCGGCCAGAACGCGTCGGTGATGGTGCCGTTGGGGTTATAGAGCAGCACCAGGCGCTTGGGCGCAGCCGCGCCGTCTTGCGCGCGGGCCGGCAGCGCCTCGAGCAGGGGCAGCGTCGAGAAGGCGCCCGCCAGGAGCTGAGCGAACTGCCTGCGGGTAAACGAGCTGGGCATGTGTACGGAAGCTTCCTCCATAGACGCTGCGCGTGCAAGCAGGACCCCGCCGGCGTGCCGGAGTGGTTCCGAGCGCCATTACCAGCACATGGCCAGCTCGTTGCGGAGCGCGCCAGCGAAGCGCACGAGCCCGGGAGCCCAGCGGCCGGGCGGCACTGGACCGCATCGTCGCGGCACGGGCGAGTAGCGCTCCAGTAGTCGCTCGTCTCGAAAATTTTTCGATACGGCGGTTCAGGGCGGGCCTGCGGGATCGCCGTCCCGCGGCTCTGCCGCTGGCTCCTCGCCCTTGTCGAGCAGCAGCGAAGACAGCACCCCCACCGTCACGGCACCCAGGATGACCCCGAGCGAGACCAGGTTGGGCAGGTGGTACACGTCGTGCAACAACATCTTGCCCCCGATGAACACCAGCACGAAGGCCAGCGCCACCTTCAGGTGCCGGAAGCGCCCCATCATGCTCTCCAGCACGAAGTAGAGAGAGCGCAGGCCGAGGATGGCGAAGATGTTCGAGGTGAAGACGATGAAGCTGTCCGTGGTGATGGCCAGGATGGCCGGGATGGAGTCGAGCGCAAAGATCACGTCCGTGCCCTCGACCGCGATCAGCACCAGGCCCAGGCGGGTGAGCATCAGGCGACCGTTCAGCTGTACGGTGAGCGCCTGACCGTGGTCACCGCTGGCCACGGGTAGCAGGCGGCGCGCCAGGCGGATGAAGCGGCTCGCCTCCGGATCTTCATCCTCCTTGTCCGAGAACAGGGAGATGCCCGTGTAGGCCAGGTAGGCGCCGAAGATGTAGAAGACCCAGTCGAATCTGTGCACCAGCCAGGACCCGCCCAGGATCATCCCGGCGCGCAGCACCACCGCGCCGATGATGCCCCAGAACAAGATGCGGTGCCGGTAGCGCGGGTCGACGCGGAAGGAGCGGAACAGCAGCGCGATGACGAAGATGTTGTCGATGCTCAGCGACTCCTCGAGCACGTACCCTGTCAAGTACAGCAGGGCGGCCTCTGACCCGTGCAGCGAGGACGGGCGCGTGACGAGCATGCCGAACAGGTGCCCCTCGTAGATCATGTAGACCACGCCGGTGAAGGAGAGCCCGACGGTGATCCAGACCAGCGTCCATATCCCCGCCTCCCGCCATGACACCTGGCGCGCGTGGCGATGGAAGACGCCGAGGTCCAGCATCAGCAAGGTGACGATTAGGGCGGTGAAGCCTAGCCAGAGCCAACCCATCGGGGGTTTCTTCGCACAAAAGCGCCCCCGCCGTCCCACAATCTCGTGCGCTGCCCTGCGAGCGCGGAAACGGCCGCGCTCCGCCCGGCAGCCCCTTGGCCCGGGCCTGGGCAGCAAGCGAGGCCCTGCGCAGGGGAGCCGAGTGAAGCCGCGGCTAGAGCGCGATTTGCGTCCCGATCTCCATGACGCGATCGGGAGGGATGTTGAAGAAGCGCGTGGCGGGCTGCGAGCTCCGGGCCAGGAAGGAGAAGAGGGCCACGCGCCAGCGCTGGATGCTGCTCTCCTCGGCCACGATCAAGTGCTCACGCCCCAGGAAAAAGGTGACCCGCTCCAGGCTCTCCACCAGGCCCGAGCGCTTCACCAGGTCGGGTGCGTCCGGCTGCTCCATGAAGCCATAGCGCCCGACCACCCGCCAGAATCCCGGCGCGACCACCTCGACCCGGACGCGCGCGCTCTCGGCGACGCGCGCGGCGTCCTCCGTGACGATGGTGAGGAACACCACATTCTCGTGGAGCACGTGGTTGTGATTGAAGTTGTGGAGCAGGGCAGGGGGCGTGCCGTCGACCTGCCCGGTCATGAATACCGCCGTGCCGTTCACCCGGGTCGGCGCCTTCTCCGCGATCAGCGTGAAGAAGTCGCGCAACGGCAGCAGCTCGCGCTGAAAGCGGTCAGCCAGGAGCTGGCGCCCGCGATGCCAGGTGGTCATCAGCAGCGAGAGCCCAGCGCCGAGCAGCAGCGGAAACCAGCCGCCGTGCGGGATCTTTCCCAGGTTGGCCAGGAGAAACGCGCCTTCGATGATCAGAAAGCACAGCGTGACGAGCACCGCACGCGGCGTGCTCCAGCCCCACGAGCGAGCCACGCCGAAGGCCAGCAAGGTGGTGATCAGCATGGAGCAGATCACGGCGATGCCATAGGCCGATGCCAGCCGGCTGGAGCTGCCGAAGCTCAGCACCAGGCCGATCGTCACCAGCATCAACATCCAATTGATAAACGGCACGTAGATCTGCCCCTGCTGATGCGCGCTGGTGTGCAGCACGTTCAGGCGCGGCAAGAGCCCCAGCATGGATGCCTGGCGCGTCATGGAGTACACGCCAGAGATCAGGGCCTGCGACGCGATCATCGACGCGACCGTCGAGAGCAGGACCAGCGGATACAGCCCCCAGGTGGGCGCCATGCGAAAGAACGGGTTCTGCGCCGCCTCGGGCGCGGACAGCAGCAGCGCCCCCTGGCCAAAGTAGTTCAGCAGCAGGGCGGGGAGCACCACGTACGTCCAGCCGAGGCGGATGGGACGCCGGCCAAAGTGGCCGAGGTCCGCATACAACGCCTCGGCGCCAGTCACCGACAGCAGCACCGCTCCGAGCACGCCCAGGGTTGCGCCATGGCCCTCCAGCAGGAAGCTGACCCCGTACCAGGGGTTGATGGCCAGCAGGATCTCGGGGGCATCGCTGATGTGGCTCAGCCCGAGCACAGCCAGCACGCTGAACCAGACGAGGGTGATGGGGCCGAAGATCATGCCCACCGCCGCGGTGCCCCGGCGCTGCAGCGCAAAGAGCGCGATCAGCACCAGCACGGCGCCCGGCACCACCATGTCAGTGAGGCGAGGGGACGCGATGGCCAGGCCCTCGAGCGCACCCAGTACGGTCACGGCCGGCGTGATGGCCCCGTCGCCGTACAGCAGCGAGGCGCCGATCACGCCGAACAACAACATGCCCCGGCGCGCCAGTGGCCGCCCCTCGCGCGACAGGGACAGCGCCATCAGCGCCAGGATGCCGCCTTCGCCGTGGTTATCGGCCTCCAGCACGTAGCGGAGGTACTTCACGGTCACGATCAGCATCAGTGACCAGAAGATGAGCGACAGCACCCCCAGCACGCTGTGCGAGTTCACGGCCACCCCGTGTGCACCAAAGCACTCGCGCAGCGCGTACAGCGGGCTGGTGCCGATGTCGCCGTAGACCACCCCCAGCGCGGCCAGCGAGAGCCGCAGCACCTGGCTCTTTTGCGCGGAGGTCTCGTGCATCGCGGCCGCTACTACTACTTCGCTCGCTCAACTTCTTCAGCAAATCTGGACGGCCACGGGCATTGGCCGCCTCTTGCGTGCCGAGCTCGACCGAGAGGAATGACCCAGAAACAGCTGAGCCCGCGCCTAGGGGCGCGGGCTCGTTGCAGGGAGGGGAGAGGCGGCAGGCCGCCTCGAGCCGCGCCTCCTGCGCGGGGAACAATCGGAAGCTTACTCGGTGACGATGGCCAGCGTCTCGGCGCCGGAGCCACGCGCAATGTCCAGAAGCCGGACTACCTCGCCGTAGGGCGCCTTGTCCTCAGCCTTGAAGAACACCACCTTCTGCCGGCGCGCCTTCAGGCGCTCCTGCAGCTTGGCTGCGAGGGCCTCCACTGCGACCGTCTCGCTGTTCACGGTCAGCTCTCGCTTGGCCGTGTACTCCACCATGATGGCCGAGTCCGGGGGGCCGGCGGGGCTGTCATCCTCCGACTTGTCCGGCACCATCGTGGGCAGGTGCTTGAGCATGGACGGCGTGAGCACCATGAAGATGATCAGCAGCACGAGCACCACGTCGATCAACGGGGTTACGTTGATCTCAGACTTTGCGGCGCCTTTTTTGCCGCCAACGTCCATTGCCATGGGAAAGAACCTCTTACTCGGAAAATCTGCCGGGAGCTGCCAGCTCGGGCACGCCCTCGTCGAGCGCGCCCGAGCATCTAACTAGCCACCATCAAAGGAACTGCTGGCCGTGAAGCTGCGGGGTACGCAAGCTCACTTCTCTTCTTCGGTGCCGAGCACCACGTCGTCGA
>JAICQL010000030.1 GCA_025937895.1 Polyangiaceae bacterium | reverse complement strand
CGCGCCGACGAGATGCTGGCGATGCTGGAGCTGGCGCACGAGTTCGGCTTCCGCGTGCGAGCCTTTCACCATGCGGTGGAGGCCTACAAGATTCGCGACGTGCTCGCCGCTCGCGGCGTGGGCGTGGCCACCTGGGCGGACTGGTGGGGTTTCAAGCTGGAGGCCTACGACACCATCCGCGAGAACCTCGCGTTGCTCTCCGAGTCGGGGGTGCGGGCCATGTTGCACTCAGACAGCTCCAGCCTGGTGCAACAGCTCAACCAGGAGGCAGCCAAGAGCCTGAGCGCTGCGCGCCGCGCCGGGGTGAAGATCGATCGCAACACGGCTCTGGCATGGATCACCTCGAACGCGGCCTGGGCGCTGGGCGTCGACGAGCAGACGGGCAGCCTGGAGCCGGGCAAGATGGCAGACGTGGTGGTGTGGTCGGGAGATCCGTTCTCCGTCTATTCACGAGTGACGGCCGTGTACGTCGACGGACGGTTGCGCTACGAGCGCGCGCTTGGCCCCGTGCGCCCGACGGATTTCGAGCTGGGGCAGGGGGCTGAGCTCGGTCCCCTCAACCCGCGGGTGGCACCCGGGGTGGCACGATGAGGCGCCGCGAGCTGCTGGCGGGCGCGGCAGCGCTCGCTGCGGGCGCGGCGACCCTGAGCGCGGGCGCGTTCGCTGGCGCAGCGCAGGCGGAGGTGCCAGCCCGCGCCTGGCTGGGCGCCACCTTGTGGCTGGGTGACGGCCAGGTGCTGGAGGACGCCACCCTCGTGGTCACGGGCGAGCGCATCACGGCGCTGGGCAGAGGCGTCGCGGTGCCCGCGGGCGCGCAGGCGACTCAGGCGCACGGTCTGATCATCACCCCGGGCTGGCTGGCGGTCGAGACCGCCCTGGGGCTGGTGGAGATCGAGCTGGAGCTGGGCACGGTCGATGCCTCGCCGCGAGCAGCGGAGCGCCCCGACGCGATACGCGCGGCGTATTCAGCCGCCGACGGCTACAACCCGCTGTCCACCTTGCTCGGCGTGGCGCGGCGGGAGGGTGTGACCCAGGCGGTGGCGACCCCTCGCGGCGGCCTGATCGCCGGCACGAGCGCTTTCGTCGAGCTGATCGAGCAGTTTCCGGGGCGCGCGATCCTGCGCGAGGATCTGGCGCTGCACGCCAACCTGTTCGAGCTGAGCGAGAGCAGCCGCCCGCACGCGCTGGGGCGCCTGCGCGAGGCGCTGGAGAGCGCGCGCCTGTATCAGCGCTCCCCGCAGGCGTACGATCAGGGCCAGACGCGCGAGCTGCCCTTCAGCGTGCTGGACTTGCGGCGGCTGACCCAGGTGCTCGGCGGCGGGCTGCCGCTGGTCGTTCGAGCCGCCCGTGCTCAGGACATGTTGCGCCTGCTGGAGCTGAGCCAGACCTATCAGCTCCGGCTCATTTTGTCGGGGGCGGAGGAGGCCTGGATCATCGCCTCACAGCTGGCGGCCGCGCGAGTGCCGGTGATCCTCGATCCGTCCGACAACCTGCCGAGCGACTTCTCCGGGTTGAATACGCGGCGGGAAAACGCCGCGCTGCTCGGCAACGCCGGGGTGCCGGTGATCTTCAGCCCGTTCAGCGCCTATGCCGTGCACAATATGCGGCAACTGGCGGGCATCGCCGTCGCGGCGGGTACGTCGCGCGACGTCGCGCTGCGGGCGCTCGCGTTCGAGCCTGCCCGCGCCTTCGGCCTGGGGAACGAATACGGGCTGCTCGCGCCGGGGCGCCTGGCGAGCTTCTGTGTCTGGACGGGCGACCCCTTCGAGCTCGGCACGTGGGCGAACGAGGTCGTGCTCCGCGGCCGCTCGCTGTCGCTGCGTTCGCGCCAGACGGCCCTGTTCGAGCGCTATCGAGACCTGGGACGGGTGCCGCGAGGGCGCGCCGGGCTACCGCCACCCAGGCCGTGAAGCGCAAGCGCCGGGCGCGGCATCGACAGCACAAAAAAGCAGCAGCAGGGAGGCGGTCATGCCGCCACCCTGCTCGTTCTGCTCGACTCGTCGAGCTGCCCTTGCGAGGAGCTTTCAGCCGGTGATGGGCTCACCGCCGCTCGACCGAAGCGCCAGCCCTCCGCGCTGCTCAGCTAGCGCTATGCTCAGCTAGCCTTGGCTAGCTCGACCAGCTTGCCGAACGCGCCCGGATCGCGCACGGCGAGATCCGCCAGCACCTTGCGATCGAGATCGACGTTGGACTGCTTGAGCGCTGCGATGAAGCGCGAGTAGGTGGTGCCCTGCTCGCGGCAGGCAGCGTTGATGCGGGTGATCCAGAGGCTGCGGAAGTCGCCCTTGCGGTCCTTGCGGCCGACGAAGGAATACTCCCACGAGCGCATCAAGCAACGCACCGCTTCGCGGAAGCGGTTGCGACGGCTGCCGACGAAACCCTCGGTCTGCTTGAAGACCCGGTTATGACGGCGGCGAGGGGTGGGGCCTCTCTTTACACGAGACATACTTCAACGATCCTTCTACTCAGAGATAAGGCAGCAGCAGCTTGATGCGCTTCTCGAACGCGGGAGCTACCATTCCGTTGTCACGCAGACGGCGGCGGCGCTTGCGCGGCTTGCCGATCATCCCGTGCTGGTTGCCGCCCGTTGGCCGGCGCACCTTGCCGGAGCCGGTCAGCTTGAAGCGTTTGGCGGCGGCGCGACTGGTCTTCATCTTGGGCATGATTCCTCCAAGGGGGGCGGCTGTATAGCATCCGACTGCGCCGTGGGGCCTTTTTTCTTCATGGCGTGCAAGGATTTTCGGACGCCTCGGCCATTAACCCAGGCGCGCTCCCCGACACCCCGCGCTGCCCCTCGCAGCAAGGCCTCTTTCGCGCCCGCCGTCGCGCGAATTTTGCGAGAGCAATCACGGCTTTGCCATCTCACTCCCCGGTTGCCCTCGGCTGCCGCTTGGGTTACTGCGCGGTTGCCCGACGACCCCGGGGTGCTCTAGCAAGCCTCATCCAGGGTCCTCGCGAGCAGTTCGAGATGGCCGAGCAGAAGGCCCCGAATTTTTGGGGGCGCCCTTCGCTCGACGTCGCTTTGCGTCAAGTTCGAGTCCGACCAGGGCCTGCTCTCAAACGAGATTCGAAGGAAGAAACGGGATAGGAAAATATGGCACGCAAAAAGATCGCGTTGATTGGCGCGGGGAACATCGGTGGGGAGCTGGCGAACATGCTCGTCAGCAAGCAGCTGGGGGATGTCGTGCTGTTCGACATTCCGCAGAAGGAGAATTTCGCCAAGGGCAAGGCTCTCGATCTGGAGCAGGCCAGCGCACTCTCCGGCAGCGACTCGCGGGTCACCGGCTCCTCGAACTGGGCGGACTGCGCCGGCGCCGACGTCTTGATCATCACGGCCGGCATCCCGCGCAAGCCGGGCCAGTCGCGGGACGACCTGGTCGCCACCAACCTGCCCATCATCCGCAGCGTGGCCGACAACGCCAAGAAGTACTGCCCCAACGCCTTCTCGATCGTGGTCAGCAATCCGCTGGACGCGATGGTCTATGAGTTCCAGCGCCGCACCGGCTTCGCCTCCGCCAAGGTGGCTGGCATGGCCGGCGCCCTGGACAGCGCGCGCTATCAGCTGTTCCTCGCGCGCGAGGCCGGGGTGAGCGTCAAGGACGTGCGTGCCCTGGTGCTCGGTGGCCACGGCGACGACATGGTGCCGATCTCGAGCGCCACCACCATCAACGGCGTGCCCGTGGATCGCCTGATCGCCAAGGACAAGCTGGACGCCATCATCGCCCGCACCCGCGGCGGTGGCGGTGAGATCGTCAGCCTGATGGGCACCAGCGCGTATTACGCCCCCGCGGCCGGCGCCATCGCCATGGCCGAGGCGTACCTGCTCGATCAGAAGCGGCTGATGGCCTGCGCCGCGCTGCTCGACGGCCAGTATGGCTACCGCGATCTGTACCTGGGCGTGCCCGTGATCGTGGGCGCCGGCGGCATCGAGAAGATCGTGGACATCAGCCTCACCGCGGACGAAAAGGCGGCTCTGGAGAAGAGCGCATCCAGCGTGCGCAAGGTCGTCGAAGTGGTGAAGAACGCCGCGCAGTGAGCGGCATTCGGCACGAAGCACCTGGCGTCCCGGTCCTGTGTTCCTGGAGAGGGTTCCTGGAGTGGGTTCCCTGGAGTGGCGGCTCGCGGCCGCCACGATGAGTGGAGCCCGATGACTGGATCCGGACGGTCTTGAAGAGTGGCGGCGCCTGCCGCCGCCGCTCGCCCCGGAGCTCGAAGTTTTGGAGCTCGCTCGCGAGCTCGAGGTTTGAGAGCTCGCCACCGAGCTAGAGATTCAGAGAGAGTTAGCTGCCAACCAGCAAAGGCGCGCGATGAAGATTCACGAATATCAGGGCAAGGCGTTGTTCGCTCGCTACGGCATCGCCGTGCCGAAGGGCATCCCCGTCTTCAAGTTGGACGACGTGGCGAGCGCCGCGGAGAAGCTGATCGAGGAGACCAAGATCCCAGTGGTCGTGGTCAAGGCTCAGATCCACGCAGGCGGCCGCGGCAAGGCGGGCGGCGTGACGGTGGTCAAGCAAGGGCCGGCTGCAGCACGGGCTGCCGCAGAGAAGATGTTCGGCAAGCCACTGGTCACGCACCAGACCGGCCCCGAGGGGCAGACAGTGCGGCGGCTGTATGTCGAGCAGGGGCTCGACATCAAGCGGGAGCTCTACCTGGCGCTGGTCGTCGATCGCGAGACCCGGCGCATCGCCGTGATGGCTTCCACGGAAGGCGGCATGGACATCGAAGAGGTGGCCGCCCACACGCCGGAGAAGATCATCACCGAATATGTCGATCCGCTGCACGGGCTGGCGGCCTTCCAGGCTCGCAAGCTGGCCTTTGCGCTGCGCGTGGGGGAGGGCAGCCCCGATCCGAAGAAGACCACGAACCAGTTCGTGTCCGTGGTCTCCACCCTGGCGCGCCTGTTCGAGAAGGAAGACTGCTCGCTGTGCGAGATCAATCCCTTGATCGTCACCGGCAAGGGCGACGTGGTCGCGCTCGACGCCAAGATCAACTTCGATGACAACGCCGAGGGCCGGCATCCGGAGTGGAAAGAGTTGCTGGATCAGGACGAGGAGGATCCGGTGGAGCTGGAGGCGCAGGCGGCAGGCCTCAGCTACGTCTCGCTCGACGGCAACATCGGCTGTCTGGTGAATGGCGCCGGTCTGGCCATGGCAACGATGGACATCATCGGTCATTACGGCGGCGCGCCCGCCAACTTCCTGGACGTGGGTGGTAGCGCCACTCAGGAGCAGGTGACCCAGGCGTTCCGCATGATTTTGCGCAGCCCCAAGGTGAAGGGCATCTTCGTCAACATCTTCGCCGGTATCGCCAAGTGCGACATCATCGCCAATGGCGTGGTGGCGGCGAGCAAGGAAGTGGGTCTGAAGGTGCCGCTGGTCGTGCGCCTGGAAGGCACCAACGTAGAGCTGGGCAAGCGCATCCTGTCGGAGAGCGGGCTTGCCATTCAATCCGCCGAGAACATGGCGGACGGCGCACAGAAGATCGTCGCCGCCATCTCCAAGTAGTGATCAGCCCGAGAACGAAGCCATGAGCATTCTAGTCGACAAAAGCACGAGGGTCGTGGTCCAGGGGATCACGGGCGGAGCAGGTTCCTTTCATGCACGGCAGTGCATCGCCTACGGCACCCAGGTGGTGGCGGGCTGCACGCCGCTGCGCGGCGGCGAGACGTTCGAGGCCAAGGGCCCCGGCGACAAGGCGGTCCAGGTTCCGGTGTTCGACACCGTGGCCGACGCGGTGAAGAAGACGGAGGCGAACACGTCGCTGATCTTCGTGCCCGCGCTGGGCGCTGCGGACGCGATCCTGGAGGCGCTGGACGCGGGCTGCAAGCTCATCGTCTGCATCACCGAGCACATCCCGGTCACGGACATGATCCGCGTGCGCCGAGCGCTGGTCGGGCGCTCCGCGACCTTGCTCGGCCCCAACTGCCCCGGCGTGATCACCCCGGGCCAGTGCAAGCTGGGCATCATGCCGGGCCACATTCACAAGCCGGGCCGCTTCGGTGTCGTGTCCCGCTCGGGCACCTTGACCTACGAGGCGGTGGGGCAGCTCACGGCCCTGGGCATGGGGCAGTCGACCTGCGTCGGCATCGGCGGCGATCCGGTGGCGGGCATGGACTTCATCGACGTGCTGAAGCTGTTCAACGACGACCCGGAGACCGAGGGCGTGATGATGATCGGTGAGATTGGCGGCTCCGGTGAGGAGCGCGCGGCGGACTGGATCCGGCAGAACATGAAGAAGCCGGTGGCGGGCTTCATCGCGGGCCGCACCGCACCTCCGGGCAAGCGCATGGGGCACGCCGGAGCCATCATCTCGGGCGGCAAGGGCACGGCCAAGGAGAAGATCGCCGCCATGGAGGCGGCTGGCATTCGCGTGGCTCCCACCCCGGCGGAGATGGGCAAGACCCTGCAGAGCATGCTCTGAGCGCGAGCCCACTCTACAGTCCCGATCACACTCTTACGGAGAGACCATGGCAAACGAAGCTACCGAGTGGACGCTCTGCATCATCAAGCCAGATGCCGTGAGCAGGAAGCATCAAGCGCAGATCCTGCAGCGCATCATCGACGAGGATTTCGAGATCGTGGCGCTGCGCCAGGAGCAGCTCAGCCGCCCCGTGGCGGAGGGCTTCTACGCGGTGCACCGCGAGCGGCCGTTTTTTGCTGAGCTCGTGGAGTTCATGGTGCGCGGGCCCGTGGTGCTGGCTGCCCTGCGCCGCAAGGACGCGGTGGCGCACTGGCGCAAGGTGATCGGCGCCACCGATCCGCTGAAGGCCGAGGCCGGTACCCTGCGCAAGCAGTTCGGCAGCGACATCAGCAGCAACGCGGTGCACGGCTCTGACTCCCCGGAGAACGGCTTGCGCGAGACCGCCTACTTCTTCCCCGGTTACGATCTGGGGCGCTGAGGAACTCTAGTGGCAACTTCAGAATCAACCATCATCTACACCAAGACCGACGAAGCGCCGGCGCTCGCTACCTATTCGCTCCTGCCGATAGTGGAGGCGTTTACCCGCGCCGCCGGGGTGAGCGTGGAGACGCGCGACATCTCCCTGGCCGGGCGCGTGCTTGCCAATTTCCCGGACGCTCTCCGCCCGGAGCAGCGTCAGGCCGATCACCTGGCAGAGCTGGGTGAGCTGGCGAAGACCCCTCACGCCAACATCATCAAGCTGCCGAACATCAGCGCCTCGGTGCCGCAGCTCAAGGCTACCATCAAGGAGCTGCAGGCCAAGGGCTACGCCGTGCCGGATTTTCCGGAGGAGCCCAGGACCGAGGAGGAGAAGGCCATCCGCGCTCGCTACGGCAAGGTGCTGGGCAGCGCCGTGAACCCCGTGCTGCGCGAGGGCAACTCGGATCGTCGCGCCTCGCCGGCGGTCAAGGCGTACGCGCGCAAGCACCCTCATTCGATGGGCGCCTGGTCGCGCGACTCGAAGTCGCACGTCGCGCACATGTCGAGCGGTGACTTCTTCGGCAGTGAGCGCTCGACCGTGGTGCCCGCGGCGGGTGACCTGCGCATCGAGCTGACCGCCAGGGACGGTCAGGTCACGGTGCTCAAGCCCAGGGTCACGGTGCAGGCGGGCGAGGTGATCGACGCCTCCGTGATGAGCGCCAGGGCGCTGCGTGCCTTCTACGGCGAGCAGATCGAGGACGCCCGGAAGAGCGGCGTGCTGCTTTCCGTGCACCTCAAGGCGACGATGATGAAGGTGTCGGACCCGGTCATCTTCGGTCACGCCGTGTCCGTCTACTACCAGGACGTGTTCCAGAAGCACGCCGCCACCCTGCAGAAGCTGGGCGTGGATCCGAACAATGGCATCGGCGATCTGTACAACAAGCTGCAGAGCCTGCCCGCAGCCGAGAAGGCGGCCATCGAGGCCGACATTCAGACCGTGTACGCCAAGGGCCCGAAGCTGGCGATGGTGGACTCGGATCGCGGCATCACCAATCTGCACGTGCCGAGCGACGTGATCATCGACGCCTCGATGCCGGCTGCCATCCGCTCCTCGGGCAAGATGTACGGCACCGACGGCAAGCTGTACGACACCAAGGCGCTGATCCCGGACCGCTGCTACGCCGGCATCTACCAGGCCACGATCGAGTTCTGCAAGGAGCACGGCGCGTTCGATCCGGCGACGATGGGCAGCACGCCCAACGTCGGCCTGATGGCGCAGGCGGCAGAGGAGTACGGCTCCCACGACAAGACGTTCAAGGTCGCGAGCGACGGCACGGTGCGCGTGCTGGACGCGAGCGGCAAGGTGCTGCTCGAGCACCAGGTCGAGGCGGGCGACATCTGGCGCATGTGCCAGACCAAGGACATCGCCATCCGTGACTGGGTCAAGCTGGCGGTGAGCCGCGCGCGCGCCACCGGCGCGCCCGCGGTGTTCTGGCTGGATGAGCAGCGTGCTCACGACGCCAACCTGATCGCCAAGGTCAAGGCGTACCTGCCCGAGCACGACACCAAGGGTCTCGAGATCTCGATCCAGGCCCCGGTGCAGGCCATGCGCTTCACCCTGCAGCGCATGCGCGACGGCAAGGACACCATCTCCGTCACCGGCAACGTGCTGCGTGACTACCTGACGGACTTGTTCCCGATCCTGGAGCTTGGCACCAGCGCCAAGATGCTGTCCATCGTGCCGCTGCTGGCCGGCGGCGGGCTGTACGAGACGGGCGCGGGTGGCTCGGCCCCCAAGCACGTGCAGCAGCTGCAGAAGGAGAACTATCTGCGCTGGGACTCGCTGGGCGAGTTTCTGGCCCTGGGCGTCTCGATCGAGGATCTGGCGCTCAAGACCAACAACGCCAAGGCAAAGGTGCTGGCCAAGGCCCTGGACACGGCCATCGGGCTGTTCCTGGAGAACGACAAGTCACCCGCGCGCAAGGTGGGCGAGATCGACAATCGCGGTAGCCACTTCTACCTGGCGCTGTACTGGGCGCGCGCGCTCGCCGAGCAGACGGAGGAGCGCGAGCTCGCGGCCAAGTTCGGCAAGCTGAGCAAGCAGCTGGGCGACAGCGAGAGCAAGATCGTGCGCGAGCTCCTGGATGCGCAGGGCAAGCCGGTCGATCTGGGCGGCTACTATCACTTCGACGACGTGAAGACGACGAAGGTGATGCGTCCGAGCCCGACCCTCAACGAAGCCATCGCTTCGCTGGGCTGAGCGGCTCGCGCCCTTCCCGAGTCGCCATACCCGCGTCGAGGGCCTAGCCCTCGACGTGGGTGCCACTCAGCTCGTACACCTCGGGGGGGATCTCGACGCCGGCGTCGAAGGTGCAGCGCATGCTGCGGTACTCGATGCGCACATCGCGGCGGGCGTTGTCCGGTGCCATGCGAAACAGCCACGAAGGGCCGTCCGCGCTGAGCAACGCTCGCTCGCGCGCGCCCGGCACGCTGAGCGGAGTACGCACCGGCTCCGTGTCGTAGGCGTGCGCGCAAGCCGCGTCCAGCGTGCCGTGCATCACGGCCGCGTCGGTCAGGAACACGCGCTGTGGCTCCACCGGGTCATGCACCACCACCGGGTGGCGGGTACCGGGCAGGTGGCGCGACAGCAAGCGCGGCGACTGGCGTTGCTGCGGCGTGCAGCCAAAGCTGCCGTCGGGCAGCTGCGCCTGGGTCGGCACGAACACGCCGGGCGCGAACACATCGCCCTCGGCCTGCAGGGGAAAGAGCCTCGCCTCGCTCGGCCCCGTCGCGAAGCGGGTGGTGACGTGCAGCGCCGGGCGGCCCGCTGCGTAGGTGAGCAGCTGATTTTGCCGTAGCCCAAAGCGCTCCGCGTCATAGAAGCCCACGGTCATCGCAGCGAAGGCCCAGCGATCGTTCTGGCGCCGGGCGCGCACCACGGCCGTGTCCTGGCTCACGTACAGGAGTGCGACGTTGTCGCCGCCGAGCCGCACCATCTCGCGGTTTACCCCCTTGGCATGGACGAGCTCGCCCGTCAGTGGCGCGATCTCCTGCAGCGAGCTGCCGTCGAGGTAATACGTGATCTGGTCGTGCTCCGGCTGGCGGTGCACGCGCGCAAAGATGCCGCCGCTGGTGATGCTGAGCAGATCCACCTGCGCGCGCCGTGCCGCACCGGTCGTCTTGGCAAAGTCGCCCGGCTGTTGCGGGCCAGCGTCTGCGATCAGCGCACGGCCACGGCGTCCCTCGAGCAAGTTCTCCCAGGCGATCTCGACCTTGGCGATGTGCGTGCTGGAGGCGCCCGGGCTACCCGGCACGGGGTAGCGCAGGGCCGCGGCGCCCTCGACCTGCAGGGTGGCATAGTAGGCGCTGTCTGCCGGGCGCTCGCTGGGCCGCAAGAGCTCGGAGTGACGCACCCGCGGCGTGCCCTCTCCTCGGGCTCCACCGGCGTCTGCGACCCACAGGCCCGCGGCTGCCAGCGCGTCATCGGCGGACAGCGCAAACCAGGCGGCCTTGCCCAGCGCGGCCTGCGAGACGTCCGGCAGCCGATCCACACCGCTCAGCTCTACCCACTCCGCGTCGGTCAGCTCGCAGGCGAAGGGCTTGCGCAGCGCGCCCCGCGTGGCTCGCTCGCGCGGCGGCGTGGGCGGCAACACCGGCGCCACGGCGCGCGGCTCCGCACGCCAGCCGCGGCGGGTGAGCGAGTCCCCGAGCGCGCAGCCCTCGTGCTGACAGAAGACGGGCGGGCTGCAGCGCGAGCGGGAAGGGGGGCACAGCGCGCGTGGCAGGCGACCGATGGGCTCCCAGTGCGCGCCGCCGTCCAGCGACTCCCAGACCTCGTCGGGGCCTACCGCCAGCGCCCACGCCCCGTACGCGCCGAGCGAGGCCTGCTCGATGGGTGGCGAGTTGATGGATGCGGTGCGCCCGCTCGAGTCGAGCAGCACCAGCTGCTCCGTGCCCGAGCCCTGGCTCGTGACCAGCGAGAGCTGGCCGTCGCGGGCCGCCGTCAAGCTCTTGACCTGGCGCTGCGCGGAGGAACCCGGGGCATCGAGGCGTGAGAGCTCGCGCGCCGCGAACCCTCGAGACAGATCGCTGGCGGCAAAGATGAACAGCGCGTCGCTCTTCGTCCGCTGCCCGACGGCGTAGGCGCTGCGGCCATCGGCTGCAAAGGTCAAGGCGAGCGCATTGTCATCCAGCGCGGGCGCCGCCACGGGCTCCAGCGCGCTGCCTGCGCCTGCGTCACCGTCGAGCTCGCGGCGCTGCTGGATGCCGCGCGGGTGGCAGCCGGCGAGCTCGTCCTGCGCCGGGCAGACCCCCGTCACCAGCAGCGCTCCCTCGGCCCCGACGGCCATGCGCATGACCTCGGGGTTACCGTGCGCGCCGTACGGCTCACGCTCGAAGCTGGCTCCGCCGTCGCTGCTGCGGAACAGCTCGAAGCGGCGCGCCGTGCCGCTGCGCTCGCGCGTGCACGCGACGTACACCCAGTCGCGGAAGCCCGCTGCCACCACCTCCTGACAGGGCGAGAGCAGCGGCGCCTTGCGCCGGAGCAGCACCCCGCCCAGCTTGCCCGAGAGCGTCTCCGCCCGCACGCCGAGCTCGACCTCGAAGTAGCTGCCCTCGCTCAGGAAGGCGCGCCCTGCGGCGATGGCGCGTGCGCTGGCTCCTGCCATCGGCGCCACTCCGAGCGCGAGCTCCTCCGCGCGCACGTTGCGCCCGAGCGGCTCGAGCTGCGGAGGCTCCTTGCCTGCAAAGCTCACGCGTCGCGGACCCAGCACCGCGCGCAGCACCGCGCCCGCCTCCTCGTCGCGATCGATGCGCTCCGCGCCGAACGGCCTGGCATCGAGCATGGCCCAGCTGCGCCCTTCGTCGCTCGACCACCAGATGCGCTCGGGGCTGGCCAGCGCCAGCGCGTGCGGCGGCCATGCCGCAACGTCCGAGAAGCGCTCGCCAGCGGGCCCCACCGCACGCCAGCTGGCGCCGGCGTCCGCGCTCAGCAACAAGCGCCCTTGCTCCGTCACGCCGAGCAGGTGCTGCTCACCCGCGCTGACCCGGGCCAGGCGCTCCGCGGGCGCGCTGCTCGCCGAGAAGGGCCCGAGCGGTGAAGCAGCCTGGTAAGTGGCGCCGCTCTCCCCCACGAAGATCCAGGGCTCGCGCCGCCCCGTCAGCATGCCGACCAGCGCCTCTGGCGCGAGCGACGAGGCGGGCTGCGCCGCGCTGGTGCTGGGCGCGATCAGCCAGCGCTCGCCCGCGGCACCCACGAACAGCCGCTCGCCATCCGCCAGCTCGTAGCTGCGCACGAGCTCCGCGGGACGCCGTGGGTGGTATCTCCACTCGGGCGGAGACACCAGCTCCTCCAGCGGTCGGCTCGACTCCAGCAGCGAAGGCCGGGGGCGTAGCTCGTGGCTAGGGCCGCTACAGCCGAGCGCGCTACAGCACAGCGCCAGAGCGGAACAGAGCGCCAGCCAGCAGACGGTCGTGAGCCGGGGCGTCTGCTGGCGCAACACGCGCTTCCCCCCCGTCGATCGCCTCAGGTCGCTCCGACCAGGTCGAGGATCTTGGCCTTGGTGGTGAGCCCGAGATGCTGGCCCGCCGCCTTGCCATCCTTGAACACGATCAAGGTCGGAACACTGCGGATACCCAGCTTGCTAGCGGTGATGGGAGCGTCGTCGATGTCGAGCTTGCCCACCTTGACCTTGCCCTTGGTCGCCTCGGCCACTTCCTCAACGATGGGCGCCAGGCGTTTGCACGGGCCGCACCAGGCAGCAGTAAAATCCACGAGCACCGTCTCACCCGACTGCAGAACTTCATTGTCGAAATTCATGTCGTTGAAGACATGCACGTTTTCGCTAGCCATAGTTTCTCCGGATCTCTCTCTTAGGTTGGATTCGACGGCCGCTCGAACCGAGAAGGAACGCGAACGGCTGAGGCCGACGAGGCGGCGTCGAGATAATATAAGCAGCGTGTTCTCCGCCGCAACGCATGCCCGGTGCTCCACGATATCGGCCCGCGGGCACGCAAAGTCCAGTTTCCCTCGGGGGTTTCCCGCGGGTTGTCGTGGTATGGGGCGGCCCTGGACAGCTTGGTGTCAGAGGCGCGCATGAACGGGGCCGGCGGAGTCGACTGGCCGAGGTCGGGGGAGCGGGCGGCGCCCGAGCCGAGCGCTCTCGATACACCGTGGAGCCCGCCCTGGACCGCCGAGAGCATCATTGCGCACCTGGAGCCGATGGTGCTGGAGCGCCGGCGGGAGCGCGTGTTGCAGGTCATCGACGCCCGGCTCGGCAGCGTCACCTTGCTGCTGGACGAGCTCTTTGATCCCCACAATCGCGCGGCCATCGTGCGCTCGTGCGACGCCTTTGGCGTGCAGGAGTTGCACGCGGTCCAGACCAGCGAGGACTTCGCGGTCAACACGCTGGTGGCCGCGGGCAGCGAGCGCTGGGTGGATGTACTTCGGCATCCGTCTCCGGAAGTGGCGGTGCAGCACCTGCGCGAGCGCGGCTTCGAGCTGGTGGAAACGCACCCGAGGGGCGAGCTGACCCCGGATGAGCTGGCTGCGCTGCCGCGCGTGGCGCTCATCCTCGGCAACGAGCATCGTGGCGTGGATGCGGCGCTCAGCCGCGCTGCAACACGTCGCGTGCGCGTGCCGATGCGCGGCTTCGTGGAGAGCCTCAACGTCAGCGTGTGTGCCGCCGTCTTGCTGCAGGCGATGACGCGAGGCAGAGCGGGCGATCTTGCTCCGCACACACGGCAGCACCTGTATGCGCGTGCCCTGTTTCAGACGGTGCCGCGCGCCGCCCGGGTGCTCGAGGCGCTCACCAGCCGCCTCGTGCCGCCAGTGAGCGTGCCCCGCCAGTGAGCTGCTGAGCAGCGACATGCTGCGCGTCGACGCAGTCTCGACACGTCGCGACGCGCCAACGGCCATTCATCCGGGCCTCACGACGCCTGTGCCGCCATGGGCCTCGACACTCGCTCGCGACTTGGTTTACCAAGATTGGCCAGTAGCTCAGCGCACGGCCCCAGCTCAGCTCACCACCGGCGGTCACTACTGGCGGTAGAGAGCTGGGCGGTCTGGCTTTCGTTCGGAGGTGATATGGCAGGGAACGTAGTGGGCGCAGGACTCATCGTCGAGGGCGAGTTCACGACCGACGAAGAGGTCATCGTCGACGGCACCGTGCGCGGCACGCTGACAGCTGGAGACGCACTGTCGATCGGCGGCGAGGGCGTGATCGAAGCAGACGTGCGCGCGGCCTCGGTGGTGATCGCGGGGCAGGTGACGGGCAACGTCAGCGCCAGTCAGAGGGTGGACATCCAGGCAGGGGGGCGGCTCATC
The DNA here is from genome assembly GCA_025937895.1 of Polyangiaceae bacterium. Taxonomy (GTDB): domain Bacteria; phylum Myxococcota_A; class Polyangia; order Polyangiales; family Polyangiaceae; genus SZUA-265. The sequence goes on along the minus strand of JAICQL010000030.1, from coordinate 36,914 downwards.
GGTGACGTCAAGGCGGGTCGCCTCACCATCGCCGATGGTGCCTCGTTCCGCGGCAATGTGGACATGGACGTTTGAGAAACAGCATGGCGTACGCATCAGTGATTGGCAGCTCCACCGTCATCCGCGGCAATGTCCGGGGTGACAGCTCGCTCCAGATCTTGGGGCGCGTCGAGGGGGACGTAGGGGTGACGGGCGATCTCGGGCTCGGGCCCGATGCCGCGGTGGTGGGAACCGTGTCCGGCGCGCGCATCACCATCGCCGGCTCCGTCGAGGGCGACGTGACCGCCACGGATGCGGTGATCATCACCGAGACCGGCAAGGTCATCGGCGATTTGACGGCGCCTCGCATCGGCATGAGCGAGGGTGCGCTGGTGCGCGGCAGCGTGAAGACGGATGGCGTTCCGCGCCCCGCGCCGCGAGCCGAATCGCGTGCCGCCGGCAGCTCGGCCGCGGAGCGCCCCGCGCCGCGTGCAGTGTCGGGCGGAGGCTCGAACGGCAGCTCGGCGGTGGCGCTCAGCGCGTCTCAGGCGGCCAGATCCGCCGCAAAAAAAGCGCCGCCCCCGCCGGTGATTCAGGCGCCACGCGCGGGGGCCAGGGCACGCAAGCGCATGCTCAAGCGCTGACCTGAGGCGAGCCCGCCAGCGGAGCGTCTGCCGCAGCTGCCGCCCGGCAGACGTGGCTACGTGCCGTACAGGCGCTCACCTATCGAGCGCACCGGATTGAGCGGGGCCACCCCCGACGCTAAGGTTTGGGGTGGTACTGCGAACGGCTTTTCTTCTCGGCGCGCTGAGCTTGGCGCTGCCGCTACGGGCAGCGGCGGCTGAGCCCGCGAGGGCGGGGGCTGAGCCCGCCACAGCGGCGCCAGCAGCCCGGGAGGCAGCGGCTCCAGCAGCCCGGGAGGCAGCGGCGAGCCCGGAAGCGGCAGCGGCGCCAGCAGCTGGCGGCGCACCGGTGCTGAGCGACACGGCGCTCGACGCCTGGTTGGCGCGAGACCCTGCGGAGGCCGATCCCGGCCCCATCACTGCGGAGCTGGAGGCGCCACAGCTGCCACCGCGGCGCCACGGTCTGGTGATCGAAGGCAGCGTGGGCGCGCTGGGCCATCTCGGAGACATGAAGCACATCTCGCCCGCAGCGCCCTGGTTTCGGCTGCAAGTCGGCTACGAGGTGTTCGACTGGCTGATGGTCTTTGGCCAGGGTGACGTGGCCATCTCCAGCACCGCCTACGCAAGCCGTCCACCGGACAAGCGGAGCTATGCGCTCTTTGGCTTTGGGGTGGGGCCGCGCCTGTCCTGGCAGCCACTCCGCTCGCTCGGCTTTTACCTGCAGGGCGAGGGTGGGCTGGCGAGCGTGAACGAGGATGTCCTGGCCACGTATGGGTATCGCAACGCGGCTCAGCTCCGGCCGTATGTCGGTGGTAGCCTGGGTGTGGAGTGGTTTCAGATCAATCCCCACTACGGGCTGGCCGCGTACGGCGGGTTGCGCGACTACGTTCAAAACTTCAAGCGCACGTATGGCGCCAATCCGCCGCTCGCCTGGGTGTCGGGGTTAGCGTTGCGCTACACGCTCTGAACGTGAAGCTGGGGGGGCTTGCCAACGGGGTGAGCCGGTGTCAGGTCTCGTGCGCGCCGGCAGCGCTACTGGTTGAGCCGGGCGGGAACGCTTCAGGAGAATCCGTTCTCGAAACGAAGAGAGTTTCGTTTCCACGGTGCTGGCGCGCGGGCCTACCGATTTTCAGTGCACGAAAGCTCGTTGGTATCGGTGAGTTATCCTCATCGGGCCAGAGGCGGAAGTTTGTCCGACGGACGGGCCGGGATTTGACAAGCCAACCTCAGAGCTTAGGTTTTGTGTGTGAGGAGCACCCAGCACTATGCACATGCTTGGCCCACGCTCGGTTCGTAGTCCTTCTCAGTCCGGTGGCCCCAGTGATTCCCGTAGTGGAGACCTGGAGCGCGTCGGTTCGGAGAAGAATCTGCCACTGGCCTTCCCGATGGCCCGTTGGCTCAGCTTCGACGTCGAGGAGCGCTCGCGTTTCAATCGCGCACAGCTCGTGCTCGACGCGATGGAGACCAGTGTACCCAACACGGTAGGTGCGCTGGCGCGGGATACCGGGTTGGAGCACCAGGACCTGGGAGAGGCGCTGGCGCTGCTGGAGGACCTGGCCCTCGTGGAGTTCGCTGATGATGACGGCAGTGAGCTCTCGGTGTCGCTGGTAGCGACGCCGGAAGAGCACATCGGCGTGCGTTTTCCGGATGGGCGGGTGCGCTGGATCTTCATCTCGCGCCCGGTGGTCGAACCGGATCTCAGTCGCGAAGAGCTAAACTGAGCAGACGGCTGGGATTCCAGCTGAGGAACATCGGCGCCCCGAGCGGGCGCCAGCTAGCGCCGATCTCGGTCATAACGCCTCGAGATCGGCGCTTTCCTTTTCCAGCGTCTCCCACTCGGCGAGCAGCGTCTCCAGCCGGCTGGCGAGCGCCTTCTCCTCGCTACCCAGCGCTGCGAGCTCCGCGGGCGTCTTGCTCTCGAAGAAGCCGGGGGACGCATAGGCGGCCTGGATCTCCTTCTGGCGCTGCTCGACCTTGGCGATCGCGGCCTCGTTATCGGCCTTCAGCCTGGGCAGCTGCTTCTTGCGATTGCGCAGGCGCTTCTGCTCCTCCCAGCTGGCGGCGTCGAGCTCGGGCGGCGCCTCGCGGCCGCGGCGCTGCTCGCGCGACTGCTCGCGAGAGGCCTTGGCCACCGCCTCGCGATCCAGGTGGTCGACGCCGAAGCGCTCCAGGTACTCGCCGTAGCCGCCGGGAAACTCGCGCAGGCCGTCGTGGGTGACCTCGATGATGCGAGTGCACAGGCGCGAGACGAACCAGCGGTTGTGCGAGACCAGGAGCAGGGTGCCCTGGTAGTTGCCGAGGGTGTCGGCGAGCGCGTCGATGGCCTCGAAGTCCAGGTGGTTCGTCGGCTCGTCGAGCAGCAGCACGTTGGGCTTCTCGATCGCGAGCCGGGCGAACAGCAGGCGCGCCGCCTCACCGCCGCTGAGCGAACCGACCGTCTTCTTGACGTCGTCTCCCGAGAACAGCACCCGGCCCAGCTGCGAGCGGATGAAGCCCACGGGCTCCCCCGGCGCGGTCTGCCACAGAAAGTCCAGCGCCGTCTGCGCCGGGTTCTCCATCAGCTCGGTGTGATCCTGCGGGAAGTAGCCGAGCCGTGCTTCGTGCCCCCACTCGATCTTGCCGCCGTCGCCGCCCTGGCGCCCCGAGAGCAGGCGCAGCAAGGTGGACTTGCCCGCGCCGTTGATGCCGATGATGCCGAGGCGCTCGCCCCGCCGCACCTGGAATGAGACGGCGTTGAGCACCTTCTTCTCGCCATAGGCCTTGCTCAGGCCCTCGACCGAGAGCACGTCACGCCCGCTCGGGCGGGCCAGGGGAAAGTCAAACAGGGGGGAGCGCCGCGAGCTCGGCGCGAGCACCTCGATCTCGATCTTCTCGATCTGCTTCGCGCGGCTCTGCGCCTGACGCGCCTTGCTGGCCTTGGCGCGAAAGCGCTCCACGAAGGCGCGCTTCTCCGCCAGGATCTTCTCGGCGTTGGCGATCTCCTTCTCCTTCTGCTCGCGCACCGCCTTGCGCTGCTCGATGAAGGAGCTGTAGTTGCCCGTGTATGCCTTGATCGTCTGATAGTCGACGTCCAGCGTGTGCGTGGCCACCCGATCGAGGAACTCGTGATCGTGAGAGACCACGAGCAGGCAGCCCTGATAATCCATCAAGAAGCCCTCGAGCCAGCGGATGCTCAGGATGTCCAGGTGGTTCGTGGGCTCGTCCAGGAGCAGCACGTCGGGGTTGCCGACCAGCACCTGGGCCAGCAAGACGCGCAGCTTGTAGCCGCCGGAGAGCGTGCTGAGCGCGTTCTTCTGTGCGGCGGTGGGGATGCCCAGACCCGCCAGGATGCGGCTGGCCCTCGCCTCCAGCGCGTAGCCGTTGCGCTGGGTGACGAAATCGCCGAGCTCGCTCTGGCGCTGCGCGTCCGGGTGCTCCTGGTGCGACAGCTGATCCAGCTGTTGCAGTGCAGCAAACACCTCCGCGTCGCCCTGCATGGCCAGGTCGATGATGCGGGCGTCGTCATCCAGGAAGCGATCCTGACGCAGCACGCCGAGCCGCGCGTTCTTCAGGAAGCTGACGGAGCCGTCGTACCCGGTGTCGTCCCCGCTCAGCATGCGCAGGAACGTGCTCTTGCCCGAGCCGTTGGCGCCCACCACTCCGTAGCGGCTGCCCACGTTGAGCTGGAGGGTCACCCCCTCGAACAGGGTGCGACCGCCGTAGGACTTGCCCAGGCCGGAGATGGTGATCATTCGAGGGCCATTTGGCTGTACGACCTCAGCCCGTCAAACGAAAACGGCCGCCGGCAGGGCCGCCGCGTGCGGCCACAAAACACATCGGGTCCGCCTCTCTCCCGCAGGAGAGCGCGGACCCGATGGCGCGCCGGGCGCCGGAAGCGCCGCGGAGCTCGCGGCGGCGCCGGCAGAGCGGGACCAGCCCGCGCGGCGCTCAGATCAGCTTGGTCGCCGCCGGGGAGAAGGCCCGGCCCGGAACCGTCGCCGGCTGCGTGTCGTGGCGCTCGCCGAGCAGGCTGACTCGGTCGCCCAGCCAGGCATCGACGGAGAGGGGACCGGCGCCGACCGTCAGGTAGACGAGCAGCAGCATCAGCACCAGCGCGGAGAACTCCAGGGACTGCCCGGCGGCGAGCAGGTTCTCGCCGGAGTGGACCAGGAACACGGCGCCTGCCAGCACCGGCAGCTGCACGAATGCGGCCAGCCGCGTGGCGAGCCCGAAGGCGAGCAGCACGCCGCCGCCGAGGTGCGCGAGCGCAACGTAGTGCGCCATCGCATAGGGCACGAACCAGCTCTCGCTGGAGCTCAGATAGTTGAGCACCAGCTCGGGATGAGAGACGAACAGCACGCCTCGCACGAACAGCCCGATACCCAGATAGGCACGCACCAGATCGAATCCCAGCGCTGGCCCCGGTCGCATCAAGTAGGGGAGACGATTGGCCCAGGCTCTCAACTGCGTCATGTATGGCTCCTCCTGAAGGTGGCCCGCCGTGCGGCTCAGCGTTGCCGGTGCCCTGAGGGCGAACAGCGAAAGGTAAGCGTGCGCCGCCGTGCGCGCGCGTGCAATCCGTGAGGGCGTAATTCCACTTATGAATCGGTGGTTTGCAGTCATTCACTGCAAACTTGCCGCGTGGCGCGATCTGCTGGGTCGCGCGTGTTCCTCGGTGAATCGGCGCGGGTTTCTGAAGTTTTGCAGGGAGGGTCGTGGCTACTCACGGCTCTGCGGCTTGCGCCGCCGCCGTGCCCTGCGATAGCGCTGATCGGTCCCGCGCTTGTAGCCGAGCGCTCTCACGATCGCGGTCACGGCACGCTCGTCCGCCTGAAGCCAGCGGCCCAGCTCGGATGGCAGCTCAAAGGCCCCGCCGCGCGCGCAGCGGCGCAGCCGCCGGCTGACGCGGTCGGCGACGTCGATGCGCACCGCGTGCTGTCCCAGCAGCAGGAAGCCGAGCCAGCTCAGCCACTGCTCCGAGAAGCTCGCGGGCGCGACGAAGCACACGGCCTCTTGCAGCGCCGGCAGGCCGCCGAGGTCACGCGGCTCAAAGGCGCGTGCCAGCGCCTGCCGCGCCCAGCGCTGGCGCGGAGCCAGCGACTCCACGAGGAAGACCGCCTCCTTGCCCAGGCGCACGCCTCGCGCGGCAAAGGCGTGCCGGTCGCTGTCGGTGAGCTGCGCCTGTCCGACCAGCGCCTCCTTTGCCGGAAGAGCGCCGAGGTGCTGCTCGAGCTCGTAACAGAGGCCGCGCCCGGCGGGCGACCAGGGCGGGTTCGGCGGCGCGCGCAGGCTGCCCAGGAGCTCGCTCACGAGGTCGCGCGACCACGCCAGCAGCCGCCGCGAGAGCCGCAGCTGCTGGCTGGGGCTCAGGCCCTCCACGCTGAGCTTGATCTCGGGGCGCAGCAGCGAAGCACCGCGCACCAGCTTGCCCAGCCGCGCGGCGTCGCCCGGGCGCCCCAGCTCGGGCCCGCGGCCATCGAACACGTTGCCCGCCTCGTCAAACTCGAAGCGCTCGTGGGGCGCCTCCAGCAGCTCTTCGAGCCAGCGCTCCAGGGTGGGAAACGCCTCCGCCTCGCGCAGCTGCTCGCGCAGGCTACCCAGCGCGCGAAAGGGATTGCCCGCGGAGGGCGCCGCCTCGCGGCCCTCCGGCGCTGGCAGCTGCACGAGCTGGCGGCGGCGTGCCACGAAGCGATCGACCAGGCGCTCGTGCAGGGCGTCGCTCAGGCGATCTTCCAGCTCGCGCGTCTGGCCCACCCAGTGTTGCACGTCGTCGGTCCAGGGCTGCTGCGCCAGGTAGCTCCAGGTGCGGAGCGAGCCGATGCGCGCGGTGAGCGCGTCGATGTCACCGTGCAGATCGCTGAGCGGCCGCAAGGAGGCGTCGAGCCAGTCCGAGCTCAGCTTGCCGAGCGGGCCCGTCAGCTGCGTGAACACCTGCTTGACCAGATCGGCGTGGAGCTCCGGTAGCCAGCGACGGTAGTTGGGGATCTGGCAGGCTTGCCAGAGCAGCTCCACGTTGCCGCTGCCGCGCGCGCGCTGGCGCACCTCGGCGTCCTCCGCCAGGCGCTCCAGCGCCTCCTGATCCGAGGCGGGCGGCAGGCGGCGCAGCAGCGGGCGCCGCGAGCCCGCCTGCAAGGACTCGAGCAGGCCGGGCAGCGTCTGGAGGTCGAGGTCGCTGTTGCGCCAGCTCAGGTAGCGCACGGCCTCGAAGCGGTGCTCCGCGATGTTCTGGCGCAGCCCCGCGGGCAGCGCGGGCAGCGGGGCCAGGGTGCCGAAGCTGCCATTCTCCAGGTGGCGCCCGGCGCGGCCCGCCACCTGCGCGAGCTCGGCGGCGGAGAGCGGCCGCTCGTCGCGGCCGTCGAACTTGCGCACGCTGGCGAAGGCGACGTGCCGGATGCCCAGGTTGAGCCCCATGCCGATGGCGTCGGTGGCCACCAGGTAGTCGACCTCGCGCGACTCATACAGCGCGACCTGCGCGTTGCGTGCGCGCGGCGAGAACGCGCCCAGCACCACCGCAGCGCCTCCGCGGCGCTGCCGCACGCGCTCCGCCAGCCGATACACCTCGGGCACGTTGAAGGCCACCACCGCGCTGCGCGCCGGCAAGCTGCCCAGGGACGACTGGCCCCGCGCCTCCAGCACGGAGAGCCGCGGCCTCGTCTCGATCACGGCCGTCGGTAGCAGCGCCGCGATCAGCGGGCGCATGGTGTCTGCGCCGAGGAACCAGGTCTCGCTGCGGCCGCGCGCGTGTAGCAGCCGATCCGTGAACACGTGACCGCGCCGCGGGTGCGCCGCCAGCTGGATCTCGTCCACCGCCAGGAAGTCCACCTCCTGCGACATGGGCATCGCCTCGACCGTGCAGACCCAGTAGCGAGGGTGGCGTCCGGTGCGCTTCTCCTCACCGGTGATGAGGGCGACCTGCTGCTCACCCAGCTCGCGCGTCAGCCGATCGTACACCTCGCGCGCCAAGAGCCGCAGCGGCAGCCCCAGCATGCCCGTGGGGTGCTCGAGCATGCGCTGGACCGCGCGGTGGGTCTTGCCCGTGTTGGTCGGGCCCAGCAGCGCCACCAGCCTCGAATGCGGCGACGGGGCCTGCTCGAGCATGGCCCCTCAGCATACGCCATTCCCGCCGGAACGCCGTGAACAACACCGGAAAGCGCCCGCCTCGGGCGGCGAAAAGCAGGCGGCCCGAGCCAGCCAGGGGCCCGCGGGAGCCCCGCCTGCCCGTGCGCGGGCGAGCGCGGGCAGGGCCCGCTGCCCTGCAGCCCTTACCAGTGGTGGTGCACGAGCGGCTTGATGCGCGCGGCGTACAGCTCCCGCACGCGCTTCATTGCTTCGGCGGGCAGGGGGGCGAGCTCGGCAGCGGCGAGGTTATCGTCCACCTGCGAGACGCGGCGCACGCCCGGAATGGCGCAGGTCACCGCCTCTTCCATCAGGATCCAGCGCAGCGCCCACTGGGCCATGGTGGTGCCCGGCGGCACCAGCTCACGCAGGGCGTCCACCGCGTCGAGCGCCGTGTCGTAGTCGACCCCGGAGAACGTCTCGCCACGATCGAATGCCTCACCGTGGCGATTGAATTGGCGGTGATCATCCGCCTCGAAGCGCTGCTGCCGCTGCAGCTTGCCCGTGAGCAGGCCCGAGGCCAGCGGCACGCGCGCCAGGATGCCCACCTTGCGCCGGGCCGCCTCCTTGAACAGCAGCTCGGCGGGGCGCTGCCGGAAGATGTTGTAGATGACCTGGATGGTCTTCACGTTCGGGTACTCGAGCGCCTTCAGGCCCTCTTCCACCCGCTCCACGCTGACCCCGTAGTGCCGGACCTTGCCCTGACGCACCAGCTCGTCCAGCGCGCCGAAGGTGTCAGGCTGGTAGTACACGTCCGTGGGCGGGCAGTGCAGCTGCAGCAGATCGAGCGCCTCGACCTTCAGGTTGGTGAGGCTGCGCTCCACGAAGCTCGTGAGCTTTTCCGCATTGTAACCGGACGCCACGTGTGGGCTGAGCCGGCGCCCGGCCTTGGTTGCCACGTAAAAGGTCTCGCTACGCTCCTTGCGCAGGCGTGCGAGCAGGCGCTCGCTGTGACCGTCGCCGTACACGTCGGCGGTGTCGAAGAAGTTGACTCCGAGATCCAGCGAGCGGTGCAGCGCTGCCAGGCTCTCCTCGTCATTGGTCTTGCCCCAGGAGCCACCGATGGCCCAGCACCCAACGCTGATCGTGGAGACGTCAAAGCCAGTTTTGCCCAGGGATCGATACTGCATCCATTCAGCCTACATTGTAGCCCGCTGAGCCGGCAAGCGAGTCCAGGGTGCCTGCGCCCGAGGGGCCGGTGTGCCGCCGGGCAGCCCCGCGAGGTTTGTTTTTGCCGGGCAGCCTCGGCTCTCTTGCACCCCAGAGCGCGCGACGCTAGTTACCCGGACCGTGAGCGACGCGGAGCGGCGCACGGCCCTGTATGCGGAGCATGAGGCACTGGGCGCACGGTTTGTGCCCTATGCCGGCTGGCGCATGCCCGTGCAATACAAGGGGGTTGCGGAGGAGCACCATGCCGTGCGCCGCAACGTGGGTCTGTTCGACGTGTCGCACATGGGGCGGCTGGAGCTGAGCGGGCCAGCGGCCGTGGCGGTGGTGGATGGCGCGATCACCAATGATCTGCAGCGGCTCGTGCCGGGGCAGGCGCTGTACACCTGCTGCTGCAAGGAGGATGGCGGCATCCTCGACGATCTGATCGTCTATCGCGAGGCCAGCGAGCGCGTGCTGGTGGTGTGCAACGCGTCCAACCGCAGCAAGATCTCGGCGCACCTGGCGGCGCTCGCGCGCGGGCGTTGCGTGTACGAAGACGTCAGCGAGCGCTGCTGCTTGATCGCCGTTCAGGGCCCTGCCGCGCTGGAGCTGGTGGCCACCCTGGGCACGCCGCTGCGCCTGCCGGAGGAGCTGCCGCCTTTTCATTCGCGCGCCACGCAGCTGTTCGGTCTGAGCTGCACGGTCGCTCGCACGGGCTACACCGGTGAAGACGGTGTGGAGATCTTTTGCCCGGTGGAGCACGCCCCCACGCTCTGGCGCGGGCTGCTCGAGGCAGGCCAGCGCTTTGGCGTGCAAGCCGTGGGGCTCGCCGCGCGCGATACCTTGCGGCTCGAGGCGCGGCTGGCGCTGTACGGCAACGAGATCGATGAGACGATTCATCCCTGGGAGGCGGGGCTGGGCTGGACGGTGAAGCTGGACGGGCGTGACTTCATCGGCAAGGCCGCGCTGCTGCGCCTGAAGGACGAGCCGCCGAAGCGCCGCCTGGTCGGCTTCGAGATGACGGGGCGCGGGATCGCGCGGCACGGCTACCCAATCAACAGCAGCGACGGGTCAGCGCTCGGGCACTGCACCTCGGGCGCGCCATCGCCCACCCTGGGCACCAACATCGGTCTCGGCTACGTGCCGCCGGCGTACGGCGCCCTGGGTACGGAGCTGGTGGTGGATTGCCGGGGCCGGGCGATTCCGGCGCGCGTGGTGAAGACGCCTTTTTATCGGCGCCCCAATCCTGGCAGCCCGGGGCGCGTCCCGTGAGCGAAGAGAGGAATTGAGCATGAGCCAGCCGACAGATGTGCAAGACGACCGCCGCTACACCAAGGAGCACGAGTGGGCCCTGAAGCGAGGCGGTGAGATCGTCGTGGGCATCAGCGCCTTTGCCGTGGATCAGCTGGGTGACATCACCCTGGTCAACTGGAACGTGGCTGCCGGGGACAAGGTGGCGGTGGGGGACGTGTTCGGTACCATCGAGAGCGTCAAGACGCTGAGCGATCTGTTCGCGCCGATCGCCGGTACGGTCGTGCGCCTGAACTTGGAGCTGGAGTCGGCGCCCGAGCGAGTGAATGAGGATTGCTGGGACAAGGGCTGGATGCTGGTCTTGCGCCCCGATGACGCCGCCGCCGTCGACGCGCTGCTTTCGCCGGCCGATTATCGCCAGCACATCGCCAGCCTGGATCATTGATTCGCTGAGCGCGTGGCGCGCAATACTGATTGCCGCTGCTGATTGCCGCGTGCGCTGCTGATTGATTGCCGCGCGTGTCGAGCTGGCATGAGGTGAGTCGGGTGGGGCGGCCTTGCCGGCTCGCATTGGCTCGCGACTCGGCGTATGGTGGAAGCTCCGTGGCTCGTCTTCCCCGTCGCAGCGCCGTGTTCGCTGGCTGCTGCTCCGCCGTATCCCGAAGCTCCGCCGTATCCCGAAGCTTTGCTGTATTCCGGCGCGTTGCAGGGTCTCACAGCATCGCGGTGTCCCAGCGCCTTGCGCTGGGGCTGCTCGCCGTTTCGGTTCTGGGTGGCGCCCTGGGCGGCTGCGCGCCTTCCGCCGCCACGCTCGACTCCGGGTTCGTTCACGTCAACTTCACGACGGACGAGACCTGCGGCTTCTCCAATCCTTACACCGTGGAGGCGCGGGGCTGCAGCCGCCTGGATGAAAAGGCGGTGATGTGCAAGGGCTTCGGCGTGATCGACGGCGTGCTGTTCGCGGGTGGGTGCGAGGCGCCAGCGCAGGTCGAGCTGCTGGAGACGCAGGGCACGATGCCGCTCAGCCCGCCGCGCGCGGAGCCGTCGCCGGAGCAGGACGAGGCGCGCGCGGCCGCTGCCGAGCAGGAAGTCAGCGAGCCCCCAGCTGCCAGCAAAGAGCCGCCGCCCCGGGCGGAGAAGAAGCGGCGCTCGCGCAACGAGAGCGGCAGCTCCAAGAAGAAGGGCAAGGCCAAGAAGGCAAAGGCCAAGAAGGCGAAGGCCAGGCGCTCATCGGGCAAGGCATCGTCGACGGAGCAGGAGCAACGGTAGGGGTGCGCCGTGAAGCCGGGGGGCTTCGGTGATCCGCGAAGGGGGATCGGGAGGCGGGTCTCCGGTTTTTTCGGGCAGGGGCACGGGCACGTGTATGCGGGTGGGGACTGGCCCTCTAGTGGTGGGTCATTCGCCTGGCACGCGCATGGGGTTGGCGAACCAGTCTAGCCCGGTGTGGCGGTGCACCGTCAGGCGCGCCAGATCGATGCCCAGCGACGCAAAGTAGAGCTTCTGCTCGCCGCTGCCGATGCTGGCGCCGCCGAGCAAGGTGAGCCCCCAGGGGCCGCCGAGCACGAGGTTGCCGGTGACACCGGTGGACTGGTTGCCCCACCAGCGTTGATACACGCCGACGTCGAGACCGAGGCCGAAACCGCCGCGGGCGAAGCCGCGGCTGACGCCGCGCGCGACGACCGCGAGATCGACGCCGGAGCCGAAATAGGCCTGACCACGGAACAGCGCGCCGACCACGACGGGGTGGATGGCGGAGGTGCCCAGACCGCTATCCAGCTGCAGGACGGGCCGCTTCAGCTGGTCGCCCTCCGAGGTGGCGAAATCCAGCACGCTGCTGCCGCCGCCGACGTACAGCCAGGAGGTGGCCTGAGCCGCCGCGGGCGCTGCTCGTAGCAACACGGCCGAGAGCACGGCAGCGATCAGGCACGAGGAAGGAACGAGCCTGCGAGCCCACATCACTTTTGCGGGGTAGCATGAAGCCGCGGGCAAGAGCCAGCGCTCGTAGCCTCAGGGGCGGCGATTGGCGCCGGCAGCGCGTAGCTCACGCTCGATGTCTTCTGCCTCCAGGACTCCCTGGCGCCGGGCTACTTCTCGGCCCGATCGATCGAGCACCAGCACGGTGGGGACGTGCTGGATGGAGGCGAAGGGGCCGTACCCTTGCAAGGTGGCCAGGTCGGCCATGACCACCGGGTACGGCAGCTTCAGGCTCTCCTTGTAGGCGGGCAGCAGCTCGGCGTATTGCGGTGCCTCGAGCACCACGGCTGCGGCATTGATACGCGGGACGAAGCTCACCACCAGCTCGCCGATGCGGCGCAGCACCACTTGAGACGCCATGTCGTAAGTGGTCACGAACGCCAGCAGGGTGACCCTGCCGCGCGTGTTGGCGCTGCTCACGATCTCCTGATCGGAGCCGCTGAAGCTGAACTCGAGGCGCTCCCCCGAGGGCGCTTCGGGAGCGGCGCTGGCCGGGCCCGGGCCGCTGCTGGTGCTGGTGGCGCAGCTCGTGCAGAGCGCAGCCAGGCTCAGCGCGAGGCTGATGCGGCGCACTCGGGGCCACAGCCCTCGGGGCCGTGGCGCGGCACGCAGCCATCCACCATGCAGCCATCCACCACGCAGCCGTCCAGCATGCAGCCGTCCACCATGCAGCCGTCCACCACGCAGCCATTCAGTGCGCAGCGATTCACCACGCGGCGAAACCGCACCCAGCGATTCAGCCGCCGAAGCTGGGACCGAAGACGTGCGCAAACGCTCGCAGGGCGGGGGGAACCTCTCCATGCGCCCGGTGGTGCGCCACGATGGTGAGCGCGAGCTCATCGATCACTCCCTTGAGCGGGCTCGACTCCACGAGCACGCCCTCCACCCGCTCACCGGCGCGCGGCACAGACCCCGTGGACACGATCGGATCATGCCGGACCCAGTCGAAGGACTCTGCCACCCGGTAACCGCAGGCCATCACCTGCACGAAATCCATGTACAGAGGAGCGACCACCACGGCAACGCGCAGATCATTACGGCCGACCCCCACCAGGGCGCGCGTGGCCTGGCGCGGTGCCGCCACCGACTCATGAGGGCCAAGCGCGGACTGAATGCGCTGGCGGCGCTTGCCATCCAGCTCCACGGCGAGCAACGGCGCATACACGGCGATGCGCGGTACCCCGAGCTCCAGCGCGTCTTGAGCCAGGCTATCGATCCAGGCGTCGCGGCCCGAGGCATCCAGCTGCTCGTACGCGAGCGCTGCAGCTTGCGCAGCCTCTGCATCGTTGGCGAGCGCACCGAGCCAGGCACGCCAGGCACGCACGCTGCGCGGGCAGGGCGCTTTGCTTGCCAGCTTGCTCGCGCTGCTGCTCGAGCTACTAGTGCTGCAGCTGCTCGCGCTGCTGGCTGGAATGCTCTCCGACGTGCGCGTATCGATGAGGTCGTCCGTCACGTGAACGTGCATGAAGATACGCCCAATAAAGCATCGGGGCAGCGGGGGCAATCGTAGAACGAAAGCCTCGTGCAACTTGCGCTCTGTCAACTCGCGGCAGCATCAACTTGGCTGGATTTGCGCTGCGCCGTGATAGCCGATGGGCCGCAACACCGTAGCCTGTCGGCCGGCTGCCTCGGGCCGATGAGCAAGCGCCAGCAGCTCGGGGAAGACTGCTGCATGCATTCGAAATGATGCAGATGCAGAGCTCGGAGAAACGAGAGTGTGCAGTGAGCGAGCGAACCGGGGATCAAGGGCCAGATGTAAGGCAGGGCCGACCTCGGCCGCCGCGTGCGGCGGTGGACACATCACGGAGATGATGTGCCGACCGTTCGGGGGTGGTCTGCGCTCGAGCCATGACTATGCTTTGAGCATGACTACCGATGGCAACAGCCCGCGCTGGCCATCGCTCGTGAGCGCAACGGCAGAAGCGAGCCGCGGCGCGGGCGATGAAGATGAAGAGCCTGTCCTCGAGCCCGAGTATGGCGATCTGCTGGACGCGCAGTGGCTGGATCGCGGCTCCGAGTCGCTGGACCCCGAGGATGATCTCGTGGACATCGGTTTGACCATCGACATGACAGACTCCGGCGAGCTGGACGAGTCGCAGGCGATGGAGCTGGATGTCGGTGCGTTGCTTACACCGTTGCCGGCGCACGATGCATCCGAGGTCGGGGACCCGGCGGAGCGGGATGTGGACGGCGCTGCGGGGCTCGGTGCATTGCAAGACGTGCTCTTGCCGGATGAGCCCGGCGCGAGCGGGCGAGACGACGACGAGGTGGGCAACGACGAGCGCTTCCCAGCCTTCGATGGTGTCTCACCGCCGAGGCCCTCCGGCTTGCTCGAAGACGACGCCGAGGGGCCGCACGAAGACTGAGCCTGCGCGCGCCAGCGGCGCGATCAGCGCTGGAGCGCCGCCGGGCCGTCCCTGCGCTGGAGCGCGGCGTCCAGGCGCAGATCGAAGCGGGTCAGGCGCGGCGCGAAGCCACAGCGGGTGAAGAGCGCATGCGCTCGGTGATTGAACGACCACGAGGCGAGCTCCACGTCGCCTGCGCCGGTTGCCGCCGCAGCAGCCAGCGCCGTTCGCAGCAGCGCCTCGCCGATGCCCCGGCGGCGGAACGCCAGTTCCACCCCGATCTGCTCGATCTCGTGCCAGTGCCGCTGGTGGCTGAACACGTTCGCCTCGCGCTGGTGCTCGCGCATCAACACGTAGCCGGCGGGCACCTCGCCAACCTCTGCGATCCAGCTGCGCGTCGCCGGCTTGGCCAGCAGCTCGCGAAACCACTCGCCCAGCTCGCGCGGGTCGGTGGCTCGAAAGAAGTCGGGGCGCGCCTGCACGTGCTCTGCGTGCACGCTGGCGTTGAGGCGCACCAGGCACTCGGCGTCGGCTACCGAGGCTCTGCGGATGTGCAGCTCGGTGGGGGTCATGGCGCCGGGCGCCTGGCGAGCGCCGCCGCGGTCTGTCGATACAGCCTGCGCACGCGCGCGTTGCGCGGCGCCAGCCGCAGCGCGGAGGCCAGGTGTCGCTCCGCCGCCGCCAGGTCGCCCAGGCTGCGGTCCTCGAACTGAGCGGCTTCCGTCAGCCACGCCGCGGCCTCAGGCAGCGCCGTGCTCCTTCCCGCCAGCTCGCAGGCCTCGCGCAGGCGCGCGTAGGCGAGGGAGGCGCCGCGCAGATCGCCCAGCGCTGCCCGCCAGCGCCCCTCCAGCGCCAGCGCTTCGTAGCGATGCTCGCTGCCGGGCGGGACCTGAGCCACGCGGGCGATCGCCTGGGGGTGATCGCCGCAGTGCTCGGCGAGCAAGCGCGCCAGCTCGATCAGCGCGTCTGCAGACACTGTCGACCTTGCTTCGGCCAGCTCCACGGCGCGCTCGAACAGCGCCATCGCGCGCTCGGTGCGGCCCTGCCCGAGCAACGCGCGCCCCAGGCCGCAGATGGCGCTGGGATCCGCCGGCACGTAGCGCAGCGCCCGCTCGAACAGCTGCCCCGCGCCGCGTGACAGCCCGCGCTCCACCAGCTGGCGTGCCGCGCGCACCAGCGCCGCATGCCGCTGCGCGGCGCCCGCGGCAGCAGCCTCCAGGCTCTCCGCATCCGCCAGCGCGCCTCGCTCATCACCCCACTCCACCCTCGCCTGGAAGCGCGCCCAGCGGACGCTGGCCAGACCGGGGGCGCAGGCCACCGCGCGGTCCAGCGCGTCGCGCCGCTCGCTGCCGGAGACACAGAGCTCGGCGAGCTGCTGCCAGAGCCCCGCGGCGAGCGGGGCGTATGGCTCGTTGCCGGCGGCGCGGTGGATGGCCTCGCGCGCGCCGGCGAGGTCGCCCACCCGCGCGAGCAACACGGCGCCGGTGAGGCCGAACTGGGTCACCGGCAGACAGTCCACCAGCAAGCCCAGCGCACCCTCGGCGCGATCGGCGTGGGTGACGTCGATCTGCGCCACCAGCGCTGCCAGCTCTGGATGGCGCGGCGCACGCTCCAGCGCGCTCAGGTAGCCGGCGCGTGCGGCGTCCAGCTCGCCACCCGCCAGCGCCTCGTCGGCGGTGGCGCACAGCTTGGCGAGCTCGAGCGCGCGCAGGCCGCGCGCGCTGGCGCCGGCTTCCGTGGCGTTCGCCGAGAGCGCCAGGGTCAGCTTGTCGCTGTCGATCGAGAGCCGCTCGAGGCCGGAAGCGCGGGTGGCAGGGGCGCGCGCGCCGAGGGCGGGCACGAGGTGACGGCAGACCCTCTGCGCCACCTGGGTCAACGTCAGCACGCGCCCGCGGCGCTCCGCCAGCCCCGCGAACAGCGTATCGACGATGCGCAGCGCCTGCGCGAGCGGTACCCCGACCTGGCCCACGCCGCGCGCGTTGCTGACGACCCAGCGCACGTCCTGTCCCGCCGCCGCCCACTCCAGATCAAACGCCAGGCTGCCGAGCTCGCCCACGAGCCCGACGCCCACGCCGCTCTCCAGCGGCCACAGCTGCGGCGCGGAGTGCAGCTGCCCGAGCGCCTCGCGCAGCCGTGGCCGCGCGTAGCTGGCCAGCGCGGCGAAGGTGGCGCAGAGCTCGAGGCGGGTGAGCTCACCCCGGCGGTGACGAAAGCTCTCCACTCCCCCGGAGAGATCGACGGGGAAGCGCAGCTCAGGCAGGCTCCACGCCAGATCCTCGACCACGAACGGGGCCAGCTGCAGCGGCTCGTACAGCTCGAGCCCCAGGGCTCCTCCAGCCAGGGTCAGCCGCAGGGGCACGCTCGGGCGCTCGCCATCCGTCGGTCCCGTCGGGAACCGGGAGCCCCGCGGGGGGCGTCGGGATGGTGCTTGGCCCACGGTCCCAGACTAGCAGTCCAGGGTCACTTTGGCGAAGCGATCTGCAGCACTGCAGGGGCGCTCGCCAGGCCCAATTCTGGGCCCCGGGACACTTGCTCAGGCGCGACTGGGAAAGAGCGTGCGCCGCTCCTCGCGCACGATGGGCGTGCCGAGCGGCAGTGGGAGCAACGGACCGAGCTGCACGCGGAAGGTGGCGCCGCGCCCCGAGCTGCTCTCCACGCTGATGGCAAAGCGATGGTCGTCGGCGATGCGCTTGACCACCGCCAGCCCCACCCCCGTGCCCTGCGCCCGTGTAGTGAAGAAGGCGTCGAAGATGCGCTCCTTGGCTTGCTCGCTGAGGCCCACCCCATCGTCCTGGACGGTGAGCAGGGCGCTGGGCTCGGCGCTCTCGCTGGTGACCACGCTGACCCGGACCTCGCGCCCGGCGCTGGAGGCCTGCACTGCGTTGCGCACCAGGTTCCAGATCAGCTGGCGCAGCTGGGCTGAATCGGCACAGATCGGCGCGCGCTCCGCGCCGCTGTAGCTGACCCGCACGTCGGACACGGCCCGGCCCGACTGCGCCGCGAGCTCCACCACCTCCCGCGCGGTGCCCGCGGCGTCCACGCAGGCCAGCTGCGGGCGCTGCGGTCGGGCCAGGTTGAGCATGTCCGTCACCAGATCGTTCAGGCGGCTGGCTTCGCTGGCGATGATGGCGCACAGCCGGCGGTCTTCATCGCTCAGCGCGCGGTTGACCCGCAGCAGCTGGATGCAGCCCGAGATGGAGCCGAGCGGGTTGCGGATCTCGTGCGCGAGCGCAGTGGCCACACGACCCAGCGCCGCCAGGCGCTCCGCATGGTCGGCGCGCTCTTCCGCTGCCACCAGCCTGCCACCCGTGACCCGCAGGCGCTCCGCCAGGCTGCCCGCGAGCAGGGTCACCACCAGCATCGCCAGCAAGTTCACCACGCCCGCGTACAGCAGCTCTTGCGTGGCCACGTGGTACACGCCGGGCGGCTGATCTGCCGGCGGCAGCAGCCAGCGCTGGCTGAGGCTGAGCAAGAGTCCGCTGAAGCACAGCGTGCTGGCCCCGAAGGCCAGCGCCGCGCCGCGGAAGCCGGTCAGCATTGCACCGGTGACGCAGCTCAGGCCATACAGCGAGGTGGCGCCGCTGGAGGGGCCACCGGACAGGTACACGATGACCGTCCACAGCATGGGGTCGACGATCAGCTGCAGGGTGACCAGCAGCTCCATCCGCTTGCCGTGCCGCAGCAGCGCCGCGTAGAGGCCGGTCACCGCGAAGGCGAGCGCCAGCGTGCCCAGCGCCGTCTGCACGGTGAAGGTGGCCCAGGTCAGCCGGCTCTTGAAATTGAGCAAGCCGAACAGGCCCAGCACCGCCGAGAGCAAGAGCAGCCGGCAGCCCGTGACCCAGGCCAGCCGCCGCGCCAGCGGAGCCGCCGTCAACGCCGGAGGTACCGGAGACTCGCTCACTAGACCATCCCTCGGCAGCCCACTCGCGGCGCGGAAGACCGCCCCGGCCGCAGGCCTGCAGCCGAGGCCCGGGCGCTCAATCGCCCTTGATGTTGCCTGCCAGCTCGAAGATGGGCAGGTACATCGAGACCAGCACCACGCCCACCATGCCGCCGATGCCCACCATCATGATGGGCTCCAGCATGCTGGTCATCGAGGCCACGGCCACGTCCGTCTCTTCCTCGTAGAAGTCGGCGATCTTGTTCAGCATCTGATCGAGCGCGCCGGTCTGCTCACCGACCCCGATCATCTGCACCACCATCTCCGGAAACACCTTGGCCTCCAGCAGCGGCTCGACCATGTTCTGGCCCTCGCTGATGCGCTGGCGCACGTGCATGATGCCGGACTCCAGCACCATGTTGCCCGAGGTCTTGGCGCAGATCTCGAGAGCGTCGAGGATGGGCACGCCGGACTGCAAGAGCGTGCCCAGGGTGCGCGTGAAGCGGGCCACGGCGATCTTGTTCAGCACCGGGCCCATCACCGGCAGCACCAGCAAGGTCTTGTGGAACAGGCGCTTGCCCTTCGGCTGCTTCAGCACCCAGGAGGCGAGCACCGCAAAGCCGACCAGCAGGGCGACGGTCAGCGGCAAGAAGGTGATGAAGCCGTGCGAGAGCGCCACCATGAAGCGAGTCAGGGCGGGCAAGGCGTCCTTGCCTCCGCCGAACTCCGCGAACATGCCCTCGAAGGCCGGGATCACGAAGGTGAGCATCACGGCCATCACGCCCATGGCGATCACGAGTACGATGGTGGGGTAGCTGAGCGCGCCCTTGAGCTGGCGCACCAGCTTCTGGCGCTTCTCCAGGTAGATGGACAGGCGGCCGAGGATGCTGTCGAGGATACCGCCCGCTTCGCCGGCCTGGACCAGGTTGACGAACAGCTCGTCGAAGATGCGCGGGTGCTTGCGCAGGGCGTCGCTGAACGTGGAGCCGCCTTCGACGGAGTTCTTGATGTCCTTGAGCACGGACGCGAAGGCGGGCTTGGGCTGCTGCTGGGCCAGGATGTCGAGGCACTGCACGAGCGGCAGGCCCGCGTCGATCATGGTCGCGAACAGGCGGGTGAAGGTGACCAGATCCTTGGTATCGACACCGGTGCCGATCTGGATGTTGATCGCGATCGGCTTCTTCTTGACCTTGACTGGGTTGAGGTTCTGCTTGCGCAGGCGCGTGTTGACGCTCTCGATGTTGTCGGCAACCATGGTGCCGGCGCGCAGCTCGCCCGTGCGCCCACGAGCTTCCCAGGAAAACTCAGCCATTGGCTCTGATCCACGACGAAATCCGCGAAGTGCTTAAGCGCCGGGTGCTTCAGCCCGGGGCTGCGCCGGGTGCCAGCGCGTATGTGGCCCGCTTTGACGGCAGCGCTTGGCGTGTTGCACGCGGCGCTGCAGGCGTACATTCGGGGAGCGGCTCCGCTGCGGTAACACCCGACAGCATTTACGATCTGGCTTCGCTCACCAAGCCCGTGGTGGCCTGCACCCTGGCGCGCCTGGCGCGCGCGCGCTGGCTCAGCTGGGAGGCGCGGCTGAGCAGCTTGCTGCCCGAGGCACGCGGCACGGCGAGCGCAGACACTCCGCTGAGTTTGCTCGCTTCTCATCGCGCGGGGCTGGAGGCGCACGTCAGGCTGCGGGACAGCGGCGCGCCGCGGACGGGCTGGCTCGAGCTGTGCGCCAACCTGCGCCGAGCCGACTGTCGCACCAGCGTGCCCGGTGAAGGTTTCGCGCCGCTCTACAGTGACCTCGGCTACATCTTGCTGGGGGCGCTGCTGGAGCGGGTTGGCGGGCAAGCGGTGGAGCAGCTGATCCAGCAGGAGGTGGCGCGGCCTCACGAGCTGGAGCTCGACTCGGCGCGCGGCTGGCGCCAGCGCCTGGGCGCGCAGGCATTTCTGGCCCGCACGGCGCCTACGGAAGTCGTTGCAGAGCGTGGGGGCTTGCTCTGGGGCGTCGTCCACGACGACAACTGCTGGGACCTGCAGGGCGAGGGCGCCGCCGGTCATGCCGGCTTGTTCGGGACGGCGGCGGCGATGGGCGGCTTCGGTTGTCGGGTGCTGGATGCGCTCGCCGGGCGCCGTCCGGAGTGGCTGACGGCGGAGGAGGTCGAGCCTCTGGTGCGACCCCGCCCGGGCGGCTCGCTGCGCATGGGCTTCGACGGCAAGGCGGAGCAGGGGTCCTCTGCGGGCCCGCGCTTCGGGCCCCGCGCCTTCGGCCACCTGGGCTTCACGGGCACCAGCCTCTGGTGTGACCCGGACGCGGCGGTGGTGGTGGTGCTGCTCACCAATCGGGTGCACCCGCAGCGGGACAACATCCGCATTCGAGACATCCGGCCCAGCGTCCATGGGGAGCTGTTCGGTCTTGCGGCTGGCCTGTAGGCCGCCATTTGCGTCGCTTTCGAACGAGTCCCCCTCAGGGGCGATGGCCAGATACCTCGCACGGGGAAATTCCGCTGCTCCCTGTTCTTGGCGGGAGCGTCGTTTCGAGGCATAAAATGGGAGGCGATGTGGAAGCTTTGCGTGGTCGACGATGAGTCGAACCGCACCGTGGTCAAGTTGGTGCGGGGCGATTACTCGCTGGGGCGCGCGGAAGACAGCACCATCCGCCTGACCGAACGCAACATCTCTCGACTCCATGCGCGCCTGTTCCGCCAGGGCGACAACGATTGGACGATCGAGGACAAGAACAGTTACACGGGCTCGTTCGTCAACGGCGAGCGGCTCTCGGGGCCGCGGACGCTCAAGCACGGCGACACCATCCAGCTCGGCGATTACCGCCTGGAGCTGATGGATGAGAGCCAGCAAGCGGTGGAGGCTCGCACCATCGATGCGCTCGTGTCAGCGGCACAGCTGCCCGATCGTTTTGTGGTCGTGCAGGGCCCCGGCGTGGGCACTGTCTATCCGCTGACGGAGCAGAAGCTGCTCGTGGGGCGCGGTGAAGAGTGCCAGATCGCGCTCGATGACGCGTCGGTGAGCCGCGTGCACGTGGAGGTGCTGCGCACCGAGCATGGCCTGATGATCCTCGATCAGGGCAGCTCCAACGGCTTGCGCATCAACGGCGCGGATCTGCCGAGCGCGATGCTGCGCAGCGGGGACGTCGTCGAGCTCGGGGACGTGCGGCTCAAGTTCGTGCCGGCAGGGGTGGAGGACGTGGTGACCCAGGCGGCACCGCTCTCCACGCGCGCCGCCGAGCTGGATCAGCTGCCCCGCAGCCGCAGTGGCAAGGGTGCCATGGCGCTGTACATGGGCGGCGCGCTGATCGCCGTCGCCGTGATCGCGCTGGCGGTGCGCCCGGTGGAGGATACGCCCACGGCCACCAGCGTGCGGCTGGAGCCCGCCGAGCCCGCGGCAGAGCTGGCGCCGGAGCCCGCGCCCGCGCGCGTGGATGTCGCGGCCAAGCTGCTGGAGGAAGCCAACGGCCTGGTCACCGAGGGCGCCATCGTGGCCGCGCACCGCAAGCTGGCGGAGATTCCGCAAGACAGCAGCCTGCGCCAGAGCGAGGCCTTCAAGAGCATCGAGCGGCGCTGGGCCGACGAGATCTTCAAAGCCGCGGAGGAGTCGCCGGATCCGCAGGAGCGGCGCAACTTGCTCGACAAGGTGGCGAAGACGCCCGAGGTGGACGCCGAGCGCCGCCAGCGTGCCGCCAACGAGCTCGCCAAGCTGGAGGAGGGCGTGCAGGCCGTGGACGTCGCCGATCTGCCGAGCGCAGACGGCAAGACGCACGCGAAGCCTGCGCCCAAGCCGCCGACGAGCGTGGCGCTCGCGGCCAAGCCCAAGCCGCAGCCGGCGGCAGCGCCGCGCCGGCAACCGGCTGCGTCGAAGCGCACGGAGGACGCCAGCGAAGGCAGCGAAGCCCCAGCGCCTGCGCCCGCCCCCAAGCCCGCGGCAAAGCCGCAGCCTGCGCCCGAGCCGGGGCTGCCGGCGTCGGAGCTCACGCGCGAGCCCCCGTTCTGAGCCGCTGCTCTGGGCCGTTGGTCTGGGCAGCTGCTCTGGGCCGTTGGTCTGGGCAGCTGCTCTGGGCCGCCGCTCTGGGTCGCCGCTCGCCCAGCTCTACAGGCGCCGGGCCAGGCGCCACCACTGCTCGGCGGTGAGCAGCACGTCTAGCACGGGAAGCTGATCGCGCCTGCTGGCATGCTGGCTCAGCATGCGCTCGACCGTGGCCGCGCCCAGCAGCTCGACACTGAGCGAGCCCTCGTCCTGAAGCAGCCCGCGCCCACCGGCTGCAGCTCCTCCGCCAGGATGCGCGCGCGCAGATCATCCGGGGTTGCCAGAAAGGCTGCGCCAGCGGCGGCGTGGCACAGCGCGCGGTGGCCGAGCAAGGTGCCGCACAGCCACACGGCTGCGCTCGATCAGCAGCGCTGAAGTTGCCGTCGAGCGCGGCGATGGCTGCGGCGCCCTCGCGCGCGAACACGTCGTGCGCCAGCTGCGCCAGCTGGGGCGAACCGGGGCGCTCGCCGTAGGTGAGCGCGAGCAGACGCTCACTGTTCACCACCTGCAGCAGCGAGCTGGCTCGATCCACCTCGGGCAACAGCGTGCCCAGTGCCGCCGAGAGCTCCGGCAGCGGCGTGATGCTGATTCGCCCCCGGGCTGCCCAGGTCTGGCAACGTGGTGTTCAGCCGCTCGAGCGCACGGCGGCACGCGCGAGGGGCCTCTTCAGAGACCGGCGAGGTGACGAAGAGGAAGGTGTACATGGCTCGCGGAGCTCACGGCCGGCCACGCTCATGCTGCCGCGGCCAGGGGCTTCTGCGACAACGCGGCATGATTGACATCGGAAATGCACCCGAGCCACTCTGAGCGCGGTGCAACGCCGAGCGATCGTGGGGCGTTTGGGCCTCATCCTGCAGCAGGCGGGCGCCGCGCTGCGCGAGCATGCGCGCTCCGTGAGCTGGTGGGGATATCGCGCGCTGCTGCTGGCGCTGCTGGTCTGGGTGGCGGAGCAGCGGCTCGGCGCCGTCTGGCGCTTCACCATCGATGATGCTGGCATCAGCTATGCCTACGCCAAGCACCTGGCGGAAGGCGCCGGGCCCGTGGCGGTGATCGGTGGGCCCTGGGTGGAGGGGTACTCCAATCCGCTCTGGGTCTTTCTGCTCGTGCCCTGGCACTGGCTGGGGCTCGACATCCCCGAGGTGGCGAAGGTGCTGGGGGTCGTCTGCTTCGCGCTGGCGGCGCTGCTGGCCGGCGCCGCGCTGGCTCAGCGCCGCCAGCGTGGCTGGCGCTCCTGGGGCGCGCTCGAGGCGGGCCTCGGGCTGGCGCTGGTTTGCTGCGTGCAGCTCTCGATCTGGGCGGTGGCGGGGCTGGAGAACTCGCTGTTCTGGGCGCTGCTGGCCGCGCTCTGGTACCTGGACGGGCGCGAGAGCCGCAGCCCGCAGGCCTTCGGCTGGTCCGGTCTGGTGGCGTTTGGCCTGTGCATCACGCGGCCCGAGGCGCCGCTATACGTGGCGCCCTGGGCACTGCTGCAGCTGCTGCAGGCCTGGCGTCAGCCGGAGCAGCGCCGGCGTGCGCTGCGCGCGCTGCTGCTGTATCTGCTGCCCTTCGCGCTGTATCACCTGCTGCACTACCTGGTGTTTCACGCCTGGGTGCCCAACACCTTTCACGCCAAGAGCAGCAGCTGGTCGTGGCAAGACGGCGTGGACTACCTGACCCGCAACCTGCGCGAGAGCGCCTTGCTGTACGTGTTGCCGCTCGCTCTGCTGGGGCTGTGGGGCAGGGCACGGCTGGAGCTGCTGCTCGCCTGTCACTGCCTGACGGGCGCGGCGTTCATCCTGTATGCCGGCGGGGACTGGATGCCGCATGGCAGGTTCCTGTCGCTGGTTGCTCCGGCGCTGCTGTTGCTCGGAGCGGGCGGTATGGAGCAGCTGCTGCGCGGGCTGTGCTGGCTGAGCCGGGGCCGCCTGCCGCGGGAGGCTCTCTCGCTCGCGCTCGCCGCTCCGGCCCTGTGGGGCTGGTGGGGGCAGCAGGAGCGGCCGTTCCTCGCGGCAGCCCGCAAGCCGTGGTGCCACTTTTGCGAGCGCGTCAGCGCCACCCGGGCGGTGCGCAAGCTCTCCCGGCAAGCCGGCATCGTACGGCCCAGCTTGCTGACCCAGGATTTCGGCGGCCCTGCCTGGCTCTCGGACGAGCAGCTGTACCCGATCGATTTCCTGGGCCTGTGCGATCGCAGCGTGGCGCTGCTGCGGCACTCGATGGTGGCGCAGGGCAGGCGCATCAGCCGCGATTTTGGCTTCTTCCAGTATCTCATCCACGAGCAGCCGTGGGCGCCCAGCTGGCTCATCGTGCCCTCCAATTTCTGGCGCGTGTTCTCTGGCTCGCACGAGTACCGCTGGGACTACTTTCGCCTCGACTACCGGCTGATCCCGCACTCGCGCAGCCCGTACTTTGCTTTGCATCGCGGTGAGCTCATCGACTACTTTCCGGGCGTGCCCCGCGCCGAGTTCCGGCAACTGTCGCCGTACCTGGCGCTCAACGGCGCCGCTTACTTTACGCCGCGTGCAGCGCGCCAGGCGCAGCCAGTGGCGGCGGGAGCCCAGGTCAGAGTGGTGGTCAGCCTGCTGCCGCGGGCTCGCCTGGGGGGTGATGAGCAGGTGCAGGTCCGCATCGAGGCGGGCGCCGGCGCGGTCGAGAGCGCGCCGCAGCCGCTGCTGCGCGGCTTCGAGATCGCCTCTCAGCTGAGCCAGGGAGAGCCGCTCAGGGCGGAGCTCAGCCTGGCGCTGCCCGAGCTGCAAGCAGAGCGCTACCGCGTGCAGCTGGGCGTGTCCCGCGGCTCGGAGCTGCGTGCGGGCGGCAGCCCGGCGTGGAGCGAGCTGGAGCCGCTCGTCTCGGGCAGCATGCTGGCTCGCGAGCAGCGCAGTTTGCCGCCGTATCCCGCCGCGCTGCCTGCGGCGCACGGCGCGGAGCTGCGCGGGCTGCGCGCCCAGGTGATGGCGGGGGTGGAGCAGCGCCGGCGCAGCGAAGGCGTGGTGGAGCCGGACCGCGCCTTGATCGGCCGCCTGCTGGAGCTGGCGCAGAGCTCGGAGCAAGCGGGCCAAGCGAGTGACGCCTATCTCGCGTACGTGTGGGCCACGCAGCTCGAGCCGCGCGTGTGGGAGCAGGCGAGCGACCCGGTGTTTCGGGTGCGCCAGATCGTGGGGGATGATCATCACGTGATGGAGGTGGCGCTGCTGCGCGAGTACTACGCCAGCGGCAGCATGCAGGCGCTGGCAGCGCTGCTGGCCTTCTACGTCGACGCTGGGCAGCTGGATGAGGCGCGCTACTTCCACAAATTGCGTGCGCCGGACGTGAGCGGCGAGCTGTGGGCGGCGCTGGAGGCGATACTGCAGGCCTCCGCGGAGCAGCCGGCGGCGCTGCCCCGGGACGAGCTGCTGCCGCTGGTCGCGCGCGATCCGCTGGGCGGCGCGCTGGACTTCGAGAGCGCGGGGCTTGCCGGCTGGCAGGGGGACGTGGCGGCGTATCACAGCGGTCCTCCGCTGGAGCCGTGGCAGCTCAGGGCCGTGCGCGGTCTGCATGGCCGCGGTGCGCTGTCGTCGGGGGACAGCGATGACGTGCGCCGTGGCACCATCACCTCGCCGCCGTTCGTGCTGCAGGGGCGGGTGCTGAGCGTGCTGGTTGGCGGTGGCTCGCGCCGCAAACGGGTGGGGGTGGAGCTGCTGATCGACGACGTCGTCGCTGACTCGGCGATCGGCCTGGACGGCGACTTTCTGTTCCCGTGGCTGTGGGACATCACCGCTCACCAGGGCAAGACCGCCCGGCTGCGCGTTTTCGATCGCAGCAAGGATGCTCATGTCCTGGTCGACCGCGTCCTGCTCTGGGACTGACGGCTCGCGGCAAGCCCTGGTGCAGCGCGCCGAGCGCTGTGCCGATGGGCTGAGCCTGGCGTGCTTTCTGCTGCTGTCGCTGCTGATGATCTGCACCGTGGGCGACTACGGGCTGACCTTTGACGAGCAGCCTCACATCCGCCTGGGCGAGCGCGTGCTCGGCTTCTATCTCAACGGCTTCGAGGCCTCGGCCGGCCTGCAGCGCTCGGTGTATGGCGCGGGCTTCGATCTGCTGGCAGCGCTGCTGAGGCGCATCTCGCCCTGGGATGAGTTTCGCACCAACCACGTGCTGTGCATCTTCGTGGCGCAGCTGGGCCTGCTGGGCACGTGGAAGCTTGGCCGCCTGCTGGGTGGCCCGATCGCAGGGCTGCTCTCGCTGCTGCTGCTGGTGCTGACCCCGGTGTACTACGGGCACCAGTTCAACAACCCCAAGGACATCCCGTTTGCCGCCGGCTACGTGTGGGGTCTGTACGCCATCGCGCGCCTGGTCACTCGCTCTGAGGTGCCAGCTGCGCCGCTGCCGTTCTGGCGCGGGCTGGCAGCGCGCTGGCGGCAGGGCTGTGCGCTGGCCCTGGTGCTCGGGCTGGGCATGTCGGTGCGCAATGCCGGCGCCATCCTGATCGCGTACCTGCTGGCGCTGCTGGCGCTGCGCGCGCTCGACGCCTGGCGGCTGCGGCAGACCCCGCTGCTGCGCGAGCTGGCTCAGCTGGCCTTGCTGTCGGTCGCCAGCTCTGCCGCTGGCTGGTGCGTGATGCTGCTGTTCTGGCCAGGCGCGCTGCAGAGCCCGCTGGAGCGGCCCGCCGAGGCGTTCGAGAAGCTCAGCCGTTACACGACGTACGACAGCCCCACCTTGTTGCGCGGCGAGCACATCTCCAGCAACCGGGTGCCCTGGGACTACCTGCCCAGCTATTTCGCGGTGCAGCTGCCGGAGTGGCTGATCGTGTGCTGGCTGGGCAGTGTGCTGGCACTGCTGCTGCATACCGGGCACGGGCTGTGGCGGCGCAGGCCGATCGCCTGGGGGGCATGGCTGCTGGTGGCAGCAGTGCTGCTGCCGCCGGCATACGCGATCGTGAAGGGCTCCACCCTGTACAACGGCTTGCGCCACTTCTTGTTCCTCATCCCCGCCATCAGCGTGCTGGCGGCGCTGGGCTCGGGCACGCTGCTGCGCTGGCTGCTGCTCTACCGCCCGCGCTGGGCGGCGCCGTTCGTTGCGCTGGTGCTGCTGTTCGTGGTGGACCAGGCGCACGCGCTGTGGCGACTGCACCCGCACCAGCACGTGTTCTTCAATCGCGCCTCGGGCGGCTTGCAAGCGGCCGCCGAGCGCTACGAGACGGAGTACTACGGCAGCGTGTACCAGGAGCTGCACGCGCAGCTGCGCGAGACGATCTGGAACGAGCGCCGGGAGGGCTATTTGAATCGCACGTGGCGGGTGGCGGGCTGCGGCTCGAAGCTGTTCTTCACGCGCAACTTGCCCCTGAACTTTCAGTACGTGGCCATGCGCGACGCGCGCAAGGCGGACTTCTACGCGACCTACATCCGTGACGGCTGCCTGCGGCGCTACCGCGATCGCCAGCTGATCGGTGAGGTGGCTCGCGATGGCGCTGCGCTGGCGGTGGCGCGCGACCTGAAGCGGAAGAAGGGGCGCGGGCGAGGGGGCTCGCGGTGAGCGCGGCTCGCGGCGTGTCGGCGGCGAGCCGCTGGCTGGCGGGGCTCTGGGCGCGCCGTCGAGAGCCGTTCCTGGGCCCGGCGGGGGCTGCGCGCTGGATAACTCTGGCGGCGCTCTTGCCGGTGCCGCTGTGGTTCGGCTGGGCGGTGCTCGTGGATGACGGGCCCGTGTGGCGAGCCGTGTACTACGAGCAGCCGGAGCTCGGCGGCCAGCAGGTGCTGGTGACGGAGCGCCGGCTCAGCCGCTACTGGGACCGGCAAGAGCGGCGGGTGCCGGGCGGCTTCAACGTGCGCAGCTTCTCCGCAAGCTTTGACACCTGCCTGCAGCTGCGCGAGCCGCGAGCCATCCCGTTTCAGCTGGTGGTCAACGGCACGGCCCGGCTCCTCATCGACGGGCAGGAGCGCCTGCGCGCCGGCAAGCCGGGGGAGCGCGAGTCGCGCGGTGAGGTGCTGGAGCTGAGCGCCGGTGTCCACCTCCTGCGGGTGGAGTTCTCTGCCGGCGGCTGGCCCAGCATCGCGCTCAACGCCTCGCTCGATGGCCGCGCGCCGGTGGCGGTGCCGCCCGAGCGAGAGCTGCCGGGGGTGAACTGGTTTCAGCCGAGCCAAGGCGCCGAGCCCTGCGCGCGCTGAGCGGCGGCCATCGTCTCACCTGAGGCGCCGCCGGGAGCGGGCGCTCCCACACCTTTCAGCGCCAGGGTCGAGCCTGCGAGGCCAGCGCGCTAAGCTAGCCCATGAGGGAGACTCGAGCAGCTCTGGGGCGGAGCGCCTGGCTGACTTTCGCGCTGGCGCTGAGCGGCGCCCTGGGCTGCTCGTCGTCGAGCGAGCCCGGCGCCACCGTGGGCGGTGCCTCGGGCGCCGCGGGTGCCGGCGGACACAGCGCGGGCCCGCCCAACCAGTTCTACGAAGGCTGTGACCTTGGCAGGTTCGTCTGTCAGGGCGAGCGAGCGCTGCCGTGTGATCCGGCGGACGGCACCCCCGCGCGCGACTGCGCGGCGGAGGGCGCACAGTGTCGCGAGCCGTTCGGCTGCGTCATCTGCACCCCGGGCGAGGGCAGCTGCGAGGCAGGCGTCGCGCGCATGTGCAACGCGCAGGGCACCGCCTTCGAGCAGTTCGAGTGCGATGCGCTGCAGGGCATGGTGTGCGAGGCGGACGGCTGCAAGGGCGCCTGCTCGCCGGCCACGCTGGGCGATGGCTACGTGGGCTGTGACTACTATCCGACCGTCACGCCCAACCCGGTGTACAGCGGCTTCCACTTCGCCGTGGCTGTCTCCAACAGCGGTGACAGCAGCGCCGCCGTGGTGGTGACGCGCGGCGCGGACACCGTCGCGCAGCGCACGGTGGCGCCCGGTGAGCTGAGCATGATCGAGCTGCCCTGGGTCAGCGAGCTCAAGGGAGGCGACCAGGACGCCTGTCAGAAGCCCCCAGCGCTCGGGCCATCGCGCTTGCTGCCCGGCGGCGCTTATCGCCTGCGCTCGGATCGCCCGGTCAGCGTGTATCAGTTCAATCCGCTGGAATACGAGCTCACGCCCAGCCCGGCGAGCTGCCCGCTGCGCAACCAGTGCCCGGGCGCGCTGCAGCGCGACGAGGGCTGCCTCTCCTTCAGCAACGACGCCTCGCTGCTGTTCCCGACCAACGTCTGGACGGGCTCGTATGCGGTGCTCGCCTGGCCCAGCACTCGCGCCGGGCAGGCCTTCGTCAGCGTGGTCGGCACCACACCCGGCACTCTGGTCACCGTCACCGGTCAGGGCAGGGTGGCGGCGGGCGGCGGCATCAGCGAGACTGGCTCGGGCCAGGTCACCCTGGGCGACGGCGACGTGCTGCAGATCGTGGCGGAGGCCAGCAGCGCGCAGCTCTTCGGCAGTGACCTGAGCGGCACCTTGATCAGCGCCAGCGCTCCGGTGCAGGTGATCGCGGGCAGCTCCTGCGGCTTCGTGCCCGAGGCCACGACGGATGCCTGTGATCATCTGGAGCACGCCATGTTGCCGGCCGAGACGCTGGGCACCGACTATCTGGTCACATTCCCGGCGGCGCCCGCCAGCCAGTCGCCTCACGTGGTGCGCATCCTGCCGGTTGCCGAGGGCACGACCCTGGAGTTTGACCGCGAGCTACCGGGGCTGGCTGGGCTGAGCGTGAGCAGGAGCCCCGCCGATGGACCACTCGAGCTCACACGGATCACGGAAGACTTTCGCGTGCGCTCCAGCAAGCCGATCCTGGTCACGCACTACCTACAGGGGCGGAGCTCCGTGGACAGCGGAGCCGGTGATCCCTCGATGGCGGTGGCCGTGCCGCGTGCTCAGTATCGGGACAACTACATCTTCAGTGTGTCCAGAACCTACGCTTTCAACTTCGTAAATGTTGTAGCGCCGCAGGGGGCAACCGTTCTCCTCGATGGTGAAGCCCTGCCGGAGTCTGCGTTCGCCGCGATCGGAACGACTGGCTATCGCGTCGCCCGGTACATGCTGCCGCCAGACCGCGAGGTGTTTCACATGCAGAGCAACCAGCCCTTCGGCATCGTGGTCTACGGCTATGGTGTCTTCACCAGCTACATGTACCCGGGTGGCCTCGATCTGAGGAAGATCGCGCCCGCCATCATTCGCTAGCAGAGCCGCGACAGGCTCTGCGCTCGGTAGGCCGCCATGAGCTACACGATTCGCGAACCTCGCTCGTCCGCCCGCGCCGCCCAGGCGCACACGAAGTCGCGAGCAGCCGCTCTGGCGATGGCGCTCCTGGGGCTGTGTCTGCTGGGGCTGCAGGCCTGCGGCAGCAAGCCGCCCCGACAGCAGGGCCTGGGTGGGGACAAGGTGCTCACCTCCGGTGATGCCGGACCCGACGCGGCGGGCAGCGGTGGCACTGGCTTTGATCCGAACGGGGACGGCCGGAACAGCTCCTGTCTGCCGCGCACCTGCGAGGAGGCAAACGTCGAGTGCGGCTCTGCCTCGGACGGCTGCGGCGGGGTGCTCCTGTGCGGCACGTGCGGCGCGGGCACGGTGTGCTCGGAGCAGAGCCGGCGCTGTGAGGCGCCCGGCGCCGTGTGCGGCGGGCTCGGGTTTGCCTGCGGTGTGGTGGCGGACGCCTGTGGCGTTGGCACCAGCTGTGGCGCGTGCAGCCCCGGCGAGGTCTGCGACGGCCGCACCGGCCAGTGCGGCGCCTGTGTGCCGCTGAGCTGTGCCGACGGCGCCTGCGGCAGCGTGCCCGATGGCTGCGGCGGCACCTTGGACTGCGGCAGCTGCGGCCCGGGCCAGGCCTGTGATGCGCTGGCCCGCATCTGCAGCGCGTGTGTGCCTACCACCTGTCTGGCGGCGCGCGCCGAGTGCGGGCAGCGCTCCGACGGCTGCGGCGGAGTGCTGGAGTGCGGCAACTGCCCCAGCGGTCTGAGCTGCGTGCAGAACGAGTGCGTGCCCCCGGTCGTGCCGGCGGAGTGCCGCAGTCAGAACGCCAGCTGTGGTGCCATCACCAGCAGCTGCACCGGGCAGCGGGTGGAGTGCGGCGGCTGCCTGCCTGGCGAGAGCTGCATCGACAATCGCTGCCGGGCCTGCGTGCCCAAGACCTGCGCGGAGCTGGGCGCCAGCTGCGGCAGCGTACCGGACGGCTGCGGCGGCACGCTCAGCTGCGGCACCTGCACCGGCGAGGAGACGTGTGGGGGCGGCGGCACTGCCAACGTGTGCGGCGTCTGTGTACCGAGTGAGTGCACCGCCAGCTGTGGCACCCAGAGCGATGGCTGCGGCAACATCTTGCAGTGCGGGGACTGCAGCGGCAGTGAGGTCTGCTACGGCGGGCAGTGCTGCGTGCCGGCCACCAGCTGCAGCGAGGTCAACGCCGGAGCCAACTGCGGCACCGTGAGCGACGGCTGCGGGGGCACACTGGAGTGCGGCGCCTGCACCGGCGAGCTGGTGTGCGCGGGGGCGGGCACGGCCAACGTGTGCGAGGAGTGCGTGCCGCGCAGCTGCGAGAGCATCGGGCAGCAGTGCGGGGACGCCAGCGACGGCTGTGGCAACATCCTCGACTGCGGGCCGTGCAGCGGCGCCGGGCAGGAGTGTGTCAACGGTAGCTGCTGCGTGCCGCAGACCTGCGACGACGTGCAGCGCTCCTGCGGCAGCGTGCCCGGTGGCGATGGCTGCGGGCGCCCGCTCGACTGCGGGCCGTGTGAAGGTGCCGGAGTGTGCCTGGTGAACGGCACCTGCTGCTTGCCCCGCACCTGCTCGTGCCAGGCAGGCATCGGGACGGGCGATGACGACGGCTGCGGCGGGGTGCTGTCTTGCCCCGTGTGTCCGCCGCGCTGAGCGACCCCGGAGCCTGGACGACTCATGAATCAGCACCCTTTTTCTCGGCGCCTCCGCCGGCCCTCGTCGCTGCTCGCAGCCTGCGTCGTGCTCGCCTGCGGGCACCCGTCGGGCCCGCATGGCTCCATTCAGCGCCCGCCGGGCCCGGACGCGGGCAGCGGCCCCGTGCCGGCAGATGCGGGCACCAGCGCGGTGCAGCCCACGGTGTGCAGCGTGGATGGCTGGTGCTGGGGCGGGCAGAGCCTGCAGGGCAACACGCTGCGCGCCGTGGCCGCCAGCTCTGCCAGCGACGTGTGGATCGTGGGCGCGCTGGGGCTGACACTGCACTTCGATGGCCAGGGCTGGAGCAGCCACTGGGCCCCGCAGCAGAAGACCCTGCGCGGCGTGTGGCGCCAGGGCGACGAGCTGTGGGCGGTGGGCGACGAGGCGCAGTTGCTCGAGCTCGCGGGCGACGGCTGGGCCGCGGTGCCACTAGCCGACGTGCCGGCGGGCACCACTCTGCGCGCCGTCACGGGCGACGGCAGCGGCCGCATGTGGGTCGTCGGTGATGGCGGGCTGATGCTGGAGCGCCGCGCCGGTAGCTGGGCGCGCGTGGACGTGGGCACGGCGCAGCCGCTGAACGCCGTCTGGGCGGACGGAGAGCAGGCCTGGGCCGTGGGCGACGCCGGCACGGTGTTGCGGCTGGTGAACGATGCCTGGCAGCCGGTGGACGCGGGCACCACGCGCAAGCTGACCAGCGTGCACGGGCGTGGCAGCGAGCTCTGGCTGGTGGGCGAGGCCGGTGAGATGCGCCGCTGGGACAGCGAGGGTGAGCGCTGGCAGCGGCCGGAGGGCGAGGGCGCGAGCCCGCGCGGCGACCTGCTGAGCGTGCAGGTGGCGGATGCGGCGCAGGTCTACGCGGCCAGCAGCGACGGCAACGTGTATCACTGGGATGGTGAAGCCAGCTGCCCCGTCCCGGGCGACGCGGGCGCGAGCGAGCCCTGCGCCAGGTGGCTGCCGCTGCAGCCCAGCGGCGGCGAGCGGCCCATCTTCGGGCTATGGGCGAGCGGCGAGCGCAGCGTGGCGGTGGGCGAGCATGGCCTGCTGGTGAGCTTCGAGGGCCGCGAGCGCACGGTGCTGGGCGACGGCTCGCTCGACAATCTGCTGGACGTGGCGGGCTCGGGCCCGGACGACGTGTGGGTCGCCGGTGATCGGCTGCTGCAGCGGCGCGACGGCGGCTGGGCGGATGTGCTGCGCGACAGCCCGCGTGCCGTGTATGCGCTGGACGTGCACGAGAGCGGTCGCGTGCTGGTGGCGGGCACGGGCGGCATGGCGCGCAGCTACGCCGCCGCCAGCTGGGTGAGCATGGACGTGCGCGCGGACGCGCTGCTGCGCGGGCTCTGGAGCGATGGCGCACACGGCTGGCTGGTGGGCTCTCGCGGGCAGACCTGGGGGCTCTTGAACGAGCGCCTGTGGACTCCGCTGGTGACCCCCACCGAGCGCGATCTGCTCGCCGTGTGGAGCTCTCCCACGGGCACGGCCTGGGCCGTGGGCGAGGCTGGGGTGATCTTGCGCCATGACGGCACTGGCTGGGCTGCCATCCCGAGCGGTCCCGATGGCGGCCTGACCGTGGATCTGCGCGGCGTGTGGGGGGCCGCGGACGATGACGTGTGGGCCGTGGGCACGGGCGGCACGGTGGTGCACTGGGACGGCCGCATCTGGGGCCGCGCCATGCCCGACGCCACGTTCGCGCTGAACGACGTGTGGGGGCTCAGCGGCGCCGACGCCTGGGCAGTGGGCAGCGGCGGCACGATCCTGCACTTCGACGGCCAGCAGTGGCTGAGCGAGGCGAGCGGGAGCGAGCACGCGCTCAACGCCATCTGGGGCACCCCGGAGCGGGTCTGGGCCGTGGGCGAGCACGGCACCATCCTGTTCAAGCGTCTTCAGTAGCGCCGGGGCTGGTGCGGCTACGGGCGGCGCGCAGTTGCCCGGTGAGATACGCCAGGGCGGTCTCCACCCGCAGCGGCGCGCGCCCGGCGCGCACCGCGCGAAAGCCGTGGCCTTGCAGCTCCCCCAGCTCGTGGTCGATCAGCCCGCCTTCGGGGCCGATGACCAGGCTCAACGGGGCGGGCGGCACCAGCTCCAGCGCCGCCTCGCCAGCTGCGCCGGGGTCTGCCACGAAGCGGTTCTGCTGCGGCACCAGCTCAGCTAGCCGCTGCTCGATCAGCACCCGGAAGCGCTCGACCAGCACCACCTCGGGGCGATGGGTGCGGCGCGCTTGCTCCAGCCCGCGCCGCAGGTGAGCCTCAATGGTGGCGGGCTCGATGGCGTGGCTCGACAGGTGTGACTTTTCGACCCTCCGGCTGCGAAACAGGATGATGCGGCCGAAGCCCAGGGCCGTGGCGTGCTCCAGGCAGCGCAACAGCACCTTGGGCCGCGCAAACGCCAGCAGCAGCACGTCGCGACCCGGCGCTGGTGCAGCGTGATCGAAGCTGCAGCGCAGCTGCACGCTGCGCGCTTCGACCGCGAGCACCTCGGCGTGACCCTGGGGGCCGTCGAGCAAGCCCACGCGGATGCTGGCTCCGGGCTTGACCTTCAAGATCCGCAGCAAATGCTGCGCCCGGTGATCGGACAGCGTGACCTCACCCGCGTCATTGGGCTCTGCGGGCTCGAGCAGGACGATATTCACGAGCGCACCGGTTACCTTGTTTTTTTCATTCGAGCGTGGTCAGGTCAACCATGCTTCAGTTTTTGCTGCGGCTAGGTGGGGCGCGGCTCCGGACAGCCGCACTGACGTCGTGCCTGACGGCGCTTGCGGGCTGCGGGGCGGCACGGCCAGAGCCGGTGGAGCCCGCGCCGGTGCCGGTGGAACAGCCCCCCGAGCCGGCGGCCACCCTGGCCCAGGCCCCCTCGCCGCCGATCCTGCTGCGAGATGTGGGCTTTCTCGGGCCAGAGGCGGCGCTGCACGACCCCGAAGCAGACGTGTACCTCGTCAGCAACAGCAACGGCGGGCGCGGCAACGCGGACGGCAACGGTTTCATCTCGAAGGTCTCGCCCGAGGGAATCGTGCTGGAGCTCAAGTGGATCGATGGGGCCGCCGGCGCGGGGCTGGACGCGCCCAAGGGCATGGCTCTGGTCGGCGACAAGCTGTACGTGGCCGATCTGACCACGCTCCGCAGCTTCGATCGCAAGACGGGCCAGGCGCTGGGCAAGGTGGCCATCCCGGCGGCGCAGTTTCTGAGCGACGTGTCGGCAGCGCCCGGCGGCACGCTGTACGTCTCCGATTCCAGCCTGGCCAGGCCCAGGAGCAAGGGCAAGGCAGCCGAGCCCGCGCTCGAGGCGCAGCTGCAACCCAGCGGCAAGGACGCCATCTTTCTCCTCGATGAGCGCGGAGTGGCGAAGGCGTTTGCTCAGGGGCCCGAGCTGGGGCAGCCCACGGGGCTGCTCGCGGACGCGGGCGGCGTCTGGGTCACCAGCCTGAAGGGGGAGCTCTATCGGCTGGTGGCAGACGGCAAGCGGGTGGCCCGGGCGCAGCTGCCGGGCACGGGCCTGCAGGGCCTGATCGAGACCGAGACGGGGCGCCTGGCGCTGGCGGCCGCCTCCACCTCCAGCGTGTACATCGGGCGGCGGCCTCCCGAGAGCGAGGGCGGCGGCGCGCCCGTAACCGGCGGCTTCGAGCCCATCATCACCGATCTGACCTTGCCCGGGGACATCGGCTACGACCGCGGGCGCCGCCAGGTGATCGTGCCGCTCGTCGGTGAAAACGCGCTGTACATCCAGCAGATCCCGTCAGGTTAGAGCGCGCCACGCCCTCAGCGGCCGAAGATGATGCGCTCGCGCCGCAGCAGCCGCTCCAGACAAGCGAGACAGATCGCCGAGTAGACGAGCGAGCTTGCTGCGATGAGGCTCAGCTGCCAGAGGGCCACGCCATCCCCCCGCATCACCCGCACCACCGTGGCCACCTGCGCCATGGTCGGGATGGGCAGCATCCACCACGAGTCAGAGGGGGGACCGAGCATCAGGAACATGGCTGGGGCCATGGGCAAGAGGTTGAGCAGCCCCAGGTAGGTCTGCGCCTCCTTGAAGGTGCGGGCGAAGGTGGCGATCAGCATCTGCAGCGCCGCCCCGAACAGAGTCAGCGGCAGGATGGCGGCCAGGATCAGGCTCACCTCTCTCGGGCCCAGCACCACGCGCATGCCCAGGCGCTCCAGCGGCAGCTGCTGGATGGTGATGACGAAGGCGAACAGCGTGACCAGCGCGACCATGCTGGAGAAGAGCGCCGTGGCCAGCCACTTGCCGACCGCGATGGCGCGGCGCGGGACCGGGTTCAGCAGCAACGGCTCGAGCGAGCCACGCTCGCGCTCGCCCGCCGTGCTGTCGATGGCCAGGTTCATGCCACCGACGAGCGCCGCCAGCATCAAAAACAGCGGCACCATGCTGAGCAGGTTGGCGGCCAGCTTCTGCGGCGTGGCCAGGTTGATCTCTTCCACGCTGAGCGGCATGGCGGCCTGGGGCGCTACCCCCCGCAGGATCAGGCGCAGCGCACCCAGCTCCTGAGTGTACGCCAGCAACATGCGCTCCACCCGCCGCAAGCTCTTCTGCGACTCCGTGCGGGACTCATCCACGATCAGCCGCACCCGCGCCAGCTCGCCTGCGCGGTAGTGCTCGGCGTAGCTGTCATCGATGACCAGCACCAGCTCGGCGTCGCCCTTGCGCACCAGCTCCTCGGGGTTGTCGGGCGCTGGCAGGACGCGCACGCCGTTGGCCACCAGCTGCTGGACCAGCCTGGGCGCGTGCTCGGCGCCCACGATCGGCACCTCCAGCGGGCGCGGCCGATCCAGGTT
>JAICQL010000295.1 GCA_025937895.1 Polyangiaceae bacterium | reverse complement strand
TGTTCCGTCACCGACTACACCTGTACTCCACCTCTCGCAATGCCCTACATGGTCCAGGACGGCCTGCTCGGGCAAACGCAATTGCCCCCTGGTGCAGCCGGCGTTCCCGTTCCCGAGGGGTTTGACGGGTTCGTGAAGTTCGAGGTGCTGCCGCCTACGCCCAATACCCCGCCGGAAGATCTGTTCGTACCGGATACATACTACATGGGCGGAACGGTTATCGGGGATACTCAGGGCGCGCCGCTTCTGATGATCCAGCGTAGGCAGATTCAAACGATCATCACCCAGTCCTTTCAAGGGGTGGACGTCGGCGCGGCCCAGAGCCTGGGAGTGGTGGCGTTCAACGTCTACGATTGTGATGGGAACCCTGCGGCGGACGCACGGGTCGATATTCGAGTGCAAGGTCGCGAGCCCGAGGGCGTCATCCCGTTCCAGCTGCCCGCATCTCGAATTCCCTTGGCTCAGGTGCCTGGAGAACCACTTTTCACGGCACCTTCAGGGGGCGGAGGCTTCCTGAACGTCCCTGCCGGTACGGTCAGCTTGTCCGCCTATCGCCGCGACAACGTGCTGATCGGCGTGTTCGAGTTGGGCTCTGTGCCAGGCGAAATTTCGGTAGGCTCGATTCGACCCGCTTACGTGCGTGATGCCAATATCGCCGGCGCACCGGCCCTTGCTGACAACTGAGCCTTTCTTTCGTCTCCCAGCATGCGCCGAAGCCCGGACCCCAAGGCTTCTGAGCCTCGAGGTTCCGGGCTTTTATCCATGGTGGCTGCCGTACCCCATCCGCATATCGCCGGCGTCGGTGCACCATATCGCTCACGCTGGCGCAGATGGCGCTCGCAAGGCGTCGTTTTTCCAAGGTAATTACTGCGCGTGTGATGCGGGTCACCGCTACGCCACCGCAGAGGATTGCCCCGGGCAAAAGGGACCTACTCACGATGCAACACTGACCCGCTTTCGTGAGGCGGAGCCTCAGAGAGCCTTTAGCGCACCGGCTCGAAGCTTTGCCTGAAGTTGCTTCATCAATCCTGGCGCGCGGCCAATTGATCCTGCAGAGTAGTCCCGGAGTCTTTGTAGTGCCTCCATCCCGGCTCGTAGCTCTGTTCGACGTCGATCGAACGCTGGTCGACGTTCACACGGGGGAGCTGTTCGTCCGCTTTCAGCGGGAGCTGGGGGAGCTCCGTGCAGTCGATCTGCTGCGAAAGAAGTACTTCCTCTTTCAGTACGCCATCGGCCGCATGAATGCGGAGCAAGTGGCGCGCTTCCTGGGTGAGGAGTATCGCGGTCAGTCGGCAGACGCGCTGAACGAGCGCTGCCGCGGTTGGTTCGACAGCTACGTGCGCAAGTGGGTGAGCCGCGTGGGGCGTGAGCGGGTGCGCCAGCACAAAGATCGCGGCCACATCGTGGCCATCGTCACCAGCACGCTGCGCCAGATGGCCCAGCCCCTGGCGGACGATCTCGGCATCGAGCACCTGATTTGCTCGGATCTGAACGTAGACGACGGCAGATTCACCGGCTCGTTCGAGCTGCCGCTGAGCTACGGCGCGGGCAAGGTGGTCCACGCACGCGCGCTGCTGGAGTCGCTCGGGGCCAGCCTCGACAACGCCATCTACTACAGCGACAGCATCACGGATCTGCCGCTGCTCGAGGCGGTGAAGCGCCCGGTCGCGGTCAATCCCGACTGGCGGCTGCGCACCGTGGCGCGCCGGCGTGGCTGGCCGATCGAGATCTGGACGAACGCGGTCAACGATGCGGTGCCGCTGCCCAAGCTGGCCGAGCTCAGCATCACCCAGCGGCTGTCGCTGCCGGGCCCGCCCGAGCGCTGACCAGGCTCGCCACGGCATCGGTCAATGCTCGTCAGCCGGGAGCTCCCGGCCTGAAGCGCTGGTCCTTATCGCCTGCTCGCGGCGCCAGGCATGGAGCAAGGCCGGCAAATGGCGCATGTTTGTTCCATGGATCGTGCCGCGTATGAAGAGCTGACCTGGCTGCTGCGCCCGGCGGGTGGCGGTGTCTATCTGGTCTCCACGGGCCGTCAAGAGCAGCTGGATTTGCAGCGGCGCTACTACGAAGCAGACAGCGAAGCGGACGTCACCCAGCGTTTCCTCGCCAGCCTGGAGCGCATCCCCGAGGCGCGCGTCCTTCTCCTCGGGGTTCCCTGCGACACCGGTGCGGGCTTTCGGCGCGGAGCGAATCTGGGTCCCCAGGCCATCCGGCAGCGCCTGCTCCAGGACAATCCCCGCTGGAACGAGCACTGCCAGCAACGTGGGATCCTGGACATCGGTGACGTGTTTGTGGTGCCGCAGTTGCTGGACGACGGGATGTTGTCGGCGGACCAGCTACAGCGCAGTCGGCGCGCGCTCTATCCTGACGTGGCGGAAGAACGGCGGGCAACGCTGCCTGTCTCCCCGCTGTCGATAGCGGAGCGCGTGCTGCAGCTCGCGCTGCGCCTGGCCCCCGGCGCCAGGCCGATGCTGCTCGGCGGAGATCACTCCTGCGCCTGGCCCGCGGTCAAGGCCCTGGCCGATGCGGGCCGCCGCTTCTGTATCGTTCAACCGGACGCGCATACCGATCTGCTGCCGGAGCGCCTCGGAATTTCGATGTGCTTTGCCACGTGGACATTTCACGCCAACGAGTTGCTCGGGCGAAATGGCCGTGTGATCCAGGTGGGCATTCGCGCCAGTGGCCGCAGCAAGGAGCACTGGGAGTCCACGCTCGACGTGCGCCAGTTCTGGTCGGATGAAATTCGCGCGGAGCCGGACCAGGCGCTGGATCGCATCGTGGACGCGGCTCGCAGCACGGGGCTGCCCGTGTATCTTTCCAACGATATTGACGGAACCGATGCCTCCGTGGCCGACGCTTGCGGCACCCCGGAGCCCGACGGTTTGAGCGAAGATTGGCTGCTTCGCCTGATCGAGCGGCTGGGTCGAGAAGTGGGTCTGGTAGGGGCCGACCTCATGGAGGTTGCGCCTCACCTGGGAGCGAGTCAGGGCGAAGAGACGCTACGAGTCGCAGCGCGCTACGTGCGTGCGAGCGTCGATGCCCTGCTGACCGGCACACGAACGACGTGAGCATGTCCCACTGAACGAGCGCGCGCAGGCGCCCTTTCCACACCGGGCGCGGCCACACCGGGCGCGGAAACACCGGGCGCGGAAACACCGGGCGCGGAAACACCGGGCGCGGAAACACCGGGCGCGGAAACACCGGGCGCGGAAACACCTGGCGCGGAAACACCTGGCGCGGAAGCACTGGCTGCAGAGCACCGGCCGCAGAGATCGGCGCCATCCGGATGGCGCCCAGAGAACAGCCGGAAAAACAGGCCAAACAAACAGGCCGAGAGATCAGCGGTGGAAGCTCTCGGCCATGCTGGATTTCAGCGGGACGCTTGCAGCCAGCTTCGTGGGGAAAAGCGACGAGGCCCCCGATGGCCGAGCTTTCGAGTGGAAATCGCTCCCGCTCCTGGCGTAGGTTTTGTCGAATCGTCAAGCAGGGGCTCGGAGCCATGTGCGGCTGCCCCTCCAGTGGCCGTTCCTTCGCAAGCCGGGTGCGAGGAGATCTTGACTTGTTGTATCACGGGAAGACCAAGGTGGATCCTCTAGGTTCAAACACTCCCAACGGGAGAGACCAGAGCCAATCGTACTCGTCCGACGGTCTGCTACCGGAGGGCTCGAAGTTTGGTGGCTACATCGTTGGACCGTGCATCGGCCATGGTGGCATGGCCAGGATCTATCGCGCAGAGCACGAGGGATTGCGCCGCAGCGTCGCGCTGAAGGTCCTGCTCGATGGCTTCGCACAAGATCCCGAGGGGCATGAGCGCTTCCTGCGTGAGGGGCGCATCGCAGCAGCGATCAAGCATCCCAATGTGGTCAACATCTTCGACGTGGGCTTTCAAGACTCCACGCCGTACCTGGTGATGGAGCTGCTGGAAGGGCAAGACCTCGAGGCCCTGATGTACTCCCAGGGCTCGATGCCCGAAGCCGCGCTCGTCGACATCATCGTCCCGATCGTGGCGGGGCTCGCCGCCGTGCACGACGCGGGCGTGGTTCATCGCGATCTGAAGCCCGGCAACATCTTCCTGCATCGCGGGCGCAACGATGAGATCGAGCCCAAGCTGCTCGACTTCGGCATCTCCAAGGCCGCGGAGAGCGAGCAGTTCAAGCTGACTACCGCACGCGGTCTGCTGATGGGCACGCCGCTGTACATGTCCCCGGAGGGCATCCAGGGCGGTGAAATCACCCCGCTGTCGGATCAGTACTCGCTGGGCGTGGTGTTGTACGAGTGTTGCACGGGCTTCAACCCGTTCGCGGCAGACACGCTGGCGGAGACGGTGCGCCGGGTGACGATGGGAGACTTCCCGCCCGTTGCGCAGCAGAATCCAGCCGTCTCCAAGCGCATGGCTCGCATCGTCGGCCGTGCCATGAGCCTCGATCCAGCGCACCGCTTCAGCAGCCTGCGCGAGATGGGGCGTGAGCTCCTGTATCTCGCCGGCCAGCGCACGCGCATCACCTGGAGCCTCAGCTTCGGGGAGGTCTCCACCAAGCGTCCGAAGGACGCGCTGGCGCTCACCAGCACGAGCACTCCATCGCCCGCACCTCGCTCCCGCAGCAAGCTGAGCTCGCTCACGGCTCTGGCTTTCGGGGTGGTGCTGTTCGCGGTGGCTGGCGCGTTGTTGTGGTCCGCGCGTAGCGGCGAGTCCAATGATCCGGCAGTGGCCATGCAGTCGCTGAAGACCAACGGCGCTGCGTCTCCAGCGCCCACCATCGTTCCCGGTGTCACGGTTCCAGCTAGCGCCCCCTCTCCCAGCATCGTGCCCAGT
This sequence comes from Polyangiaceae bacterium, assembly GCA_025937895.1. Lineage (GTDB taxonomy): Bacteria > Myxococcota_A > Polyangia > Polyangiales > Polyangiaceae > SZUA-265. The sequence goes on along the minus strand of JAICQL010000295.1, from coordinate 3,552 downwards.
GGCCCTCGGCCAGTGGCAGGCAGCGGGGGGGAGACTGCCGGGGCCTCGGCGCCCGCGCAGCCCGGTAGTGCTAGCCCGGTGACCTCTGCGCGTGAGGGCACGGGTGCCAGCGTCGCTCCAGTGCCCGCCTCCGCGCGGCAGAGTGACACTGCGAAAGACGCAGTGCGAGAAGCCGCGCGAGAGCCCGCGGCGGCGGCGAAGGAACCCGAGCGCGAGGCGCCGCGCAAGGAGCAGGCTCAGACGCGGACCAACGCAGAGCGCGTCCGGGCCGCTCTGGGCGATGATGATGACCGCAAGCGGCGCAGCGTGCGCCCTTCCGCCGGCCGGCGCCGTGCAGCGTCGGCGCCACGCCCCGAGCCTGCCAAGCCCGCCGAGGCCGAGCCGGAGAAGCCCGCATGGGTAGTGAAGGAAGAGCTGCCGGCGCCGCCTCGCCAGCAGGGGCGCAGCACCGCCGTGGGTACCAACAACGCCCCGATTTTCGAGTAGCCCGCCGCTGGCAGGCGCGAGCAAGGTTACGAGTCAGGTACCGGGGCCTGGGGCGCCGCGAACCCAACTGGGTAGCTGACACTCCCAGGTGGAGCGCTCCTGCTGGAGCACTCTCAGGTACATAGCCCGGAAACAGGCACTGCTCGCCTGCGGAGCCCGTTGCTTCGTTCCGGCATCTCGCGTTTCAAAAACGACCGCAAGAATGCCGGGCGCACACAAGTGCAGGTGGCGGCCTGGTCGACTCTGCAATAGAGTGGCGCGACGAGCGAGGTAAGCCTTGAACGACAAGCTTGACCCCTGGAAGAGCCCTGCTGGTTCGGCTTCTGCTGCCGAAGGTAATGCGCGACGCAGTGATCGGCCACCACCACGGCCCGAGGCGCGCTTGCACGTTTCGTCTGATCCTTCGATGCTCGCAGAGGGCTCGCGCTTTGGCGGGTATCTCGTCGGGCCGTGCATCGGTGAGGGCGGGATGGCGCGCGTGTATCGCGCCCAGCACGAGGGGCTGCAGCGGCAGGTCGCGCTGAAGGTCCTGCTCGACGCTCACGGTAAGGACGAAGGGCACGAGCGCTTCTTGCGTGAAGCGCGCATGATCGCGGCGATCAAGCATCCCAACGTCGTCAACATCTTCGATGTCGGCGTGCACCAGGGCCGTCCGTACCTGGTGATGGAGCTGCTGGAGGGCATGGATCTGGAGGCGTACGTCGCCTCGCAGGGTCCGCTCGAAGAGCCCATGCTGATGGATGTGATCATCCCGGTGGTCGCGGGCCTCGCTGCCGTCCACGACGCGGGCATCGTCCATCGCGATCTCAAGCCTGGTAACATCTTCCTGGCGCGTGGCCGCAACGACGAGATGGAGCCCAAGCTGCTTGATTTCGGCATCTCCAAGTCTTCTGGCCAGGACAAGATGCGGCTCACCAACGCCAAGGGCCTGCTCATGGGCACGCCCTTCTACATGTCCCCCGAGGCTTCGCAGGGCCTGGAGATGACGGGCCTCTCGGATCAATACGCGCTCGGCGTCGTGTTGTACGAGGCAGCGACGGGCACCAATCCTTTCGCCGGTGCCACCACATTCGGTGAGGTCGTGCGGCAGGTGACCACGGGTGATTACCCGCCGGTGTCCACCCGCAATCCCAAGCTGTCCAAGCGGATGGTGGCCATCATCGAGCGCGCCATGCACCTCGATCCCGCTCACCGTTTCCCCGACATGCGGGCCATGGGGCGAGAATTGCTCGCGCTGGCGGGCCAACGCACGCGCATCACCTGGGGCCTGAGCTTCAGCGAGATCTCGCAGGCGAGCGCGCCCGATGCCGGCGCGCTGCCCCCGCCCTCACCGCGTCGCGAGTCGCAGCGGCCCCCGGCCAAGAGTGCCAAGCGCTATGTGCTGCCGGCGACGCTCGTCGGGCTTGCCGTAGTGGGCGCCATCTGGATGAACTGGCCGAAGCAAGAGGCACCGGCCGTGGCCATGGCCGGCGGCACAGATGTCGCGGCCACGCAGACCACGATGGAAATTCGCGGCCGCACCAACGTACCGGATGAGGCCACCCCAGCTGTCCCCGCTCCCTCCGCTCCCGCGGAGGAACCGGTGGCGGAGCGGATCGAACGCGAGCTGAGCGATCCCATCGGTGAGGCGCGCGGGGAGCCTGAGGTGGCGGAGCAGCCAGCTCCGCCCGCCCCGCCGGCGCCGAGCAAACCAGAAAGCAGGCCGGCTCCGCGAGAGCGCACGGCAGCAGCACCACCGCGCCGCAATCGCCGCACCACCCCGCGCCCGGTGGCAGCACCGGCGCGTGCCACGCAGACGGCTTCGGCCCCTGCCAGTGGTGAAACAGGCCCGGACTGGGTGCTCTCTTCTCGCCGGAGCTCGTCGAGCAACCGCGGGCCCGATCGCGGCACGAACAACGCGCCGATCCTGGACTGAACCAAGCGGCGGCGTTCGGCGCCGACCGGATGAATCGGCAGCGATGTTCGCTGCTGACTGACGGAGACCGTGCGGCGCCGTTCGCCGCCACCATGGGCACCCGCTTGGAGCGCCGGGCGACGCTGTCGTGCTCAGCGGGCACCCACTTCGCTGCGCCCGCCCTGCGGCGCGCCCAGCATCAGTCCTCGTCTCCTCCAGCGTGATCCGCAGCTCACCGTCACGCGGAGCCAAATCTGCGCGACCCACGCAGCCACCGGCTGCGCGATGTCCGCGTTGCCACCGGCTGCGCGACGCCCGCGCTGCACATCACGGGGGAGGCCGCGCAAAGCCGCAGGGTGCCATCGTGCGCAACGCCAGCACCTCATGTCACAGAGCGCGCAACCCTACGCTGCACCCTGCGCGACGCCGTCCGCTGCGCGTCGCAGGGCACGCCTGCGCAAAACCATACGGCTACGCGAGCTGCGTGTCACAGCGCGCCTGCGCAAAGCCATACGGCTACTCACGCTGCGCCACTGACACAACAACCGCCCGAAGACGGGCGCCCGTCGGCTCAGAAGCTGCCGGAGCAGACCATGGACAACAGGCCCGGGCTGCACTGTACGCTGCCCGTCGACTTGGACGAACGCCCTGCAGTGTCCACCTCGGAGGAGCTGCTGCTGCCGCTCGTCGCGATCCAGTGCGTCAGGGCGGCACCCGCGAAAGCGACGCCCACCACGCCGCTGACGAGAGCCACCTGCTCCGCCGCATCGACATCATTGCGTACGTTGCCGCACAGGTCTGCGCGGGTCGACTCTCTATCTGCCTGGCTGAGACAGCGATCCTCATCATTCCAATGCTGCGCCGCCCGCTCGCGCAGGAGCAGAGAGACACCGCTGGTCACGCCCGCCGCGGCAGCAACGCCCGCCAGCGTCCACGTCATGCCGGACGAGGCCCAGAAGCTGGTCGGCTCCTGCGGACCACCGCCCACGCCAGCAGTTTCTGCGTCGGCACCGGTGCGCTCATTCAGCTCAACCGTCTCGCGGGTGAGCACGCCGCCGGGCACCGAGATGGGGCGGCGCAGGCGGTAGAATCCGGGCTTGTTCACCTCGAGCACGTACGTGCCGGCCTCCACCGTCTTCGAGTTCTCCATCGGCAGGGTGCCGATGACCTGG
>JAICQL010000108.1 GCA_025937895.1 Polyangiaceae bacterium | reverse complement strand
TGCATTGCCCGACCTGCGCGGCCGCGTGCCGCTGCACACGAGCAGCGCCTTTCCCCTCGGCCAGGCGGGGGGCACGGAGACCGTGCAACTCACTCTCAATCAGCTACCCGCGCACAATCACGGCTTCGTGAGCAACGCGGCAGCTCCCGATACCGCCAGCCCCGCCAACGCCGTACCCGGCATTCTCAGCGAGGAGATCTACGGTGAAGATCCACCGCTACGTGCTTACGCCGCGGCGAAGGTGGGTCCCCAGGGTGGCAGTCAGCCGCACGACAACATGCAGCCCTACACCTGCGTGTCTTTCATCATCTCCACATTTGGCATTTTCCCCAGTCAGAGCTGACGGGCTCGAGGAGCTTTCCCATGGCGGACCCCTTCGTTGCCGAGATCCGGATGTTCACCTTCAACTTTGCGCCCAAGGGCTGGGCCATGTGCAATGGCCAGCTGCTGCCGATCGCGCAGAACACGGCGCTGTTCTCGCTGCTCGGCGTCGCGTACGGCGGTGACGGCAAGGTCAACTTCGGATTGCCCAACCTGCAGGGCCGGGTGCCGATGTTCTGGGGCCAGGGCCCGGGCACGAACCACGTGCTGGGGGAGATGGACGGCAGCGCCACAGTGACCCTCCTGACCACGCAGATGCCGGCGCACAACCACCCACTGACCGTGTGCTCGGGCAGGGCACCAGGCTCCACCACTCCGGAAGGCCAATATCTGGCAAACGGCGATTGCAAGCCCTTCGGCAGCTCCAACCTGAGCTCGAATGCGGTGATGCATCCGCAGGTGGTGAACCTCGCTGGCGGCTCGCAGGGGCACAACAACATGATGCCCTCGCTGGTCCTCAACTTCTGCATCGCGCTCCAGGGAGTTTTCCCGCCCCGGTCGTGATGGAGGCGTTAGAGCTGGGTCCAGGGCTGCACCTGCGGCCCATGGTGGCGGGCGACTTGCCGTTCCTGTCCGCGCTGTACGCCTCCACCCGCGAGCGCGAGCTGGAACTGGTGCCGTGGACGGAGGCGGAGAAGTCGGCGTTCCTCTCGTTTCAGTTCGACTGCCAACATCAGCACTATCAGCAGCACTATCCAGGCGCGCGCTTCGATATCGTCGAGAACATCACGGAGCAACCCGCTGGCGGCGCTGCCGAGCCGATCGGGCGGCTGTATCTGGCACCTCTCGAGCAGGAGCTGCGCATCATGGACATCGCGCTCGTACCCGGCGCGCGGCGGCGCGGCATCGGCACCCGCCTGCTGCGCGCGGTGCTGGAACACGCCCGCCGGGACGGGCGGTCTGTCTCCATCCACGTCGAGCGCGACAACCCCGCGCTGGGCCTGTACCAGCGCCTGGGCTTTCAGCTGCGAGAGGACCGCGGCGTCTATCTATTTCTGGTCCACCCCCACGGAGACTGAGCCCATGAAGCGCATACCAACGGAGCTCTGGCGATCGCTGACGGGCAGCTCGTTCACCCTGGAGCCCGCGCAGCAGAGCTGGTCGGTCACCTTGCGGCTGGATGGCGTGCACGAGCTTGGCGAGCGCGCCACGCCGGACGAGCCCCTGCCCTGCTACTCGCTCCTGTTCAGCCAGCAAGCGCCCGCTCAGGGCCACGCGCCGCAGGGCGTGTACCGGCTGAGCCATCCCCAGCTGGAGGCGCAGGAGCTGTTCGTCGTGCCGCTGGGCCCGGCGCCGAACGCGCACATGACGTACGAGATCATTTTGAACTGAGTGAGCGGCGCCGCTCAGTCCACTTTTGCCTCACTGAGCTTCGGCGGCGACCAAGTGCTCGAAATCAGCGTCGCTGCGACGGGCATGGGAGTTGCTTGATGGTGTGGCATGAGCACTTCGAGCATGCGCAATGAAGGCAAGGGGGAAGAGCTCGGCGGCAAGATCCGGGCGGGCGTCGGCAAGCTGCTCGGCAACGAGCGGATGCAGGCCGAGGGCAAAGCCCACGAGCTGAAGGGCAAGGCCAAGCAGGCCGTCGCCAAGGCCGCAGAGAAGGCCGAGAGCAAGGCTCGCGAGGTCGCCGTCGCCGAGCGCCGGGGGCTGGACGGCGATGACGAGCAGGTGGAAGAAGAGCTGCTCGCGCAGGAGGAAGAGCTGCGCGCGCGCCGTGCCAGTGAGCGTGGCGCTCCCGAGTAACCCGGGCGGCCTCGATCAGCGCGACGCGGCCCCGGCGTGGCTCGCCCAGTCCACCGGGGACCAGGCGCGCAGGTGAAACTGAAACACCTGGCTGCGCACCGCGGGATCCGCCTCGACCCAGGCCTGCGCCGCCGCGTCATCCGCGGCCTGGAAGACCACCGCGCCCCCGCGCTCCTTCGCGAACGGCCCTGCCATCTTCAGCTCCCCGCGGCCGTGCAGGGCGAGCAGGTAGTGGAAGTGGTCACGCAACACCGGCGGCATCGCTTGTCCCTCGGGCCAAGCGGGGCCGGGGCGATAGACCACCAGAAACAGTGGGCCGCTGGCAGCAGCGCTTGCGGGTGCCGGCGCTGCCGCCTGCGGCGCAGGCGTGTCACTTGCTGCGGCTGATACAGCTTCCTCAGCCGCACCCTGAGGCGCCGCCGCCTGCGCTGGAGCGGTCTCGATAGCAGCAGCCTGGGGTGTGGCCGCTGGAGGTACGGCAGAGCTACACCCGAAGCTGATACCCGTGCAACACAGCACGCTCAACGAGTGTCGCCAGGAGAAATGCCACGCCTGGAGCGAGAGAGTGAACATGCCAGCACTCTGCTTGCAGACCGCACGAGACGCAACCTCTCGAGCTCTTGCCAGCGGCACGCCTGGCACTGATCTTCATGGACAACCAGCGCTGGCTCGGTATCCACATCTGGATGGCATCGCCACGTCTGTACGAGCTCATCCACGAGCTCGATTTGCCCGAGGCTGCCTGGGTGCAGGCGCTCTTCGACGAGGGGCGCGAGCTCTTCGACGAGGGTCAGGGGCTATTCGTGTACTCCTATCGAGTGGGCACGCATCCGGCGCTGAGCCTCGGCGCGCTCGCGGGGGCGCACACGGCACCCGCCGTCTGGCACACGCTGGAGCGCTGGGGCAGCGAGCACGCCAGCGTGCTGGCCCCCGCTTACGCGAGTGGTGCAGGCAGCCTGGCAGCGCTCTCGCCGGCACTGCAGCCCCCCGTGCGAGAGCTGCGCGCACGCTTCGAGTCGGTGGCCATCCGCGATCTGCTGCTGGTCATCGCTCACGAGCCCGGCGGCCACGGCCTCTTCTTCACGGCGCCCCGAGCCAGCGGGGTCAGGCTGCACACCCGGGCGAGCCGCTCGCTTTCACGGCTCGCGGCAGAGCTCGGCGCCGGGCTGCGCCTGCGCGAAGCCCGGCGGCGCGCCGATGACCAGCGCCTGAGCGCCTCGGAGCGCAGGGTGCTGCGCCTGGTGGCGAACGGCGCCGCCGACAAGGAGATCGCGCGTGCTCTCGGAGTGGGGCTATCCACCGTGTCCACCTTCGCGCGCCGCGCGCGCAGCAAGCTGGGTTGCGCCGCGGGCGCGGAAGCGCTACTGGCGGCGGCCCCCGGCAGCGAGCAGCGCCGCCGTCAGCTGTTCGCGCGGCTCAGCCCCGCGGAGTGTGACGTGGCCGCGCATCTCCTGCTCGGGCGCTCGCACGCCGAGATCGCGCGGCGCCGCCGCTCTTCGCCTCGCACGATCGCCGCGCAGTGCTCGCAGATCTTTCGCAAGTGCGGGGTGGCGGGGCAGCGCGCACTGGCCGCGGCCATGCTGGGTGAAGCGCCGCTGTCGGGAAAATGACGATGGGAGTCACCTGCCGGTACTGCCACAGTGCCGGGCGAGATGACAGCTCACGCAGATCCCGCACGCGCAGGGCTCGCGCCGGACCGTGTGGAGAAGCTGGTGGCACGCTTTCGCCGGCAGCAGCTCGAGGGCGTGTTCCCCGGCGGGCAGCTGGTCGTGCTCCGACGCGGGGTGCTGGCCGTGGACGAGGCCTGCGGGGTGGCCCGCGGCTGGCGCAGGGAAGAAGGAGACGCGCCAGCGCCTTTCTCAGCGGAGACCAGGTCGTGCCTGTTCAGCGCGGGCAAGCCGCTGGCGGCGATCGCGGTGGCCCTGCTGGAGAGCCGCGGGCTGCTGGACGTGAGCCGGCCTGTGGCAGCGTATTTCCCCGAGTTCGGCCAGAACGGCAAGAGCGAGATCACGGTGCTGGACGTGCTGTTGCACCGCTCGGGGTTGTGGTTGCGCGAGATCGAGCGGGACTACCGGAGCTTCGGCGACTGGCAGCTGATCCTCTCGCGGGTCGCAGCGGCAGCTCCGGTGTATCCGCGCGGCACCCTCGCCTACCAGCCCTTTGGCTTCGGCTGGATCCTGGGTGAGGTGGTGCAGCGGGTGAGCAGCTTGCCGATCGAGGAGTTCTTGCAGCGCGAGCTGCTCGCTCCGGCGGGGCTCCAGGACCTGCGGCTGGGCGTGCCCCCCGCGGAGGTGCGCTCGCTGGCACGCTCCTACTGGCTCGACGACAAGCCCCCGCGCCTCGGCGGCGAGGAGCTGACGGGCTTCGAGGCCGCGCAAAACTCCGTCGAGCACCTCACTGCAGTGTTGCCGGGCGCGGGCCTGGTCGGCACCGCGCGCTCGCTGGCCGCGTTCTATGCCTGGCTGCTCGCGGGAGCGCCGGGGCGCGGCGGGGCGCCCCTGATCCGCCCGGAGGTGTTGCGCTCGTATGTGACCCGGCAGACGAGCGGGACGGACCGCACCGTGCGCATCCCGATGGTGCTGGGCCGCGGCTTCGGCCTGGGCTGGCGCTGGCCGCACCCGTATGGCTGGTGGAACACCGGCTCCTGTTACGGCCATGCTGGCAACTTCAGCACCCTGGCCTGGGCCGACCCCAGCACTGCCTCGGCCATTGCCATCGTCACCAACGGCAATCGCGCTCCGGCCAAGCTGGTTACCCGCTGCGCGCCCATCGGCAGCGCCGTGCGCGCCGCCTGCGTCGACTGACGGCGCCGGGCGCAGCACCTCCCCGGCCACGATTGCGGCACCGGAGCCGCTCGCGTATCTCTCCAGCGTGAAGGCGATCCAGATCTCGCGCGCGGGTGGACACGAACAGCTCGAGCTGATGGAGCTGCCGCCGCCGCAGCCACGCAAAGGTGAGGTGCACGTCGCAGTCGAGGCCATCGGGGTGAATTTCGCGGACGTGGCCGTGCGCATGGGGCTGTATGAGTCTGCCAAACACTACGTGGGCTGGCCCATCATTCCCGGCTTCGAGGTGAGCGGCACGGTGCACGCGCTGGGCGCGGGCGCGCACGGCTTTCAGGTGGGACAGGCGGTGTTTGGCGTCACCCGCTTCGGCGGCTACGCCAGCGAAATCGCGCTACCTGAAGCGCAGCTCTTTGCTGTGCCGGAGGGCTGGAGCGCCGCGCAGGCGGCGGCGTTCCCGACGGTGTCGCTCACCGCGTGGTACGCGCTGCGCGAGCTGTGCAAGCTACGGCCCGGTGCGCGCGTGCTGGTGCACTCGGCGGCGGGTGGGGTCGGCGGAGCCGCCACGCAGATCGCGGTGGCCTGCGGAGCCAAGGTGGTCGGCACCGTGGGCTCGGCACGCAAGCGGGAGGCCGCGCGAGAAGCAGGCGCCGAACACGTGATCGACAGGAGCCAGGGGCCCTGGCAACACGCGAGCCGCGTGCTGGTGCCGGGTGGCTTTGATGTCGTGCTCGATGCGCACGGTGCCGAGAGCCTGCGCCACGGCTACGAGCAGCTGGCGCCTGGCGGGCGGCTGATCGTGTACGGCTTTCACGGGCTGCTGACGCGCGGCAAAGATAGCCCCAGCTACGCCCGGCTCGCGCTCGGCTACCTGCGCACTCCGCGCTTCAACCCCTTCGAGATGACGGGCCACAACCGCGGCGTGCTGGCCTTCAATCTATCCTATCTGTTCGAGCGCGCGGACATCCTGGCGGAGGCCATGACGGAGCTGCTCGGCTGGGTGCGCGCCGGCCAGCTGCGCCCGCCGCCCGTGAGCACCTATCCCTTGCACGAGGTGGCACGCGCGCACGCTGCCCTCGAGTCGGGCAACAACATCGGCAAGCTCGTGCTCGTGCCCTGAGCTCAGAGCTCCACGGCGGCGCCAGACTGCGCGGCCCGGATCACCGCCTCGATGATGCGCACGTCGCGCTGGCCCTCTTCACCGGGCACCACCGGCGGCCGCCCCTCCAGGATGGCGAGCGCCTCGGCGTCCATCTGCCGCGCTTGCTGGCCGTCATGAGCCTGCGCGAACACGGAGCTATCATCGCTGGTGGTGCCGCGCACCCCCGTATACGCCTGCATCGGCTGGAGCTGGTACCAGCCACGCTCCGCCTCCACCCGCAGCCGGTTCTCCGAATCAAAACGGCTGGCCTTGCCGTACGCGCGCACCCCGCCGGGCAGCTCGAGCTCGAACTCCGTGCTCTCGTCAACCTCGGTGTAGAGCTCCGGGCGGTCCGCCCACTGCCGCGCGCTCAGCACGCGCAGCGGTTCGGAACCCGACGCATAACGGATGGCGTTGATGCTGTAGACGCCCATGTCGTACAGCGCGCCGCCGCCCATGGCGCGCTGCATGCGCCAGGGTGCCTCGCGCTCGCTCCTGCCGGCGGCCACCGCGCGGATGCGCTGGAGCTCGCCGTACGGCTTCTCCCGCGCGAAGCGCATCACCGTCTGGGTGTTGGGCTCGTGTTGCATGCGGTAGCCGATGGCGAGCGAGACTTTGTTCTTGCGACAGGCGTCGATGATGGACTGACACTCCGCCGCTGTCATGGCCATCGGCTTCTCGCACCAGACGTGCTTGCCGGCTTCCGCCGCCATGATCGCATACTTGGCGTGCAGGGCCGTGGGAGTGACCACGTACACGACGTCGATCTCGGGGTTGTCCGCGATGCGCGGCAGCGACTCGTAATCGTACACGTTGCCGTCGGAGATGGCGTGTTCGCGCTGCCAGCGCTCGACCTTGGCGGGGGTGCCGGTCACGATGCCGCGCAGGGCGCAGTGCCGGGTGTGGCGCAGCGCCGGCGCGAGCTGCTCGGTGCTGTAGCCGCCTAGCCCGAGCAGCGCGACGCCAAGCGGCGCGCCTTTGGGGCGCGTACCGGCACCGCTCGCCGGCTGTGGCCCCTGCGCCGGCGCGGAGCCGCAACCCGCGGCGCCGGCCAGCGCCGCACCCGCGGCGAGAGCGCCCAGCAGCAGCTCACGACGGCTGGGCCGGCTGGGTTCAACGAGAGGATGCTGCACGGGTAGACGCATGGCAATCAGCGCAGGCGCGCGCTCTCCTGCTGCGCGTGCTCGCGCAGGCCGGGCAAGCTGCTGCGCAGGCGGGCCACCGCGGACGTGAACGCGCCCACGCTGGGGCCGCGAGCATCGCTCTGCACCTCGGGCTCGAGCAGGGTGGTCAGCTCATCGATCCAGCCCTCGATCACGCCGGGCGCAAGCGGGCCATCGAGCAGGCGCTGCAGGTGTGCGGCGTAGCGGCTGGCGCGGCCGGTGACGAGCCCGCGCAGCAGCAGATCACAACCGGGAGCCATCAGGCTCCTGCCGGTGGCGTCATAGCGCAGGGAGCAATCCGCCGGAGGCGAGAGCACCCCGGGCACACCCGTGAGCGGCGAGCTCTCGAAGGTGTTGTCCAGATCCCACGGGATGAGCGTGAAGCGCGGCTCCAGCTCCGCCTGGTACAGATAGTAGTTGTGGTTCTCGCAATAGGAGGCGCCATAGCAATAGAAGGCCGTGATGCCGTCCCAGTTCACGAGCGCCTGGTCCACGGCCAGGTACGCTAGCATGGCGTCCACCTCCAGGTAGCGCTCCACCACTGCCGGCAGCGCCGTCAGCGAGGCACTGCGCAGCTCAGCATCAAACTGCTGGAAGACGGAGTGATCGGCAAGCTCCTCGTTCGTCTTCAGCGCGTCATCCAGCAGGCGCTCCGGAGTGTTGCCCGGCCACGCCTCTTTGTACAAGTTGCCGTCGCCCTGCTCGAAGTGGTGGTCCGTGAAGCGCCCATCCACCTCCTCCACCAGCGAGAACAGACCCCAGTCCTCACCGTTGATGATCAGCCGAGCGTGCGCGGAGCGCGGCGCCACCAGGCCCAGCTCGCGGTATACGCGGTACGCGAGCCGCTCGTGCATGCGCGTGTCATCATAGAGCATCGAGTTGAAATTGAGCCGGCGCAGACCGAAGAAGCGCTGATCGTCCACGTATTCGTCGAACTCGAGCTTCATGCTCAGCTTCTTGCAACGCAAGGAGCCATCGTCTGCAAAGCAGGAGACCAGGGTGCCCAGGCTACCCTTGAAGCGCAGACCCACGCGCGAGAGCTGCTGGCCTCCTGCGACGAACTCCGCGGGCGTGTACTCCTCATCGCGCGCGTTGCGCTGCAGCTCTGCCCACACCTCGGGATCGAGGCTGAGGTAATACGTGTGCACCACGGAAGGGTCAAACACCCAGGTCTGCTCGCCGTCATCCGGCACCACCGGGCCGGGATCGGGCAGCAAGGGCAGCGGCGCCGTGCCTTCCATACCCTCCGCGCTCTCCCCCGGCTGCGCGCCACCTGCAGCGCCGAGCCCCCCGCTGGCCGCGCTGGCAATCGGGGCCATACTGCCGGTGCCCCCGGCGCTATGCACGCCACTGTTTCCCGTACTGCTGCTCCCCGTGTTGCCGTTGCCCGTGCTGCTGGCGCTGGCGCGGCTGCCGCCCCCGCCACCAGTGCTCCCTCTACCCGCAGAGGCACCCGCCACATCGCCGCCGGGCGTGGGCTCGATGCCGCCAAACAGTGTCGTCTCTCCATCCGAGTCAGTGCAAGCCGCCAGCACCACCAGCACCGGCGCCATCACCGAGGCACGAGTGCAAGCCAAAGCGCGATAGGAAGCCAAGGCCATGACCAGACGGAGTATGACAACGCCATCATCAGCAATGCGCTTTCAGCTCACTCTCGCTGCAACAAGGTACGTCCCGCTCGCAACGCTGCGTCGAGCCACACCCGGCGCGTGGCAGCGCGCCTCGAGCGCACGGCAATTACAGCGCTCGGACAGGATCGCCCCGGCGCGAGCGCCCCACTACTGCTGAAGGTGTCGGCCCCTGGTGCGGCGCGTCTGAAGCCCCCCACTCACTCGAGCGAGTGCAGGGTTGCACTGGCGAGCAGATTGCGGACCAGCTCCGCCTGACGCCGGGTGCCGGTCTTCTCCAGCACGCGCTTGAGATGAGTACGCGCGGTCTGCTCACTGCAGCCGCGCACGCGTGCAAACTCGCTCGTGGTGTGCCCCTCCGCCAGCGAGCTGGCCAGCTCCGCCTCGGTGGGTGTGAGCCCGTGGATCTTGACCAGCAAGCGTGGATCCAGACGCACGCGCGCCTCGGGATCGTGAAACACTGCCAGCACGCGAGCGCTGCGCGAGCCCTGCCGCAGTGAGCTGCGCGGCCGCAGCGGATACAGCAGCAGCCACAGCGCGGGGCGTCCCGGGCGGGAGAGCTTCACCGGAGTGGGGCGCAGGCCGAGGCTGGCTCCGGGACGGGCCAGCTCGGCCAGCAGCACCGCCTTGCCCAGGGCCGCGCTCAGCTCGCGTGCCTCCACCGCGGAGGCCGCTGTCAGCCCGCCGAGCTCACACCAGCCGCCCTCCCGCAGCAGCCGCTCGGCAGCCTGGTTCGCCGAGAGGATGCGGCCGTTGCGATCGAGCAGCGCGACCGCGTTGGGCAACACGTCGAGCGCGCTCAGGAGCTCTTGCTGCGCGTCCTGCAGCTGCCCCACCAGCTGTCCCAGGCGCGCCGCCGAGCGCAGGTGCGGCAGCAGCGCGCGCAAGCGCTCCGAGTCCTCCGGCTGAAACGCACCGCCGCGCGCTCCACGCAGGAACGCTTGCGCCAGCACCGAACCATCGCTCAGCACGAAGTTGCCGAACATCGCGTAACTATTGTCGTCCGGCAGCAGCGCGTCATTGAAGATGGCGGAGCGCTCGAAGGCTTCGCGATCGATGTCGGTCGTGTCCGTGAGGATGCTGCCGGGGCGCGCTCTCGCTGCGGCCATCCGCGGGTCCAGCTCCATCCAGTGACTGGCGTACGCCTCGAAGCGGGACGGGTCCAGACCGCAGTGGTGATTGCCCAGTACCTGTCCCGAGTCGAGCACCAGCAGCTGGGCGCGTGTGCCGGCGCCGCCGATCCACTCGGCGACATCGCTCACCACGGCGCCGAGCCCGCGGGCATCATCCACCGCGTCATAGATGCGGGGGACCAGTTGATCGAGAGCGAGCCCGGAAGCTGACGTGGCGAGTGACACCTGAGCTTCAAAGCATCCCACTCGCGACGCACCCCGGGCAATTTGACAGGCAAAGTCTGGAGGCGAGCCGCTCACCTGGACGCACAGACGCAGCCCTCGTGCTCGAGGCTCGGTGATGGTTTCACGCCTCTACCCCATTTGCAGGATGCGAGCGGCGGTCGCGAAGTCGTTCCCGCTAACAGCTATGAATGGGTCACTCCGCAGCGCGCTGGCGCTGCTCTGCATCGCACCGGTGGCGCTGGCCGCGGAATTGCCGGATGCGCTGGTCACAGCAAGCGAAGGCGCGAATTCGCTCACACCGGCTGCGGCGCTCTCACCTCCGTCCTCGGCACCGAAAGGGGCCATCCCCCCTGAAGTGGTCGATACGGCGGCGGACAGCGAAGCGGAGGCCGCGCGCGTGCGCTACGTGCCCATCGACGGCTGGAGCGACGTGCACGCCGGCTGCAGGATCCTCACCACGTTCTCGTCGTCGTCCCAGGGCTGCGCCGTGGGCTGGCGCAGCGGGGACGTCGCGTACTTCCACATCAGCGGCGGCTTCTTCGCCACGCCGGCCTTCGAGCGCTACATGCGCTACCGCCCGGAGTCGAGCCGCTCCTCCTCGAGCGCCAGCGCCGCCACGGCGCCGGTGACGGTGATCGATCCCGAGCAGAGCGACGTTTACTACGTCGATCTGGGCCCTGGCGTGGCCATGTGGCCCCTGCGGCAGCTCCAGGTTCACTTCGAGATCGGGGGCATGGCGGGCTTGATCCACAACGCCACGAGCCTGGCCACGCCCACATACTCCAACGATCAGTTTGTCGTGGGCGCCTTCGGGGGCGCGGGATTGAGCTATCGCGTACCCTCGCGGCCCTGGGCCATCGGCTTCGATTATCGCGCTCAGATCATCCCCTACGGGGGGTTTGGATCCGCCGAGCCCGTCATGGAGACCGGGGTACAGGTGGGGCACCAGCTCTTTGGTCTGGCGCACTCCTTCGGCCTCTCCGCCATCTACAGGATCGAGGATGATGGCTCGAACTGAGCTCTGGGCGCGCCTGGCGCTGCTGCTGGCACTCACCCCCGCGTGCGGCGAGGGCGGTGATAGCGCGTCGCTCACCATCGCCAACGAGGACGACGCCACGGGCAGCGGGCTCGAGATCACGTCCGTGCTGGTGCGTGCGTGCATCACTCGCTACTGGCAGCCGCACCTACCCGACTTCGACCCGGTGCGAGACCTGCCCGCCGAGGGAGCGATGAAGATCGGCCATGGCGAGTCTCGCGAGCTCGAGCTCGCCCCCGGCTGCCACGATGTGCTGGTGACGCGGGCCAACCGCGGCACCGGCGATGAGGAGGACCGCGAAGCAGAGGCGCGCGTGCTGCTCGACGCGGGCGAGAGCGCGGTCTGGGTGCCCTGGCGCGTGAAGGAGAATGACTCGTGGTGGTGAAGCTCACTGGCATGAATGGCGCCATCGCGCTCACGCTCGCCGGGGCGCTGCTCGGCAGCTGCGCCAGCACGGTGCCGGCGCGCTGCGAAGATGGTCCTTTCGACTGCCCTGCGGAGTGGGCAGCGTGGCCCATGCGTACGACCGCTGCGCCGTACACCACCAGCGCTGATACGGCGACGGAGCCCGGCTCAGGTCTGATGTGGCAGCGGGCGATCCCCAAAGAGATGCAGCCCTGGAGCTCGGCGAAAAGCTACTGCGAGGAGCTCGAGCTCGGCGGCCACGATGACTGGCGCCTGCCGAGCCGGCTCGAGCTGCTCACGCTGGTCGATTATCCCACCGGCGACGGGCCGCAGGAGTCTTCATCGGCTGCAGCGCCCTTCGGCCAGCCGTTGATCGATCGCGCCGCCTTCGCCAACACCCCTCCCGCCCCGTTCTGGACAGCCAGCAACTTCGTCGAGGATGAGAGCACGTTATCCTCGGCATGGCCCGGTGATGACGTGGCCTGGACCGTGGACTTTCGCACGGGGCTCGTCGAGCAGGAACACGTGGAACTGCTGCTTCCGCGGACCCGCTGCGTGCGCAACGCACGGCCTCCCGCGGCCAGCACGGCCGGACGCCGCTACACAGTCAATGCCGACACCGTCAGCGAAACGGCCACGGGTTTGATCTGGGAGCGTACGCTCGTCCAGAGGACGTATGAGCAAGCGCAGCAACACTGCGCCGAGCTCGTCCTGGGTGGCACGGGCGGTTTTCGCCTGCCCCATGTGAAAGAAGCCATGACCATCGCCTCTGCTCTCTATGATGCTCTTGGGGAGCCCTGTTTGGACCCGGAAGCCTTCAAGCTCACCGGGAGCTATTTCTATGGCGGCCTCTGGACGTCCACGCCGTGGACGGGTGACGCTCAGAGCCCCATCGGTGACGGCGACCGCCTCACCGTGAATCTCAGCGCTCGCGGTAAGCTCAGCAGCGCGGACACCTCAGGGGGAGTTACGGGCCCTCCGACTGAAGCGACGCTGTGCGTACGCGCGGCCTCCGCGCCGCGCACCCCGGGCCTGGAGGAGGAGCGGCGATGATGGGCTTGAAGCTCCCTCGTGCCCTGGGGGCGGCTCTCTGCCTGGCCCTGCTGCCCGGCTGTGCCAGCGTGCTCTCCGCGACGCGCGACGATGATCGCGCCACGCTCGCGCGCCTCTTGCGCAATGGCTCGAGCCCGGACGAAGGCAGCAAAGAGGGCACCACGCCGCTATTCGTGGCCATCGAGTCCTCCAACATGCCGGCGACCCGCTTGCTGGTCGAATCGGGTGCAGACCTGAGCTTGCGAAGTCGTTGCCGCGGGGGCCTCATCACGCCCCTGCAAAAGGCGGCTGTCCACGGCAACCTGACCGTGGTGCGCTACCTGCTGAGCAAGGGCGCCGACGCCAAGCTGGACAGCTTCCGCGACGTGTTCACGCTCATGGCCAGGTCGAACGATCCTCGCGACACGGCGGCGATGACTGCTGCTCTCGTGGAGGGCGTGCGAAGCGCGGGCGGAGATGCTGCGGTCGAGGAGATGCTCAATCCGCCCTCGCCGAGTGGTTGGACACCGCTCGCGGCCGCGGCGTGGTTCGGCGATGCTGCCCTCGCAGAGGCGCTGCTGGAGCACGGCGCCTCCGTGGACCTGCTGAGCCCGGCGAGCAACGCCATGTCCGGCAGCACGGACGCATGGCCGCCGCTGCACTTTGCGCGCGTCGCCGGGAACGGCGCCGTGGCAGACCGGCTGATCCACGCAGGCGCCGACCTCAACCAGACCAGCCGTGACGGTCAGACGAGCGCGCAGATCATCGCGGAGATCGAACGCCAGCGCGCCGAGTATGCCGAACAGGAGCGGCAGCGCCGGCGGGAGGAGGAAGAAGAGAACCGGCAGACGTTCGCGATGTTCCAGCAGGGCATGCAGGCCGTGGCCATGGGCGTGCAGGAGGGGCTAGCCGAAGCTCGCGAGACCCGCCAGCGCCAGCAAGATGCCCTGGCCGAGCTGCAGCGCGCACGGGAAGAAGCCGAAATGCGCGAGCAGCAGGAGCGTGAGGAGCGCAGGCGCGAGGAGCAGGAGCGCCAGCGCTGGCAGCGGGAGGAGGCTGCCGCTGCTGCAGCCTCCGAGCGCTCCAGCGGCGATGGCAGCGCGGCGCTGGGCGGCGTGGCCGCCGCGGTGACCAGCGCCAGCCCTGAGGGACCGGCTGCGGTCGCTGCCGCTGATGGCGCCAACGAAGAAGAAGCGCGACAGCGCGAGGCGGCTCAACAGCGCGAGGACGAAGCCCGCAAGCAGGCAGAGGCCCGCAAGCAGGCAGAGGAAGCTCGCAAGGAAGAGGCGCGCAAGAAGGAGGAAGCCCGCAAGCAGGAGGCCGAGGCTCGCAAGCAGGAAGAGGCCCGCCGCAAGGAAGCGGCAGCACGTGAAGCCAAGGAGTATCGAGAGCGACTGCGGCAAAGCATCTCGCCCCGCGCTGCTCGCTGCCGCTCGGGAGGCAAGAACTACTGCGCCCATGCCGGCTGGCCCTCGAACGTCGAGAAGAGGGACGCGGCGGTATATGTCTCGGTGCGCGCCACCTGCGATCGCGTCGTCTGGACGGAGCCGCGGTTCTTCGCGGGAGCGTTCATCGGCAAGCTGGAAGAGGTCGATCTTCCGCCACTGAGCTGCCCCCTCGAGCAGGTGCAAGTTGAAGTGGCAGAGGTTCGTTGAGGAGGAGGCCCGCCCCGCACTCGAGCCCTGCTCCGGACAACCTGCCTCATCGTGGCGTAATGCCCGGCCCCATCGCATCGACTGACTGACGATGCGTCAATGCACCTCGCGCTTCACTCTCGTTTCACGCCGGTGGCACGAAGACTGCAATTCCTGGGCGAACCATCGATTATCCAGGAGTCATTATGCAACACGAGAAATTCAGAAGGGTGCTGCGGTCCACCGCTGGCGCGGTCATCCTGATGCCTGCCATCGCTCTTGCACAGGGCAGCTCGAGCAGCTCCTCGGGCCAGGGCACGCAGAGTGGCAGCCAGGGCTCGCAGACTGGCAGCCAGGGTTCTCACAGCGGCAGCGCGCAGCAGAGCGGCTCCAAGCAGCACAGCGGGGCCAAGGGCAGCGGCTCGGAGGACACACAGCGCGGCAGCAGCGCACAGGGCTCACAGGGCTCTGCTTCGGGTAGCAGCGCGCAGGGTAGCGGCACCACGAGCGGCTCGAGCGCAACCGGCACGTCGAGCGCCGGTAGCCAGAGCGCCACCGGTGGCTCGCAATCCGCGAGCCTGCAGCCCGGGTCCAGCGCTCGCTCGAGCTCTGGATCACAGACCATTGACCCGACAGAGGTCCAGCGCGTGTTCGGCAGCGATGCGACGATCATCGACCTGCAGACGCTGGGCACGGAGCAGATCCGCTCGCTGCAGCAATCGCTGCAGGACCGGGGCCACTACAAGGGTCAGATCGACGGCGTCTATGGCCCCCAGACCCGCGCTGGGCTCAAGGCCATGCTGCAGCAGCAGTATTCGCTGAATCAGCGCCTCATCAACCAGGGCCAGGTCACGGGTCCTCTGGCCTCCACCATGGGGCTCGATCAGAGTGACGTGTCGCCCGTCAGCGGCAGTGATGCACGCTCGGGTGACGGCTCGAGCATTCGCTCGCAGCCCTCGACCCAGGGTACTCCGCCGTCTGGCTCGAACATGGGCACTTCGCCCAGCGGTACGAGTGGCGCTGGTCGCTCCAGCGGCAGCTCGCCCTCGGGCAGCTCGCCCTCGGGCACGTCCCCCTCGGGTAGCATGGGCGCCGGCAGCGGCGGCACCTCCGGCAGCTCGGGCTCGGGTACGCCCAGCGGCTCCGCGATTCCGCGCTGAGTGCGCGAGCGTAACGGCGCGCCGAGCGTCGCGCGAGCCGATGCACGGCCGTGCGGCACCCTGACCTCATCGCTTCAATCGCGGCAAGGACAGGGTGCCGGCATGCGCGGCACTGATCGTACGCTTCGGCTGAGCACCTGGCACGCGACCGAGATGGCCAGCGGCGTGAGATGGCCAGCGGCGGGGTGGACAGGGCTGCCGGCATGGCCCATGGTAGTCACCGTCCTGGAGCCCCCATGATCGAGCTGGTCATCCCTCAGCGCAAGCGCGACCTCGGCGGCTTCAGCGTGGGCCGCCTGCTGCCCTTCGCCAGGCGCCGAATGGTGGGGCCGTTCATCTTCTTCGATCACATGGGGCCGGTCGAGCTGGCGCGCGGCATCCCCAGCAGCGCTGACGTGCGGCCGCACCCGCACATCGGGCTCTCGACGGTGACGTACCTGTTCGACGGCGAGATCATGCACCGTGACAGCGTCGGCTCCGAGCAGCCCATCCAGCCCGGCGAGATCAACTGGATGACCGCCGGGCGCGGCATCACCCACTCCGAGCGCTTCGAGCGGGCACGGCGCGAGGGCGGACGCATCGACGCCATCCAGGTCTGGGTGGCGCTGCCCGCCGAGCACGAGGAGATGGCACCGAGCTTTGCGCATCACGGCCCGGAAGATCTGCCCGCGTACGAGCAGGACGGCACGCGCGGGCGGCTGCTGGCCGGTACTGCCTACGGGCTGCGCGCCAGGGTGGCGACGCACTCACCGATGTTCTATCTAGACTGGCACAGGGCGGAGAACGCGCGCGCAGCGCTGCCCGCCGAGCACTCCGAGCGGGCAGTGTACGTGGCGCACGGCGCGCTGGAGGTCGATGGCCAGCGCTTCGAGGCAGGGCAGATGTTGGTGTTCCGGGCGGGGGCCGCCCCCGCCTTGCGCGCGCTCGGCGCCTCGCGGGTGATGGCCTTCGGCGGCGAGCCCGTGGGTGAGCGCTTCATCGAGTGGAACTTCGTGTCCTCCTCGAAGGCAAGGGTGCAACAGGCCAAGGAGGACTGGCGTGCGGGGCGCATGAAATTGCCGGACGGAGACTCGGAGGAGTTCATCCCGCTGCCGTCGGATGCGTCCGCCCCCCCGAACCCGATGTCCTGACGCAAGCCGACGCCCTGAGGCGACGTCCCGAGGCGATGCCCATGGGCCCAGCAACTCCTAGCGCTGCGCCAGCTCTGGCAACACCGTCCGGGAGAAGGCCTCGATGAAGCGCGGCTGGTTCATGCCCACGTGGTGCACGAGGATGCGCTCGAAGCCCAGCCGGCGATCCTGCTCGAGCCACGCGCGATGCTGGCCCGGGTCGGCGGAGATACGCACCGCCCGCGCCATGTCCTCGCGCCGCACGAAGGCCGCTGCCGCGTCGAACAGCTCGGGGCTCCAGGTGTCCGCGTTGAAATCGCTCGAGGGAATGACGTTGGTGCGCCAGTTGCGATGGGCTTCGCTCAGGGCCTCCTCCTGCGTGGGCTCGAAGGAGATGGCCGCCTGCAGGAACATGGGCTTGCCGCCGCCGCCCCCCTCGCGGAAGCTATCCACCACCTGCCGCAGCTCCTTCTCGGGGCGGGCCACGGTGATGAGCCCGTCTGCCCAGCTGCCCACCCAGCGAGCCGTGTCGGCGGACACTGCCGCTCCGAACAAGCGCGGCGGGGTGCGGGGCAAGCTGTAGAGCTTGGCCTCGTGCACGGTGACCAGCCCGCGGTGGGTCACCGTCTCTCCCGCGAGCAGCGCCCGCATCACGTCCACACACTCGCGCAAGCGGGCGCGCCTCGCCGCCCTGTCAGGCCAGGCGCCGCCGGTGATGTGCTCATTCAGCGCTTCCCCCGTGCCCAGCGCCAGCCAGAAGCGCCCGGGGTACATCTCGGCCAGCGTGGCCGCGGCCTGCGCGATGATGGCGGGATGATAGCGCTGACCGGGGGCGCAGACGGTACCGAGCTCCAGGCGCGTGGCCTCCAGCGCGCTACCCAGCCAGCTCCAGGCAAAGCCGCTGTGCCCCTGCCCCACGCTCCAGGGAGCGATATGATCGGAGCACATTGCCGCCTGGAAGCCGGCTTGCTCGGCGGCACGCACCAGCGCCAGCAGCCGACTGGGTGGATGCTGCTCGTGCGAGCAATGATAGCCGATCATTGGCTCGTGCCCTCTGTGCTCGGAGCGCAGCGGCCCCGCTCCGCCGGGCTTGCGCCTGACCTGTGGTCTCGTTGCATCATCGAGGCTGAGCCCACGCAAGTTCCGTTCCGCGGCGCGCTGGCCCGGCTGCGCTTTCCTCGCTGCCGGCCGCGGCGGCGACCGTGGCGTAAACGTGGCGCGCCGGTGAGGACCGCCGCGCAGACCTGCCACCGCCGGCCTTCAGCCCGAAAATTGGGTGAATCACGCAGCCGCGGGAACCTTCCCCGCCGCCGTTCGTGCAACGGATGATGGCAGCGATGCTCGCGATGGCCGGAGCCTGCGCCGATGGCGAGCTCGCTGCGGAGTTGCTCGCGCGCTGCCAGGCGGGAGAGCCAGCGGCCCTGCGCGCCTTCGTGGAGCACCATCAACGCGCCGTGTTCGCGCTGCTCTCGCGCATCATCGGCGCGCGACCCGAGGTCGAGGACCTGGCTCAGGAGACGTTCCTGCGCGCGCTCCGCGCCCTGCCCGCGTTTGACGCCAGCGGCACCGCGCGGCTCTCGACCTGGTTGCTCACCATCGCCACCCGCCTGGCGCTGGACGTGTGCCGCAAGCGGAGCCGCGAGCAGCGCTGGGCGCTGCCGGAAGAGCCCGCGGGCCCCGCCAGCCCCGAGCACGACGCGCAGCGCTCACAGCTGCGCAGCGCGATCGCGGCGGCCGTCGCCGAGCTGCCCGCCGATCAGCGCGTTGCGTTCGTGCTGGCCGAGTTTCACGGCTTTGCCGTCCAGGACATCGCCGCGGCGCTCGAGACCCATGAGAGCACGGTCAAGACGCGGCTGTTTCGTGCGCGCGCCAGGCTCTCGAGAGCGCTCGCTCAATACCGAGGACCCTCACCATGAAGCGCACTGACCTGGAACGAGCCTGGCCCGCTGCCGAGCCTCCCCCCGGGTTCTCCGAGCGGGTGCTGGCACAGCTGCAGATGCCCGCGCAGGCACAGCTGCAGAGCGACCCGGCACGGCCCGAGCCCGCCCGCATCGAGCCCTGGTGGCGCAACGCGCGCAGCCTGCGCTGGCTGCTGGTGCCAGCCGCCGCGCTCGCGCTGGCTGGCGTGTTGCTGCTGCCGTCAGCTCCGGCGCGGCAGGGCGACGTGCTCGCCGCGGAGCCTCGCACCGTTACCATCGGCGAACGCGCAGTTGCGGAGCTGGCGAGCGGCGCGCACGTGCGCTGGTCGGGCGACGAGGTACGGCAGAGCAGCGGCGCGGTGACGTACCGCGTGCAAAGCGGAGTCGACTTTCGGGTGCACACCCCGCACGGCACCGTCCGCGTGCTCGGCACGGTGTTCCGCGTGATCATCGCAGAGCAGGAGAGAGGAGAGGCAATGAACAAGGGCTGGGCAATCGCCGGTGCCGGCGCCACCATCGGTGGGCTGCTGTGGGTGTCGGTCGAGCACGGCAGCGTGCGCCTGTCGAGCGGCGCGCAGGAGCTGACGTTGCACGCCGGACAGACGGGCGCGATCGGTGCCGACGGAGTGCCACGCGCAGAGCCTGCTGGCGCGGCCTCTCCGGTGGAAGCAATGCCCAGCCGGAGCACGCCAGGCGCAGATCCTCGCGCGGCGGCAGACGAGCGCGCTCGTGCGCGACGGGTGGCAGATGCAGTGCGAAGGCACGCCGCGCGACGGCGCGCGGCGAGCCAGGCCGCAGAGCGACAGCCTTCACCGGCTTCCGCCCCGCCGCCCGCTGCAGCAGCACCGTCCACGGAGTCCGTTGCGCTCACTCCGGAAGAGGAGGAGCGGCGTCAGCAATACATGCGGGGCGTGCTGCGCGAGCAATACATCCCCGTCGCCCGCGAGTGCTATGATGAGCTGCTCGCGCGGCAGCCCACGGCCAGCGGCAAGGTCGTGCTGGAGTTTGCCATCGTCGGCGACGGTGACGCCGGGGTGGTGGACCGCGTGGCGCTGCGCGAGGGCGAGGGCCAGACCAGCTTCGATGACCCAGAGTTCACCCAGTGCATGCGCGAGTCGATGTACACCGCCGTGTTCGAGCCACCGCCGCCCGGCGCGAGCGAAACGACGGTGGTGTATCCCGTCACGCTCACCCCGGACTGAGCGGGCGAGCGGCGCGCGCTCACTGCTGCGCAGCGCCGCCAGCCCCAGCGGGTGGGGTGGTGGCGGACGGCGCTGCCGGCTCGGGCGCGGAGGTGGCGGATTGCCCACCGGCGCCGGCCAGGCCTGACGTGCCCCCTGCCCCGGCTGCGGCCGCTGGCTTCTCCACGTGGATGCTGTCCAGCATCTTGTAGAAGGGCTTGCGCGCGGCCTTCACCACCGGGCTCGGCCCGGTGAGCTTGAAGAAATATTCTGCGCCTGAGGGCGCCAGGACGATGGCACCGAGCAGACCATAGTTGTCGCTGGCCTTGGTGTCGCCCATGCCGCCGCTGAAGTGGCCCTTCGGGATCTCCACGGTGTGCTGCGCCATGCCGTTCACGTTGCGCTCCTTGCGCACCACCGTCTTCAGATCGAGCTTGGTGAACTCGCCGATCCAGCGCTGCATGTTGGACTCCACGTCACCACTGAGGATGAAGACGTTGAGCTCACCGATGCGCGGATCGCCCTTGGCGGCGGGGATCTCGTAGCTGGCGTAGCGCATGCCCGAGCGCGGCAGCTTCTTCCACTCCGGCGGATCGTCCCAGACCACCTTCTCGTCGATCAGGTTCTCCTTGTCCGCCTTCTTCTTGCGCTTCTCCCGCTTGGGCTTCTCCGGCGCGGCAGCAACGGGCTTGGGCGGTGGCGGCTTGACGGCGGGCGCGGGGGGCTCAGGGCTGACCTGCTTCGAGCCCGGACCGGAAAAGGCGGCCAGACCGGCTCCGACCAGGATGGCCCCCGCCAGGCCGATGGTGGCGATGGTGCGGCGGCGCTGGGCGGCGGCGTACGACTGCTGCGTCATCCCGTGGCGTATAGCGCCCAGCTTGCCTGGAATCGAGCGGAGAAAAGCCCACGACCAGCCGGGAACTTTCCAGCGAACGCGGCCCCCTGCCGGCAGGGCCCACCGCTCTGCGGCGTCCCCGCGGGCCTCACACCGTGCGTGCCAGCGCTCACGCTCGACTCGAGCGCCAGCCGGTGTTCAGCGCCAGCGCGCCGTCAGCCGATGCGGGGCGGCGCCGCCGCCACGCTGACCAGCGCGGAGAGCTGCGGCGCTAGCGCCGTGGGCAAGGAAGCGCCAGCGCGCGCGGCGCTGGCCAGCGTGTCTGACTCGGCCAGCTCCAGAGTGAGGCGGACCAGCTCCGGATAGCGCTGGCGGTTCATTGCAAGATTGCGAGCGTCCAGACCGGCCAGCACCGCCGGCGTGTACAGAAAGAGCAGACTGCTGATCGTCCACCACAGCAGATCGCCGAAGGGCTGATACGGCACCTGACCGCGGCTGCTGACGATGTCACCGGGCGGCGAGTCGTCGGACAGATCGTCCGCCAGAAACACCACCTTGCCCAGCCCGATGAAGCCCACCGCCGCTGCGCACATCCCGCAGGGATGCTGCGTCGCCCACAACGTGAGCGCAGCGTGCTCGCTCTCGGTGGGCAACAAGGCCAGCGCGTTGAGCTCCGCGTGAGCGATCCCCACGTGTTGCAGCGGCCAGCGCAGCCGCGTCTCCAGCGCGCCCACTGGATCATACGTGTGGTTGCGCCCCGCGGCGAGCACGCGACCGGTGCCGTCCGCCACCGCGCTGCCACACGGCAAACCTCCGGCGGCCAGCCCGGCCCATTGCTGCTCCAGAGCAGCGCGCGCACCCGCCGGTAGCGCCCGCCACGCATCCCCCAGATTTCGCTCTGCCATGCCGCCTGGTAGCATCTCAGCGCGCGAGCCGGGGTGAAATGCAGACGGTGTCTCGCACTGCCGCCCTGGCCACGGTTCGCCGAGGGGCCCTGCGTGCGTTGACGCCGCCCCCACCGCGGCGGATGTTGCGCGCATGATCATCGAATACATTCGCTACGAGGTCACTGATGCCGACGCGCTGGTCAGCGCTTACCAGCAGGCGAGCCGCGCGCTGGATGCTTCAGCCCACTGCCTGAGCTACGAGCTCTCGCGCTGCACGGAGGAGCCCAGCTGGTTCCTGCTGCGCATCGAGTGGGACTCGGCCGATGGCCACCTGCAGGGGTTCCGCAAGTCGCCCGAGTTTGGGCCCTTCCTGCAAGCCGTGCGGCCCTTCATCTCGCAGATCCGCGAGATGCGCCACTACGAGCAGACCAGCGTGGTCAAGCGCAAGAGCTGAGCGCCTCGTAACCGTTTGCGAACGGTTCGTGACCAGCCGCACGCAGCCTGCGCTTGCTACTTGGGGCCAGGGGCCACTCGGCTCCCGTCCCTCTGCTGCAAATGGCGATTTTCCGCCCTGCGCTGCCGTTCGTCGCACTCCTGCCTCTCTTGCTCTGGCGAATCGTAAACCCTGAGCAGCCCCTTCGCGCGCGTCACGCGCCTGTTCAGCGCACGCTGTACTTCAGGTCATAACAAAAAGCCGTCGCGACTCCGTCCACCAGGTACGGATGGTAGCGCCAGAGCGAAAGAACATACGGCAGCTGACTGTCGATGATGGGTAGCGAGCTCATGACGATGGTCAGGCCTGACACGTCGCCGGAAGCATCCACGCAGATCTTCGCGATCGTCGAATACGCCTGACCGAGCGGCACACAGCGCTCTGGCACCTGCACCTCGTACGGCCGCTGCTGTGGGTCTATGGCCAGCAAGCCGTGGCCGATCCGGTTCTCCAGGTCGGCGACGCCCAGGCTCATCAGCTCGGCCGCATCCGGTGCCGCAGGCACAGGCTCCGTGACGCCGAATGTCTCGACGAGGAAGGGCTCCGGCACTGGCTCGTTGCAGCTCAGAGTTGCCGGAAGCACCGAATTGCTGGTCTGCCACTCCAGCGTGTCGCCACACGCGCTGTCGCACAGCACCAGCAGCACCGCCAGCAGCGCACGATACCCCGTGCTGGCCTCTCTGACTCGCCGTGCCGTCACCGTCTGCTCCTCGCCCGGTCAGAGGCCGTACGCGGGGGCCATGCGCCCGCGCGACTCGAGCTAGCATGACAGGAGGCGAGCCGCCGTGCACGAGGCATGGCAGGGGCTCATACTTGCGGCAGTCTCGATGTGGGACGCATCCGTACTCTCTCCACACACGGAAACAGGAGCCCCATGCCTGATGCTCGAGATGTCTATCGGCGCCACGCCGAGCAATATGACCTCCTGGTGGCGCGCGAGGATCATGCCGGCAATCTGCTGAAGGCCATTCGTGAGCTGGTGCCCCTCGAGGGGGCGGACGCTGGTGCGCTTCTTCTTCGGCCCGGAGCTTGCTGACGCCTTCCTCGCTGCGGGGAGCACCTGCCTGGAGGAGTGCACCGGGCTCTGGTGGTGGCGAAAGCCCCTTGATACTTGGCGCTGAGCGCTCGATCTGATTGAATACCGGCCCATCCTGCCGGGATTGTCTCGGCTGCGGGGAGACGACCACTAGACATGTTCAGACCTCTCTTCCTGGGCGCACTTTTGGCTTTCGCTTGCCTGCCGGCCTGCAAGAGCGAGGGAGGGGGCAGCACGGCGGCACGGCCTCCGGCTCCGGCTGGCGTCCAGCGCGGGCTGTTGATCGCGCGCGCCGGCGGCAGCATCGACGGGGTCGATCATAGTAACTCCCTGGAAGCGTTGCGCTGCAATCATGCGCGCGGCTTCCGCTGGTTCGAGATCGACCTGGAGGTGACCGCTGACAACGAGCTGGTCTGCTTTCACGAGGGCGACGAGAAGGCCGCGGGCCTGAAGCAGGAGGTCACCTATCTGCCCGTCGCTCAGGTGGAGTCCCAGAAGTTCGCCGACCGCTTCGCCATCCCGCGCTTCTCCGCACTGTTGGCAGAGGCGGACCGGCTGGGGGACGTGGTGCTGGTGCTCGATACCGGCGGCTCTCAGGAGGTGGAGCAGGCGCTCTCCCGGTTGCTCGGGTCCAACTCCGCGCGCAAGAGCCGCATCGTGCTGCAGGCGCGAGGGCTCGAGGAGCTGGCTGGCGTCGCCGAGCTGAGCAAGTCGCTGGGCACGGACATGATTCTGAACGTGAGCCAGAGTGATGTGGACGACGCCAAGATCGAGGAAGCGGTCAAGCAGCAGCGCTTGCTCGCGGTGGCGATCAACTCCAAGCGCTTCACCCCCTGGCTCGCCGAGCGCATGCGCGCCGCGGGCACTCCCGTCCTGGTCCACACCGTCAACGATCACAAGGACATCGTCAGCCTGAGCCGGGCGGGCGCAGACGGCTTCTACACCGATCGCTACGTGCCCTTCGAGCGCATCTCGGCTGACGCCAAGGTGCTGATGGAGTGCGGGAAAGAGCGCCCGAGTGAGGCGCAGCTGCGGGCGTGGACGGACCGGGATCTGGCGCAGCGGCGCGACTTCAAGCTGCCGAAGTGCGCCAAGCGCACGGGCTCGGTGGTGCAGCTCACGGGCTGTGACGAGGGTGCGACGGTGCAGAGCAACGCGCTGCCCGTCCCCGGGGGGCGACCGCTGCGAGTGGACGTCGAGGTCGAAGCCGGCGAAACAGGCGGGTCCTTCTGGCTCGAGCTGGTGCAGAAGGGCCGTGGCGTGCTCAAGCAGCGGGAGTCGATCACGCTCGCGCCCAAGGAGCGCCGGGCGGTTCATCACGATGTCGACCTGCCCAAGGGCAGCCAGGGGGTGGAGGCCCGCCTGGGCGTGTCCTCGCCGAAGGACCGCCTGACTCTGCACCGCTTCCGTGTCTCGCACGGAGAGAGCTTGCCCGCAGGGGCAGAGGAGCCCGCGGAAGATACGGAAGAGTGAGCCGTACCACGGCTCTCGGTCAGAACAGCTTCAGAGGCCGGTTGGCGTGGAAGCCCTCGAACAGCGCCGTCGAGGCGGGCTTGCCTGCGGGCCTGGCGAGATGATCGCCGTAGCGCAGGCGTGCCGTGCCCGCGTGCTCGGCGCGCGCGGCGTGCGGGCCCTGTGCTAGCTGCACGGTCTGCCCGGGTTGCACGAGCCGGCCATCGATGCTGAGGGGCTGCTCGGCCTCCAGGGTGTACGTGCCGCCGATCAGCATCTCGAACGAGGCCTCTTCCTCCGCCTGCAATGTCAGGTTCTTTCCGGCGACCCAGATGGGCCCCCAGTGCGGAACGAAGTTCGCAGACAGCAGGGCCAGATCCTGCCGCATCAGCGCGTGCGCGCCGCTACGCCACTCCCGGCTCGGATCTAGCGCATTGATGTTGACCAGCAGCAGAGGCGGCTGCGCGCGGCGCAGCAGCTCCTCGAACCGCGGTACGCCCCGGGCTCGGTATCGCCCTGCCGTCAAGGTGGTGATGAACGGGTTCACCTTGGGGAAGGAGGCGAGCATGCCGCAGCGGTCGATGTACGGGACCGGCTCGGGGAAAATGGCCTTCACGGCGGCGATGACCCGGCGCTGCTCGCCGAGCAGCCGCTCGTTGATGCCCAGGTACCACGAGTAGGACTCGAGCCCAGAGTACATGCTGAAGCCAAGCAGCCCCAGCACCACCCCTGCTCGCACCGGCAAGCGCGTGGCGCTGAGCCAGCGCGCCGGTACGGTGGCGATCCAGGACACGCTGACCATGAGCACGCCCGCCACGTAATAAGGCCAGGCGTTGCGATAGATCAGCACGCTGAGCAGTGGCGCACCTGCCAGGAAGGCCAGCGCCGCGGAGCGCCGCACGTCGGCCCTGGGCCGCAAGGTAGCGGCCAGCAGCAGCACCCCCCCCGCCAGCACCAGGAACCAGGCGCTCGGGTCATCCTCGAGCGTGCGCTCGAGGATGCTGTAGCGGTGAATGGGCAAGCGAAACCCAAACATGCCCTGCGCGTAGTCGCCCACGGCCCGCTCGCTCTTGGCTTCACCGCTGCCGCGCGCCCACCAGTGCAGCGCGGCCAGCAGGCAGAAGCTCAGCGCCGCGCTGACTGCGGCGCGGCGCAGGTAGCGCAGCGGCGGGTGCCAGGAGCGATCGCCACGGCCAAAGATGGAGAACAGCGCGAGCGGCGGCGCAAAGAGCACGCTCTTCAACGAAACGAGCGGCGCCACGGCAATGGCCAGCCCCGCGCAAGTCGCCGACCTCAGCGACGGCCGCGTGAGCAGCCAGAGCGCGCCGCCGTACAGCAACAGGAGCAAGCCGTCGTAGCGAAAGGCGCAGGCATGCTGGATCACGTAAGACACGCCACCCAC
>JAICQL010000297.1 GCA_025937895.1 Polyangiaceae bacterium | reverse complement strand
CGAGGCGAGCCGTGCCAGCGATGATAGGTGATGGCGCTGGCCGCGCCGGGCACGGCCGCCGCAGCGCACAGCGCCGGATCTGCGCCCGCCCGGGCCACGCCCAGCGCCTGCAGCAGCGCCTCGGCGCGCGGCGAGAACCAGCTCTGGTGCCGCGGCTCGCACACCACCGGCGCTGGCGCCAGCGTGCACAGCTGCCGGAAGAAGCGGCGTGCCACGCGCGGCTCCAGCTCCAGGCTGGGCGGCAGCTGCACCAGCAGCGGCCCCAGCTTGGAGCCCAGGTGCGCGAGCAGCGCGCACAGCTCGCGCACCTCCCGCGTGACCGCGACCAGCCCCGCCTCGTGGGTGATGGCCTGCGGTACCTTGATCGCAAACTCGAAGTTGCGCGGAGTGCTGTCGCGCCAGCGCTCCAGCGTGGCCGCGCGCGGGAGCCGGTAGAAGGTCGAGTTGATCTCGACGGTGTCGAAGTGCTCGGCGTAGCGCTCGAGCCCGCTCGCGCCCGCACGGCCGCCTGGAAAGGCTGTGCGGTCCAGCGACCATCCGGCAGTGCCGACCCTGGCGCGAGCGGCCGTCACGGACGCTCCGGCAGCAAGAGCCGCGCCAGCGCGCGGCTCTCGCCCGCCGGGAGCTCAGTCCGTCAGCGCTCCCAGTCCGCTGGCACCGCGCTTCAACTGCAGGCGGTTGGCCTCAATTTCCACTGACATCTCGCCTCCGGGGCGGAACAGCTCCTGTATCCGCTCGCGCGGCAGGTCATCACCAGGGCAGCCGATCTCGGTGAATGCCACCGGAGCCAAGCTCAGCGTCTGACCGCTGCGCGTGTATTCGGCGCTGCCGCCGTTGCAGCCGTCGAACACCCGGAACGTGCCATCGCCGTTGAACTCCAGGGTGGGCGGGGTGACCAGCGGCACGCTCGAGGCGACGTCACCGGCGAAGAACGTGTCCACCCTCCACACGCGCCCGGTGAGCGGGCGGTCTGGATCGGCCAGCTCGCGATCCAGCAGCTCCAGGGTGGCGCTCGCCCCTTCGAGGGTGAGCGTTGCTCCGGCGATGCTCAGTCGAGGTGAGGCCACGAAGAAGTCGGCGAGCCATTCGTCCTGTGTATGCCGCTGGCTGTCGCAGCCAATGTCTGTGGTGGCCAGGTCGGCCACGCACAGGCGCTCCTGACAGAGCGAATACGTTCCGGATGCGGTGTTGCAACCCGCATTGAAGGTCAGCTGGTTATCGTCGAAGGAGACCCGCAGCTGGGTGCCCGCGACCAGGGTGTAGCCCTGCGCAGAGCTCAGCAAGAAGTCCCGCCCTTCGATGCCGGTCTCCGGCGCGCTCGTGCCGCCCGAGGTCAAGCGCGCGCGCCAGCTCTGCTGGCCGCTGCCCACGTACACGCGCAGCTCGTCGCCACCGGAGCCCTCGAGCTCCACCTGGAACGAGCCGTCGTCCGCCGCGGTGGTGCTCGCCGTCTGTGCCGTGGCCGTGTTGATCACGTCCACCCGCGCCCCGCCGGGCACGGCTCCTGGCTCGCCGGTGACGAGCACGCCCGTGGCCGTGGCGGTCAGGTGCAGCTTCTGCCCGACCACCGGGGGATTGCCCGTGTCGGTGCTGAGCGATTGCCCGCCACAGGCCCCCGCCAGCGCCGCCGAGAGCGCGCAGCCAAGAAGCCAGCCGCGAGCGCGCCGGGGCAGGCGAGGGGGGTGCTCGGGGCAGGTGCGAGAGGACCAGAGGGAGATCATGAGCGTCAGTCTTTCTTGGAAGGAACGGAGGAAGTACGGCTCGCGGAGGAGCGCGCGGCAGGGGGCTCGGGCGGCATGTCCGCGCCGGCAGCAATGGAGCGGCTGAGCGGAAAGAGCTGGAGGTTCAGCTGAACGACGCGCGCCGGGTCCGGGTCCGCGTCGCACAGCGCGATCAGCTCCTGACGGAACGCGAGCACCCGGCGGCGCACCTCGGCATAGGTGGCGGCGCTGGCGCTCAAGGTCAACGCCGAGATGTAGCGCTCCTCAGCCGGCAGGTGGTGCATGGCGTGCACGGCACGCTGCATCAGCTCGGCGTGATAGTTGCGGAGGTGCAGCCCGCTCGCCTGCTGCCCGGTGGTCACCGCGCGCGCGGCCTGCACCAGCCTTCCACTCTCGTCGCGCTCCAGCAGGCCCAGCCGCTGCAGCACGTCCAGAGCATGGGCGGCGTCTCGCTCGCTGATGTTGGGCTCCAGGTGCGCGGCGATCCAGCCCGGTTCCTCCACGAAACCCGGGCACGTCACCAGCTCGCGGATGGCGGGTATGTACCAGCTCGAGTGGTAGTCCTTCTGTGCCAGCTCCAGCGGCTGCGCCGAGCGGAAGCGGGCAAAGCGGCTGAGCCGCTCGTGCAGCTCGTTGCGCTCGACATCGTCCGCTGCGTGGCTGAAGGCGACCAGCAGCTTGAAATACTCGGTGGCCTCCTGATTGAGCCGGCAGGCGCGCGCAAATCGCTCTGCCATCTGCGCCGAGAGGTTGCGCTTGCCCTCGATCACCAGCTTCAGGTAGTTGGGGGCGCCCAGCCCGGCGCTGCGCGCGAAGCTGCGGTAAGAGAGCCCTGCCGCCTTGCCCTGTGCGTAGAACGCCGACAGGAACTCCCGGTAGTCCCTGTATCGAAAGACATCGACGGGAGCGCGGGAGCGTCGCGGGCGCGTGCTGGGGGCCACGATAGAGTTGTCCCACGGGCGCGCGAACGCGCCATGACGTATCTCACGAATGCGTATTCAGCAGAATACGACGGGCTTGCCGGGTGGGGCGGTAGTCAAGGGAAATTACTGGGAAAAACAGAGAATACGAAATTTGCCTATTTGAACTCGAGGCGTGGCAATGTTCGCGCTCCGCGCGCTCGCGATGACGGGAAGCGTCAGCTGATGTGGGGGGGTGAGCGGTGGAACGCCGGCGCAGCTGATGCAGAATGTCGTGGGCGATCCGGGGGGAACCGAAAGGGGAATCAATGAAGAAGCTCTGGTTGCTGTCTGGTGTGGTGTGCGCTCTCTCGCTCCTGGCCGCGGCACAGGCCACGGCCAGCGGTGAATCACCCGATGACACGCCGGCAGGCGCCGGGGAGGCCGGGCTCGGCGGCGGGTCCGCTGCCCAGCGGCTCGTGTTTCGCCCTCTGCTCGCGTTCGGTGAGGGCGAGATCCCGGAGTCGATCACCAGCGATGAGCAGGGTAACCTGTACATCTCCGTCGGCAGCGCCATCCGCCGCCGCACGCCGGCTGGCGTGGTCAGCGAGTTCGCGACCTTGCCCGCCTCGATCTTCGCGCTGGGCGTGAAGGTGGGGCGCGACGGCTGCGTGTACACTGCCAGCACCAGCCTGGATCCGGCGGTGGAGGGCGCGTTCGTCTGGCGTGCGTGTCAGCCAGGGCCGGCAGAGCAGGTGGCCGCGCTGGATCCCGCGGGAGGCCCCAATGATCTGGCGTTCGATGCCGATG
Organism: Polyangiaceae bacterium; assembly: GCA_025937895.1. GTDB lineage: Bacteria > Myxococcota_A > Polyangia > Polyangiales > Polyangiaceae > SZUA-265. Next base: position 4,905 of record JAICQL010000297.1, on the reverse strand, counting down.
ACAACCTATTCGTCACTGATCCAGTGCTCGGGCGCCTCTGGAAGATAGATGCCGAGGGAGGCACCAGCGTGTTCGTGGAGGGCCCGCTGCTCGCCGGCGATCCGGCGGCCCCTGCGCTGCTCTTCCGCCCGCTGGGCGTGAACGGCATCGCCTTCGACGGCAACGAGCGCTTCGTCTATCTCTCCAACACCGATCAGGGCACGATCTTGCGCGTGCGCACCCGTGGCCCCAGCCCGTCGGTGGCGGTCTTTGCCGAAGACGTGCGGCTGTGCGGAGCCGACGGCATCGCCTTTGATCGCGGCGGTACCTTGCTGGTCAACGTGAACGCCACGGACAGCGTCGCCTCCGTGAGCCGAGCGGGGCACGTGCGCGTGCTGGCCCAGGGTGGGCTGCTGGATGCGCCCTCGAGCGCGGTGTTCGGTGCGACACGGCGTGATCGCCACCAGGTCTATGTCACCGCCTCGGCGTTCAGCCGTACCCTCGGGCTGCAGCCCGGCACGCCGCAGCCCGCCTTGCTGGTGGCGGACGTGCACACCCCCGGGCTGCCGCTGCCCTGAGGCCCGGGCGGCACGGCTCGTCTGCCAGCTGCCGAGCGGCTGGCGACGAGCTGCGCTTCGGAGGCCGGCTGCGCCCCGAGCGGCGCGGCCGGTCGCGCCTGGCCTTCCGCGCTCAGCCGAGCTGTGTTTCCGGCTGCAGGCGTGTTGCACGCCGTTCCGTTTCTGCTCTGTGCCCTGCCACGGGGCTGGCGCAGCTCTGGCGCCTGGGCTAGCGTCCGCGCCGCTTGAGGGAGCAAGACAAGGTCCCGGAGAGTGTCGCCGGCGCGGGGGGCAAGGGTCAGGACCGCTTTCAGCAGCCGGAGGCGGTGCTGCGCGCACTGATCGAGAGCCCGCAGAAGATCGTCATCTTCGCGCTCGACAGGCAATACCGCTACCTCGCCTTCAACGAGAACCATGCTCGCACCATGCTGCGGATCTGGGGGGTCCAGATCAGCGTCGGCGCAAACATGCTGCAGCTCATCGCTCGCGATGATGATCGGCAGCGTGCGCGCGCCAACTTCGATCGCGCGCTCGCGGGCGAGAGCTTCTCCGTCATCGAGCAGTACGGGGACACGCGCATGGACCGGCGCACGTATGAGGACGTGTACAGTCCGGTCCACAACGAGGAGGGCAGGATCATCGGTGTGGCCGTCTACCTGACGGACATCACCGAGCACCGGCGGGCGCAGCTGGAGCTGGAGAGCTACCGCAATCAGCTGGAGGAGCTGGTGGCCCAGCGCACGCGGGAGCTGGAGGCCGCGCACCTGCAGCTGCTGCACGCGCAGAAGCTGGAGAGCCTGGGCGTGCTCGCGGGGGGCATCGCACATGACTTCAACAACCTGCTGGCCGTGGTCCTGGCGCGTGCGGAGCTGTGCCTGCAGCAGCTCGGAGCAGGCAACCCGCAGGCGGAGCACGTGGCGATCATCCGCGACAGCGCGCTGGAGGCGCGCATGCTCACGCGCCAGCTGCTCAGCTATGCGGGCAAGGGGCAGTTCTTGCTGGCCACCCTGGATCTGAACGAGATCGTCGGCAGCATCTCGCAGCTCTTGCGTGCGTCCACCAGCAAGGGCATCCGCCTGAATCTGGAGCTTGCTGGGGAGCCGATCCCGGTGCGGGGGGACCGCACGCAGATCCGCCAGATCGTGCTGAACCTCGTCACCAACGCCGCGGAGGCCATCGGCGAGCGCACCGGCACCATCCAGGTGCGCACCGGCCTGGCCAGCGTGGATGAGGCCACCCTGCGCGAGGCCTGTCTGGCAACGAGCCTGCGCGGCGGTCGCTATGCCTATCTGGAGGTGGAGGACGACGGCTGCGGCATCAGCGATGAGGTACGCAGCCGCCTGTTCGATCCGTTCTTCACCACCAAGTTCTCCGGTCGCGGCCTGGGCCTGGCCGCCGTGCTCGGTATCGTCAAGAGCCACTCCGGCACGATCCTGCTGCACAGCCAGCTCGAGCGAGGCAGCGTGTTCCGGGTGCTGCTGCCGCTTTCCACCGTCGATCAGCTCCATCCGGAGCCGCCAGCCAGCGGCTCGACCGCGGCGTTTCGCGGCCGCGGCACGGCACTGGTCGTGGATGACGAGCTAGCGGTACGCACCGTCACCGGTGAGGTGCTGCGCTCGCTGGGCTATCAAGTGCTGGAGGCCGACGGCGGCGTGGCGGCCCAGCGCCTGCTGCGGCAGCGCGCGGACGAGGTCAGCATCGTGCTGCTGGATCTGGCCATGCCCGACATGAACGGTGAGGAGACGCTGCGCGCGCTCCGCAAGATCCGCGCGGACGTGCCGGTCGTGCTGCTGACGGCTTACGCGCAGGACGAGTTCCGGTCGCGCTTCCTGCCCGGCGATCTGGCGGGCTTCGTCGCCAAACCCTTCTCGCGCGAGGAGCTGATCGAGGCGCTCAGCCAGGCGACCTCCGCAGCTAGCGGCTAGAGCTCGAGACTGCAGCTCGCGTCAGCGCACGCGCTCAGCGCTCGCTGCCAGACTCAGCTCGCGAGAGGCTAGAAGTCATGGAGCGCGATCTCGCGCACCCGCCGGCAGAGCTCCCGACCGTATTCCGTCCACTGGCCTTGACCCCAGTAGCGAAAGCAGCTGGTCTGCGCGCACATCAAGTGCAGCAGCGCGTTGCGGTAGCGCGGCTCGTCCGCTGCAGCGCCGCTCGACGCCACGCGCTCGTGAAACAGGGCGCTGGCCTGCTGCATCTCGTTCAGCAAACCTTCATAGCCCCGCACCCAGGAGATGTCGTTGGTCCAGCTGCCGCCCTCCACGTGAAAGCCGCCGCCCTCTCGCTCCAGCTCGGAGAGCGCCTGCGCCAGGCGCTCGGGGCCGGCTCCGGGCGGGCAGCGCTCCCAGATGCGCTTCTGGTGCAGGGGCTGCAGGAGCGGCAGCTGCGCCAGGTCCACCCCCAGGCTGCGCAGCAGGTCCAGATACTCGCTCACGTTCAGCAGCGCCGTGGATGAGCCGCTGCTCTCGCGTACCACCTGGCGATACTTTCCTGGAAACTCGTTCATCATCACGCCGCCGTTCTCACCGTCGGCGATCTGCGTGACCAGCTGTGGCACGCGCCTGCCGCCGAGCTCTGCCAGCCCCAGGCCCTTGGCCTCGTAGTAGGGCTGCATCTGTCCCACCAGCTTGCTGTCGCTGCCCTGCGTCTTGACGATGGCGATGATGCTGGCGCTCTCGCCGTGCGAGTTGCGGCACACCAGCCGGTGCGGCAGGTGTGGTCGTGCAGGGGGTCTGCCAGGGTCCGGCTCCTCCACCGTGTGCTCTTGCACCAGCAGCCACTCGTAGCCCGCCGCGAGCAGGCTCTGCACCAGCTCGTACGCGACATCGGGGTGATTGGGCAGCGCCATCTCCGACAGGGAGAAGCCGCGCACGCGCTGCAGTGCTTCTTTACCAAATAGCTCGCTGAAGTGCCGCCGCCAGGCCAGCACGTGCTGGCGATAGTCCTGCACGGGCGTGGAGGGTGCCACCGCGTGGCCCCAGGGCGCACCCAGCCACTCCACGGCGTGACGGTAAGGCCCCGGCGCGGTGATGCGCCGCAGCTTCTCGAGCACCTCCTGCGCCCCCATGCGCGCCAGCCCTTCGAGCAGCGTACCCGAGTACTCCAGCATGAGCCGGGGCGCCTTGCCCTCGTCCAGCAGCTCCGGGATCAGGTCCCCCGCGCGCCCATAGCAGTCGCGGAAGGCTACATGGTTGTGGGCATCCGGCAGCTCCGGATGGTCTCGCATGTGCTCGAGGTTGCTGATCAGCCGTGCCCGGGTCAGCTCCTCCCCACCGGCGGGGATCAAGGGCTGGTGCATGTGCAGCGCCACGGCGCACGCGCTTTGGAGTCGTTGGTTCACCGTTGCTCTATAAGCTCTGCGCTCGCCTCATGGCAAAAGATCGCGGGAACGGTGCGATGTTGCATCAACCATGTCGGTGCAGGTGAGAGCGGCTCGAAGCTGGCGTGTTCGATCCATGGTAAACTGGCAGCCGAGGTGTTTCACATGCAAGACCGTGGTTGGCATTGGCTCATCGTTGGTGGACTGCTGGCTTGCGGCGGAGAGGCGGAAGACGCAGAGCAACTGCAGCAGCGCGAGCAGTCGATCGTGCGCGGAGAGGAGACGGAAGCTTTCCCACAGGTGGTGATGTTGCGCGTGCAGCACGCCGCGGGTGCCACGCGCTGCACCGCCAGCTACATCGCGCCGCGCGTGTTGCTGACGGCCGCGCACTGCATTCGTCCGGGCCCCGTCCCGCAGCTCTCTCATGTCTACTTCGGTGAGGATGCAGCTCCGCCGGACGGCCCCATCCCCGACATCCCACCGCCTGGAGAGGCGTCGGAGCTCGCCGGGGTGGACAGCTTCCTCGTGCACCCCGACTATGATCCGGCGCTCAACTATCCCGACGTGGCCGTCGTGTATCTCGATCGCGAGCTGCCGTTTGCGCCGCTGCCGCTGCTCACCGAGCGCGTGGGCCGGCGTTTTGAGGGGGACCACGCCACCATCGTGGGCTGGGGCGGCAGCCGCGCGCTGACCGCCGACATCACTCAGGTGGAGGGCGCGGGCATCAAGCGCCGTGGCCGGGTCACGATCGTGGGCACACCGACGGAGGCTGACTTCCATGAGGACGATCCGAACCCGGGCATGCTCGATCCAGCGATCCGCGCTGACTCACTGAAGACGGACGGGCGCGCGCCTCGCTCCAACGGCTGCGCCGGTGACTCGGGCGGTCCGCTGTTGATCAAGAAGAACGGCCGCCATCACATCGCCGGGGTCGGCTACTGGACGGGGCTGTTCTGCGAGGACTACAACATCTGGGCGCGCATCGATCCGCTGCTTGGCTTCCTGCGTGGCGCGATCGAGGCGGCGGGGCGGCAGCCGCTCGTGCCGCGCCTG
>JAICQL010000242.1 GCA_025937895.1 Polyangiaceae bacterium | reverse complement strand
TGGCCGCCACCAGCGAGGAAGAGCTCGGCGCCAGGTCCCCGCCGGGCAGCACGGCCACGGCGACCTCGCGCGGCGCATCGGTGCCGTCCTTCAGGAACACGGTCGTGATCAGCGGCGTACCGCCATTGCCGAAGAGCCGGGCGTCGCTCTGGGTGCGGGTCAGCTGCCACAGGAAGCGCGGACCCTCGCCGGGCTCGGGCTCGGGCTTGGTCACATCCAGCGCAAAGTAGCCACCATCGACGGAGCCCGTGCCGTAGCTCTGCACCAGCACCGTGCGCCACTCGCCGTCACCCGCGATCGCCTGGGTCTGCAGGCGCTCGAAGCGGGTTGTGGTGCCGCTGGTGCGAGCCACCACGTCCTTGACGACAGGGGCGCCGTCCAGGAGCACCAGCGGATTGTCGGGATACTGGCTGCGCAGCGAGGGCAACACCGCTGGCGGCAGGAAGGCCCAGAGCTCGTTGAGGCTCGAGTCATCCACCGCATTGGTGGCGGCGCTCGCGCTGTCCGGGTAGGGCGCCACGTCGAACGCATGCAGCATCCCGTCCACCGTGGAGGTGTACAGCACGCTGTGGCGCTCGTCGTCGGCCATGGCCTTCATGAACGCCTCGTACGACTCATCGCGCAGCGAGTCCTGCGGCTTGCCCGGCACCACGGTCGGGGTGGAGTGCACGATCGCGCCCATCAGGCGGCAGCCGCTGCTGTAGCAGCGAGAGACGCCATCGCCGTTGTCCACACCCACCAGGTGATTGAGCACGCGGGTGCGACAGGCAGCAGCCGAGTCGCTGCAGCTGACGTTATCCACCAGCTCCATCGCGCTGGGCGGGATCAGCGGAGCCAACGCGCCCGGTGAGGTGGCGTGCACGGTGTCCCCGCTGGACAGCCCCAGCCCGTCGCTGTCAGTGGTCAGCTCCGGACGGATCGACCTGCGATTGCTCACCCCACCGGTGCCCACCACCGAGAAGAACTGGCGGGAGCCCTGGTTCTCGTTGAGGTTGTATGCGAAGTCGTCACCCTCGGTCTGGTCGAGCTCTGCTTCCTCGGACTCCAGGCTCGTGGAGTCGCACACGAAGCGGTGGCGCTGGAGCTGCCCTGCCCAGAGCGCACGATCCACCTGGGGCGGCGGCTTGGTCTGGAAAGAGGCGGTGAACTTGAAGCCACGGCTGCTGCCATCGCCGCTCGAGTCCAGCACCGGGCTGGTGCGCGTGGCGGCGCGTACGACGCCATTCAGGATGCCGTTGAAGATGGAGCGCAGCTCGTCGCCGCTCTCGGCGAAGAAGGCCTTTGCCGGCCTGCCGTCGCTGTCCACCGGGCGCCCCGCGGCCGCGATCTCGTTCAGCCGGCAGCACGCCTGCACCCGCTTGCCCTCGGGATACGAGTCAAAGTCATTGTTCTGCGGCGCCGCACACTGCGCCAGCGTGACCTCGCCGCACTCCACCGGGGCTCCGGCGCCGAAGGGCGTCACCTCGCCCAGGGCAAAGCCGACCACGTACGTCTCGACGGACATCGACGGCACCGGCGCGGAGAGCCGCAAGCTGCGCACTACCGTGGCGGAGTCTTCGGGGTAGGGGCAGCGGCCGTGTGTCTCCGGAGGCGGCGGCTTCTGATCGCAATACGGGCGCAGATCCAGGTTCGGCTCACCGTCGGTGAGCAGGATCATGATCGTCTTGCGGCAGTCGTCAGCGCGCCAGAAGACGTCGTCCTTGGGCCCGAACTTCTCCGTCGGGGTCAGCGGATCGGCGCGATTCTCACTGAACAGGAAGTCGCGCGCGTCGTATAGCTGGCCGTTGATGGGCGTGGCGCCGTAGGGGCGGGTTGCCAGCAGGGTCTGCTGGATCCATGCGTTGCGCTGCTCGCTGTCGTTGGCCGTGGGCGAGCCGAAGGCGATCATGCGGCCCTCCCAGGGGGGCGCAGCCGGGTTGCGAGCTCCGACCTCGTGATCGACGTCGAAGCTGCAGTTGGCGGGGTGCCCCGTGGCAGGGCTGTTCGGCAGGAAGTAGCTCCAGTTGCCGTCCATGCCGCTGGCGAAATCGGGGGTGGCCGCGCTCGAGTACACACCGTCCGGCGCATAGCCCGTCCCAGGGTTCACCCGCGCGTCGAAGGTCATCAACCCGAAGCGGACGCTGCTCCTGAACACGTCCAGCAAGCCGTCTTCCAGCTGGTTGAAGGGCTGGCAGCCCGCGAATGTCGGTAGCAGCGCCGCTGCGGGGCGGGTCACCACGTTGCCCGCTCCGAGGGTGAAGGTGTTCACCCCCTTCGCGGGGAAGGAGAAAATGTTCGGGCTGGGCAGCGCGCCGGGGCCTACCAGGCAGCTGCCGCTGAGCGCGCGGTGGTACGGGTTCACGTAGCCGAAGTCGTAAGGCGGGATGCCGTTGATGCTGAACTCGTCGCGAAACGCGGCGGTGCTGCGATCCTGCGCCCAGCAGGAGTATTGCTGGAATCTGCCCGTCAGCACCTCCACCAGCTCGATCCAGCGGCTCTTCTCCGTGGCGGGTGTGTTGTTGGGCACACACGCCGGGAAGGCGCCGTCGATCTTGAACTCCATCGAGCCGGAGTTGTCGACCAGCAGGAGCACGTTCGGCGCCGGGGTCTCTGCCTCGGCAGCCTGCGCGAAAGCTCGCCCGCTGAAGCTGCCGAGCAGCGCGAGCGCGGCGAGGCCGAGGAGGGAGCCGCGGCGTCTCGAGCGGGGAAGGGGCAGGCGATGGACTGGAAACATGGAGGGTTCTTTCAGAAGTGGACGATCGCGTGGGCGCGCAGCTTCTGCTGGCTGATGGCGCCGCGCCCGGCGGCCTGGCAGCTGTTGAGGGTGCTGCCATCGGTCGGAAAGATGCGAGAGTGGGTGGTCAGCGTGATCTCTTTGAGCTTGCCGGTGGAGCCGGGGCGCACGCCCGCGTTGGCGTCGAAGGTCTCGGTGATCTCCGTGCCGAGCTCGGCGCGGATCACCGTGCTGTCACTGGGGGAGCTCAGCAGCCCCAGCAGGCCATCGCTGGGTGCGATGGGGGCGGTGGTCTCCAGCTGAGACGCGAGCGACGCGCTCTTGACCACCCAGCACTCGGCGCGAGCGTTTGCCGCCACCAGCTTCGGGTTGCAGCCGTCAATCTGCATGGGTGCCGGGCCATCGGTGGCGGCCAGGATCTGCGTCTTGTTCGGCCCCAGCCAGGTGGCGGTGGCCCTGGCCCCAAACTCCACCATGGCGGCGGACTGCACGTTCTGGCGATGGAACCCGGTGGCGCGGTCGACCAGGCCCGCGGAGTGCATCGAGAACACGCCGATGGCGGTGACCATGGTCAGCACCAGCACCACCAGGAAGACGGCCATGCCGCGCTCCGCGCGGCGGCGAAGCAGCCGGCGTAGCGCCGCCTGCGGAGCAGAAAGTGGAGTAGCGATCGGGTTCACCAGAGCACCGCGGCCTGATTGTTGAGGGAGATGGTCGATTGCAGCGTGCGCACGCGCGCGAACGGCGGCTGGGTGGGGTCGCTCGGGTGCATGCTCATGCGCAGCCGGGAGGGGCCGGGCACCGCTGGCACATAGTCGGTGGTCTCGGTGCGGTCCGCCTCCTGTGAGCGTGTGGTCAGCCAGAAGCGCAGGGCGCGGATCTGCTGCGGGCCCTGGCCCGGCGGGCGCACCAGGCCGGCGTAATCGGCCACTCCCGCCGGGGGGATGGCGGCCAGCGCGTTGCCCTGGCGCACGAACAGCGAGAAGCCCAGGTCCACGGCGTATTCTGCGATCAGCTCCAGCGTCCCGTCGAACGGAGCGCCGTCGGGATCCAGCTCCTCGCGAACCAGCTCACGACGCGTCGCCTCGTATGTCGGGCCCCCCTGGAACATCGCTGCGTACTCCGGAAGCCCGCTGTCGATGAGGTTGCGCACGTCGTAGCGGATGATGTTGACCACGCTGGCCACGGCTCGGGTGCCGTGGCCGCTGATGCCGCACACGCCTCCGAAGCGCAGGGCGGGGGTGGGGGCCAGGATGATCGTCGGACGATCGCCGCCCACTGCGTCTTCGATGACGCCATAGTGCGAACGGCCGCTCTCATCCAGCACGCGCAGCACGCGGCCCGGCTGGAACACCGCCAGCAGTGTCTCCCGCGTGGGCGCAGCCTCATAGCCGATCTCGATCATGGCCTGGCGCTTCGGCTGCAGCACGATCTGCACCGGCGGGCCCTCGCTGATCTCGGCCACGCCGAACTGGTTGCCGGTGGTGTAGCTGCCGCCCAGCACGAGCCGCTGCGGCTGAAAGCCATTCACGGTGATCTCGGGGGAGAGACCGGGTGGCACGGGGTCAATCAAGACGCTGGCCAGGCTCTGCAACGCCGCGGGGTAGGGGGTAGCAGCACGACAGATGGTCGGGTCAGCGGCGAAATTGGGCGTACTGAGGAAGCCGGCGCGCGAGATGTCGGCCCGCATCCGCTCGAAGCCCACGACCGCCTGCAAGGTCGCGTCCGACACGCGCGACTGGCGCATGGCAAAGCGTGACGACTGCTTGGCGATGGTGAACACCGCCATCGACACGAACAGGCCCCCCACCATCGCCACCATCAGCTCCACCAGGGTGAAGCCGCGCCGAGACCGGCTGCTCACGCGCGCCTTCATGGCACCACCTGGCGCACGGCGCCGGAGAGATGGACCAAATGGAGCTGGCTCGCTCGCTCGTCGGTGCTGACCTGGGCAGGCGCAAGGTCGCAAGGGAACTCCGGTGGCAAGAAATTCGAGGTGGCCGCAGCGTGATCGCGAATCCAGAACACGCGCACCTCGACCCGGCTCAGGCCCTGGCCTTTCGCCTCCTCCAGAGGCCCCGTCAGCGGCGAGATACGCAGGTCGACGCAGAAGCGGCCGTCACCTCCCACCGGATTGCCGAGCTCGTCAAAGTCCGGTCCGAAGGCGCTGGCTGCCACCGCCGCGGGGCGAAACCAGTCGGGCGGCGTCGGCGCCGACGCCAGCCAGGTCGTGCGCGCGATGCTGTTCGGGCTGGCGTCCCACAGTGAAGCCTCGGCCTCCAGCACGCCGAGCCAGGATTGGCCGATGTGAGTGGCGATGGCCAGGTTCTTGGCGTGCACGTTGGAAGCGACGGTGATCTTCTCCATCGAGAAGATGCCGAGCACGCCGACGGCGAGCACGGACATCGACATCAACACTTCCACCGCGGTGTAGCCGCGCTGGCGCGCGCGGCGGGTCGAGAGCTTCGTGCTCATTGGGCTGACAACCTCGCCGTGCCGTTCGGCAGCAGGATCACCGTGCGCTCGCGGCCCATGCCGGGCCGGCGCAACGCCCCGGTCAACACCTGGTTGAGCGGCTGCAGCGGTGTCCCGTCATCGATGACCGAGCGCGAGAAGGCGCGCCCGTTGGGGCTGAAGCAGACCTCGAACTCCGACAGCGCGTTGCCGGCGCTATCCTTGAAGTCCAGGGTCATCGCCGATAGATCACCGCTGCTGGCGATGGCCGCATAGGTGGCGGAGCGCCGGCTCAGCGTCGGCTCCGAGACCCAGGGGTGGTTGCAGCTCGGCACCGGGGCTGCGGGGCAATCCGCCAGCGGGCCCTGCACGGCCTCCAGCACGTTGAACTCGCCGTCCTCGTAGCGCAGCAGCACCGCTGCGCCCCTGCCCACGGCCTGCAGCCGGGCCTCGCGATACAGCATTGCAATCTTGCGCGCAGCCTCCTGCACCCGGCGCTCTCTCAGCTGCACCACCGCCGACGGCATGGCCAGTCCCGCGACCACGGTGATGATCAGCACCACCACCATCAGCTCGATCAGGGTGAAACCCCGCACCGCGGCGCACCGGGATGGGGCACTCCAGCTGCTGCGGCCGCCGGCCGGTGTGTCCGGGAGGGGTGCTCGTCGCGCAAACATCGCGAGCCTGCTCTCAGCAAGCCTCATGCCTGCACTCCGCACCCAGGAGGCAGAGAATTTCCGTGTGATATCGCGGTGGACGGATATGGTCGATGAGTAACGATTTCCATGCTGTGCAAGCTTTGCGACGGAGCGACTGTGGTCGCGTGAGGGCGCTTTGAGGTGCTTTGGCGCCGAGGAGTTTGCGTGCGAGGTGCTCAGAGGAGTATGCGGCCAGCGTGCTCAGAGCTTTCACCCCCCTCGGTGCGTGTGTGCTGGCCGCCGGGTGCCAGGCGCCCGCGCCCGCGCCCTCTTCCGGCGGGGAGCAAGGGCGCGCCGCGCTGAACCGGGCGAGCTTCGCGCTCGAGCCCGCCGAGGGTGCAGCGCCGCTGGCTCGGGGCAACGAGTCACGCGCGGAGCGCGGCGAGCTGCCGGAGCGCGCAGGGGATTTCGAGCTCGATCCACATGCGCCCCCGGTGGCCTACGGAGAGGGAGCCCGCGAGTCGCTGGAGCGCGCGTGCGAGCGCGTGCTGGGGCCCGGCTGTCGCGGTGAGGAGCGCGCGCAGCTGGCGCGGGTCGTCCGCTTTCACTACCTGCACCGACAGGATCGCGAGAGCAGCATCGACGGGGTGCTGTCGCGCCATCGCGATGAGCTGGGCGCTTACGCGCGCTTCACGGAAATGATCCTGGGGCAGGGCGATCCGGAAGAGATCGCCGCGGGCGCGAGCGCGCTCGACTCCGGTACCCTGGTGCTGCGCGGCGACAGCGCGTTCGCCTGGCGCGGTCGTGAGCTCCTGTGGTTGCGCCAGGTCGATGAGCGAGTGCCGGCGGCCCACCGGGAGCAGGCGGCCCGCGTTGCGCTGCCGCGCGTGGCTCGCGCCATCCTCGCGCACCTGGGCGCTCCCGACACGCTGCCCGCCCTGGTCAGCCACTTGCCGCAGGCGGATCGCATTCCGTTTGGCGTGCGCTTGCTGCTCGACGAGGCGTTCGGGGTGCCCGGGTTCGGGCCGAGCGCGCTGGGCTACTACCGCTCGGGCGACCAGCGCTGGCGCGTGGCCGTGGTGCTGCGGGCAGACGCAGAGTCCGCGCAGGACGTGTTGCACGCGCTGGAAAGGCAGCCGGAGGCTCGCCGTCTGGAGCGGGCTCCGTTCGAGGCGCTGCTGCTGACCGAGCGCTCGCCGGCGAACGATGCGGCGCGCAGCTGGGTGGTTACCCGGCGCGGGGAGGTGGTGTACGGCATTGCTGAAGAAGGGCTGCCGGGGCCCAGCATGGGGGGTGCTCGAGCCGGTGTGGAGCTGACGGTGCAAGACAAGCTGAGCAAGTTGCAGGGGGCAAGAGGTCGATGATCCCGATTGTGGCCATCGTGGGCCGCCCCAACGTGGGCAAGAGTACCCTGTTCAACCGCCTGCTCGGCACGCGGGTGGCGATCGTGCACGATCAGCCGGGCGTGACGCGGGATCGTCACTACGCCGACGTGAACGTATACGGCCGTACCTTCACCTTGATCGACACCGGCGGTTTCGACCCCGACGACACCGACGCCATCGGTCGCGGCATCCAGCGGCACGTGCGCGCTGCCGTGCAAGAGGCCGATCTGGTATTGTGTGTCCTCGACGCGCAGAGCGCCTCGAATGAGGCGGACGCAGCCGCCATCAAGATGCTGCGGCAGACGGACAAGCCCGTCATCTACCTGGCCAACCGCATGGACAACGCGGCCCTGGAGGCCGAGGCGAGCGAGCTGTTTTCGCTCGGTATCCAGCCCATCTTCGTGTCCGCCCTGCATGGCCGCGGCATGGCGGAGCTAGGTCAGGCGCTGCTGGAGAACCTGCCGCCCCTGCCGCCGGAGCCCGACCCCGACGTCGAGGCCGAGGCCGAGGGCGAGGCCGAGGCCACTGCGGCCGCAGCCGTGCCGCGGGTGGCGCTGATCGGGCGCCCCAACGCCGGCAAGTCGTCGCTGCTCAACCGCCTGAGCGGACAGGAGCGCAGCCTGGTCGATGATCGTCCCGGCACCACGCGCGATCCGGTGGACGTGAGCTTGACCTTCAAGGGCCGGCCTTACCTCGTGGTCGACACCGCGGGCATCCGGCGCAAGTCCCGCATCGAGGACGATATCGAGTCGCAGAGCGTGATGCAGGCGCTGCGCGCAGTGGCCCGCGCCGACGTCGTGATCTTGATGTGCGACGCCTCGATTGGCCTCGCCGAGCAGGACGCGCGCTTGCTCGGCCTGTGCGCAGAGCGCGCGCGTGCGATCGTGGTCGGCCTCAACAAGATCGATCTGCTGGGCGCTGACGCTCGCAAGCGCGCGCTGGAGTCGGCGCGCAGCCAGCTGCACTTCGCGCCCTGGGTGCCGATCGTGAGCGCCAGCACGCTGTCGGGCGAGGGCATCACCCAGCTGATGAACGCCGTGCAGCGCTCGTTCCAGGAGTACTCGCAGCGCATTGGTACCGCCCAGCTGAACGAGTTCCTGCAGGCGCTGGTGGAGAAGACGCCGCCACCGCGCGGCCAGACGCGCGCGCCGCGGCTGTTCTTCATGACGCAGGCGCAGGCTTCACCGCCGGTGTTCGTGGTGATGTGCAGCGCCGCCGAGGAGATCAAGGACAGCTATCGCCGCTTCGTCAGCAATCAGCTGCGCAAGACGTTCGGCTTCGAGTCGGTGCCGCTGGTCGTTCGCTACCGCAATCGCCGGCAGCGCGACGACTGACACACGCCTGTGCCGAAGGCCGTCGCAGTTACTGCTGCTGGCCCGTCTGCAACAGGGCATGGGCCAGCTCGTGCAGCGCGCCGATGCCCTGCACGTCGGCGGGCAGCTCCGGTAGCAGCACCAGCTCCGGCCGCCTCTCCTGCCCCAGGCTCGCCAGCTCCGTGCGGATGTCATCCAGGCGCTCCAGCGCCTGGCGATGGCGAGCGCTCTGCTGCGCCGCCACCTGGCAGATGGCCTGCACCGTGCCCGGCGCGGCCCAGCCGGGCAGGTGAGCCGCGAGCGCCAGCTCCACCTCGGCCGCGCTCGCGTCCCCGCCTGCGGCCGGCACGCGGTTGACCACGAAGGCGTCCAGGGTCATGCGCTCCAGGCTCAGCTGCCGCCCCAGCCGCAGGCTCTCGTTCAGCGCGCCGAGGCGCGGGCTGGACACCAGCACGAAGCCAAACTCCGGCCCGCGGAAGGCCTGGGCCACGGCTGTGGCGCGCTGCCGGAAGCCGCCGAAGAGATCGTTGAGCTCCACGATGAAGCCCGCCAGCTGCTCCAGCAGCTCACGGCCGGTGATGCGGCCCATGGTGCCCAGCACGCGCGAGACCCCACGCGCCACCAGCCCCAGGCTCAGGCCTCGTCCCGGCTGCAAGGCGTGGCCCAGCCAGCTCAGGACCGAGCTATCCAGCGCCCCCACCATGCGCTCGGGCGCGGACAGGAAGTCCAGCGCGTCGTGGGTAGGCGGCGTGTCGAGCACGATCAGATCGAAGGCCTCGTCCCGGCTCACGCTCAGCAGCTTCTCCATCGCCATGTATTCATGGGCGCCCGCCAGGTGCGCAGAGAGATACCCGTACAGGCGAGTGTTCAGGATGCGATCGCGCGCGCTCGGGCTGGAGGCGTGGCGCTCCACCAGCTCATCGAACGTGCGCTTGGTGTCCATCATCATCACGCTCAGCCGCCCGCCGGAGGGGGGCTGGCCCGGCTCGGTCCACACCACTGGATCCAGCTCCTCCGCGCGTGCGCCCGGGTCGCGGATGCCGAGGCTGTCGGCGAGCCGGCGCGCCGGGTCCACGGTGAGCGCGGCCACCCTGCGCCCGGAGCGCGCGGCGAGCACCGCCAGGGCTGCCGCCGTGGTCGTCTTGCCCACGCCGCCCGGCCCCGCGCAGACGAGCACGCGGCGGCGCTGCAGCAAGGAGTGCCAGAGGCTGGACGGGACACCCGCAATGTCGGTGGGCATTGGCGCAGCGCCTTGTATCAGCAAACCACGCGCCAACGGGAGCACGAGCGGCGCTCCGGCCCGCCAGTGGCAGGATGGGCGAGAGAATTTGGCGCGGCCCCGGCTGCCCAGCGCCGTAGATTGAGGCATGGCCGGCTTCGTCGACCTGCACTGTCACTGGATCCCCGGGGTGGACGACGGCGCGCGTGATCTCGACGCGGGCCGGGCCATCTTGCGCGAGCTCCGTGCTCTGGGCTTCGCACGAGTGATCGCCACGCCACATATGCGACCGGGGCTGTTCGACAACACCGCTGCCCGGCTGCGCGCCGCCTACGCTGACGTGGAGGCTCAGCTGGACGGCGCTGGCGAGCGGCCCGAGCGCGCGCTGAGCAGCGAGCACTTCTTCGACGACGTGGTGTTTCACCGGCTCCTGTCCGGCGAGGGGCTGCCCTACCCCGGCGAGGCCGCGGTGCTGCTCGAGTTCTACGAGAGCAGCTTCCCGCTGCGCCTGGATCAGCTGCTCGCGCAGCTGCGCCAGCGCGGGCTGACCCCGGTGGTGGCCCATCCGGAGCGCTATCGCGCGCTCTGGGATCAGCCAGACACGCTGGAGCGCTTGCTCGACCAGGGCGCGGTGGCCTTGCTCGACGTGGCGGCGCTGATCGGCAAATACGGTCGGCGGCCGCAGCGCTGCGCCGAGCAGTTCCTGGAGCGCGGCCTGTATCATGCAGCCTGCAGCGACGCTCACCGGCCCGATGACGTGGAGCAGGTGGCGCGCGGCATCGAGCGGCTGCGCCGCCTGTACGGCGACGAAGAGCTGGCCGCCCTGCTGGCGCAGGGCCCGCGCGAGATCCTGGCGGGGAGCGCCTGGTGAGCGAGCCCGCAGCGCCGGGCTCGATCTCGGGCAGCGCTGGCGAGCGGAAAAGGTTATACGCCGGCCCGTGACCGAGACCCCCTCGACCACGCCCGGGCGCGACAGCCAGGCGGCCACGGGCTCTCAGCCCCCGCGCAGCCTGAGCGAGCTCGATCCGCTCAGCCTCGCGCAGCCGTCCGTGCGCCTGGGCTCGCTGCTCGCAAAGCTCGGCATCTCGCTGGCCATCGCGGCGGTCTTCGTCTGGATGTTGCACGCCGGGGCCATGCCGCTGGTGCCTGCACGCGAGCTCTGGGACGGCTTGCGCGGCTGGACGGTGGGCGTGTATCTGCTCGGCTGGAGCGGGGTGCATCTGGTGCGCGCCGCGCGCTGGAAGCTACTGCTCGCGCCGCTCGCCGAGGTCAGCTGGCGGCGGGTGCTGGCAGCATCGTTCCTGGGCTTTCTGGCGATCCTGATGTTCCCGCTGCGCACGGGCGAGGTGGTGCGCCCACTCTTGATCCGCGAGCGAGGCCGCATCTCGGCCTGGGCCGCCGCCGGCACCCTGGCGGCGGAGCGCATCGTCGACGGGCTGGTGCTGAGCTTGATGCTGCTGGTGGCGCTGTCTGTTGCCACACCGCTCGATCCGCTGCCCGACAGCCTCGGTGATCTGCCCATCCGTGTGTCCATCATCCCCGGCGGCGCGTACGTGGCTACGCTCGGTTTCACGGCGGCGCTGCTCGTCATGGTCGCCTTTCATCTCTGGCGAGAGGCAGCGCAGCGCCTGCTCGAGCGAGTGCTGGGGCTGATCTCTGCGCCCTTTGCCGCCTGGGTTGCTCAGCGCCTGGGGCGGCTCGCGCAGGGGCTGAGCTTCCTGTCGGGGGTGCGCCACAGCGTGCCCTTCCTGCTGGCAACGGTCTTCTACTGGCTGCTCAACGCGGCCTGCACCTGGCTGCTGGGCTGGGGCAGCGGCCTGGAGGGCTTCAGCTTCTCGCGAGCCTGCGTGGTCACGGGGGTGCTGGCCATCTTCGGGGTGTTGATGCCCAATGCCCCGGGCTTCGTCGGCGCATTTCAGTTCTCGCTCTATGCCGGGCTGGCCGTCTTCTACGCGCGCGAGCACGTGCTGGGCGAGGGCGCGCTGTTCGTGTTCCTGATCTATCTGGGGCAGATGCTGGTCACTTTTGGCTTCGCAGCGTGGGCGGCCTTCGCCGGCGGCATCGGCAGAGACGCGAGTTTCTTGGCCCAACCCGGCAAGGCAGAGTAGGGGCCTCGAGGGTGGCTAGGCGAGCGAGCTGGGGTCTGGTAGTGGCGCTGGCCGCGTCGTGTGGCCTGCTTTGTGCGCTGCCGCGCCCGGCCCTGGCGCGCGCCGAGGCAGAGGTGCGCTACACGCGCGAGCAAGCCTTCAGCGCCGCACTGCGCTACCTGCGCGTCGATCTGTCGT
>JAICQL010000374.1 GCA_025937895.1 Polyangiaceae bacterium | reverse complement strand
GCCCCGTCACATGCAGCCCCGTCACATGCAGCCCCGTCTCACGCGGCCCCGTCACATGCAGCCCCGTCTCACGCGGCCCCGTCACATGCCGCTGGATCCCATGCAGGGGCAGCGGCAAGGGTGCCGGCGTCCAAGGTGGCGGTACTGGCTCAGCGCAGGCCAGAGTCCGTGGGGCGCGGGGTCAACGTCACGGGGCGCGCCTCCAACGGCGGCATCCGCCCCGGCGCGGTCCCGTCCTGAGTTGCCGTGGAGCGTAGCTCCAGCCCCGCCACGAGCTCGGGCTGATGCTCGCGCAGCCGCTCGGCGCGCAGCCGCTGGACGAGCGCGCGAGCCTCCTTCGCGGCAGCTTCGCTGACCAGCTGCGCGCCGAGCTCCGCGGCGGCGGCCGATGCGGCGCCCGGCACCTTTGCGGGCGCCGCAACCTTTGCGAGCTCCGCCACTGGTGCCGGCGCGGCCCGACTGGCGCGGCGCCAGATGACGGCAAACTCCGTCCCCTCCGGCACCGGCCGCGGCACGAGCTGCCCGTCCTGGACCTGCGCCGCCGCCGCAAATAGCGCGGGCGAGACTCGTACCTGCGGCATGTGCGTCTGACCGCTGGCCGCCACGTAGCCCAGGCTCCCGCTGCGCATGTGGGTGGCCCTGTCGATGGAGCGCTCGCGCGCCAGGCGCGACCAGCTGCTCTCGCTGGGTTGCCCCAGCTCCTTCAGCAGCGCGAGCGCGTCCGCTTCGCTGCGCACCAGGATGCGCCAGATGAGGATGGCCGGCAGGGCGTCGTGCCGCTCCTGGGCGGCGCGGCGGCGCGCCAGCTGCTCCGGAGAGACGCCGCGCGCCAGCGCCTCGCGCTGCAGCTCGGCGCCGAGCGCCGCCGCCAGGGCACGGTCGCGCGCGGAGAAGATGCCACGATCGACACGCGCCGCCTCGAGCTGCAAGAGCGCGCCGGGCACGAGCTCCTCCGCCAGCAGCCGCCGGCGCTGCTCCGGCCAGTCCTGGCCCAGCCGCGCGCGCTGCTCCGGCAGCAGGTGCTGGGCGCGCGCCGACAGCGCCGAAGCCTCGATCGCCAGTGAACCCACGCGCGCCAGCGGCGCCGCGCTCGGGTCCGCTTCGGCGCGAGCCAGCTGACAGCACCAACCGCCGCACAGCAGCAACGGCACGGCGGCGAACCGCATCATTTCGCGGGGGGCACCGTCCAGCCCAGCTCGCGCAGCACACCGCGAAACAGCTGTTCCTCTTGCTGAGCGCTGCGCACCAGCTCGCGGAAGCGCGCCGCCTCACCGGCCTGTGCGGCCGCGGCGGCGCGCTCGTAGTGCTCCAGCATCAGCAACAGGTGGGGATGGGCCTGCAGCGCCTCCCTGGGGACCTGCGTCTCCTTGGCGGCCTGCAGGCGCCCGGCGGCAATCCGAGCGACGAGGCGCGCCAGCTCGCGATCGGCGAGGCGCCGCGCCAGAAATTCATTGTCCCGGATGGCCTCGCTGATCAGCAGACCCGCGCGATCGAGATAGCTGCCAGCCCGGCTCTGCCTGCTTGCCAGCAGCACGAGCCCGCTCGCGAGCAGCGCGAGCAGCTGCCGTCGCGACCTGGGTCCGCTGGAGCCGCTGCAACCTGACGCTGCCATCAGCGCGCTCCGCTCGCCTGGGAGGCGGGCGGCTCGCGCGCGGGCGGCGGCTCAGTGCCGGCGCCGTCCGCTGCATCCCCCACCCAGTTCCGCTCGATCAACGTCAGGCGTGCCGCTTCACGCTCTGCCAGCCGCTTGGAGCGGCCCTTGCCCTCGGCACCCCAGCCGTCGCCCAGCCGCACCCGCACCACGAACCAGCGATCGTGCGCTGGCCCGCCCGAGTCGACGACGGAGTACGTGGGCGCCGCGCCCCCCAGCGCCTGCACGCGCTGCTGCAGCTCCGTCTTCGGATCGAGCCGGGTGCGCTCCCTCGCCAAGAGCTCCAGCCGCGGCTCGACGAAGCTGACGCAGACCGCGCGAGCCCGCTCGGGGCCGCAGTCCAGGTACGTTGCGCCGATCAGTGCCTCGACCAGATCTGCGAGCACGTTGTTGCTGGTGCGCAGGTTGCTGACCTCGGCGCCCCGCCCCAGCCGCAGTGACTCGGCAATCTGCTGCTCGCGAGCCCAGTCCGCCAGGGCGTCCGTGTTGACCAGCTGGGCGCGGATGCTGGTGAGCACGCCCTCATCGGCGTTGGGGAAGCGTTGGAACAGATGTTCGCTCACGCACAGCCCCAGCACGGCGTCGCCCAGAAATTCGAGCCGCTGGTTGTGCCGCGCCAGCCCCTGCTCGTTCGCATAGCTGGGATGGCTCAGGGCCTCATCCAGGTGCGGTGAGTCCGCTGATAGACCAAATAGCTCGAACAGCTTCGCTGACATGATGCGCGGCCGAAGGTGTTCGGCCCTCGGCCAGTTTACGCCTGCGGCCGCGCCGCGCTCCAGGGCCGATGCCGCCGCTGGCACGCTCCGTCACCTTGAACTCTCGGCCGGCCTGAGCAAGGAAACCCACAGGGATGAGCCTCGCCCCCCGCACGTTTGCCTGCAGACGATCCGCTACTGTCAAAGGAATCGTGCCTGGGCTTCTCGCCTGTCCTTTTTGCCGCGAGCTGTTTGATGCCAGCGAGGCGGAGCGCTGCCCCGAGTGCGACATCTCGCTGGTCACCCTGGCGCAGCTGCCGCCCTCGCTCGAGCTGAGCGATGAGCAGTCCGCCAGCTGGGAGCACGATCCACCCGAAGATCGACCGCTGCCCTGGCTCGATCTGGGCAAGGGCCGCGGCCTCTTGCTCGGCATCGCGCTCGCCAGCTTGCTCTCGTTCTGGCTGGCACCCTGGGTGGACATCAGCTCGCCCACCACCGCCACGCGCACCGGCTACTCGCTGGCGCGAGGCCCCATCGGCTGGCTGTGGGGTGGCGCCGTGGCCTGGATGGTGGCCGTGGCACTGATCGTGAGCCGCCGCTCCTGCCGGCAAATGTGGGGCGTCCGGCCCATCCTGGTACTGTTCGCAGCGATGACCGCGAGCGAGATCCTGCTGCTCTTGTGGCTCAGCCCCGAGGGCAACGCACACCTGAGATACCACTATCGCTGGGCGTGGGGTCTGTTCGCTTCGCTCGCGCTCAGCGCGGCGGGGGTGCTGGTGGCGCTGCGCTTCGGCGGCAAGCAGCCGCTGCCGCCCGAGCGCCCCGTGCTGCCGGGCAACCTGCGCGACGCGCGACAGCTGCTGCACTGAAACACCGCCCACGGGCGGCGGGGCCTAGAATGCAGCGCCGATCTGCAGCACCAGGGTCACCTGACGCGGGCTGGGCCGGCACTCGCCCTCGGCCCCTTCACAGCTGAGCGAGCCAGCCACCGCAGAGTCGGACTGCGCCGCATCGGGCGGCAGCAGGTCGGTGATGAGCTCGGCTCCCAGCCGCAGCAGCTCCTTGCGGTAGCTGAGCCCGACGAGCACCCGGTGCCGATAGATCTCCGCCTCGCCGAAGCTGCCCGCATTGGCGAAATCCGCGCTCGACCCCGCGACGCACACCGGTGTGCCGTCGGGCGCGCCGCTCGCGTCCGAGCCGCCCGGCGCGCCCGGCACGTTGGCGCCCGCATAGCCACACTCGGCCAGAGCGTCCCGCCCCGGCGTGAGATCGAGCCAGGCAGAGTCCGCGTCGATGCGCAGCAGCTGATAGCCGAGCCAGGGCGTGACGATGAAGCCACTGGGTCCGGCGAAGGGCTCGGAGAAGCGCGCGTCCAGCGTCGCAGCCCCGATGGCCAGCTCCGGAAGCCCGGTGGCCCTGCGCAACGCCAGCCCGAGCGAGGTATCCGGCAGGTAACGCCAGGCGCCGTGGCGCATGCCCTCGAGCAGCGCCACCCGCAGCTCTGCCCCCCAGGCGACCAGGCTGGTATTGGGCATGATGCCCAGGCTGCCCGCCGCCTCGATGCCGAAGCCGAAGCCCTTGCGCAGCTCCAGCGCGTACAGCTGAAGCCAGCCGTCGGGGCTCGCGTTCTCGCTGGCGCCGAGCTGCGGATCGGCAGAAGCACGGCCGCGCGTGCCCTGCCGCCAATAGTCTGCCTGCTGATCGATGGCGGTGAAGGCTCCCGCCAGCGACACCTGAAAGCCGGACAAGCCGCTCGTCCTGGCCTCGTGTGGAGCGCTGGGCGCCAGCGCAAAACCCAGCTGGTTGACGAGCTGCAGGTACGCGGCCCGATCCGGCACACAGACGCTGGCCGAGCCTGCCGCCCCGCAGCCGGGCTCGACCACCAGCCGCGCGAGAGCAGGATCCATCGGACGCGCTCCGGCGACGGCAGGAATGCAGAGCCACGGCACGCACAGCCACGGTACGCAGAGCCACGGTACGCAGAGCCACGGCGCGCAGGCGAGCACGCCAGCTCCGCGCCGCACCGAGCTGCCCTGCCGAAAATGCGCTGAACTCAAGGTGCAGCTCGCCGAGAAGGAGGGGACCTT
>JAICQL010000174.1 GCA_025937895.1 Polyangiaceae bacterium | reverse complement strand
GCAGTAGCTGATGAACGCAGTGGCTGATGTTCACAGTGATGAACTGTGCCGGAAGCCGTGAGCTCCTCCCTAGTTACGGCGCCGGGGATGTCCCCATTTAACGAGAGCTCGATGGAGACGAAAAAAGGGCCATTCCGGGCCCAAGAGACGACTGAAGCCAAGCAAATCTGAGTATTTGCAGCGCTGTGCAAAGGGAGCGCGGCAGGGGAAGCCGTTTCAGGGGAGCGTTTCAGGGAAGTTGGCGCGCCCCAGCAATCGGGCCCAACAGGCCGGAGACTGCCAGGGAACATCCTGTGGGAAAAAATCGGCAGGGAAAAAAGCGCGGCCGCCCTTGCTGGCAGGCTTGGACGGCCCCGCTGACATGCTCAGGGTAAAGAAGCGCGATTCTCCATGGATTTCGGGCTGACCCCCGCGATCGTCAAGCCCCGCAGCAGCGACCAAGTGCCCTTCCCCGCTGCGCTCGGCCAGCGTGTCCGGCCCCTCCAACCGGGCTCAGCCGAGATGGAGTTGCGCCACAGTGTGCCTCCGGGGCGCACTTCCTGATCGAGCTGTCGCACCCGCTGGCACGCTGCCCGCTGGCCGCTGATGCTGGGAGCACGGCGAGGGTGCTGGCCAGCTTGGCCGGAAGAGGGTAGTCAGGGCCTGCCGTGGCGAACGAAATGGGACTCAAGTACCGGGAAGATTGGCGCACTCTGCTCTGGGCGGCCATTGGGCCAGCTTTCGTGGGCGTGCAATACGCCTATCCAGACATGATCCCCTATACCTTCTGGATCAGCTGCTACTTCGCCCTGTCTTTCGGCATCATCGCCCACAACCACAACCACTGCCCGACCTTCCGCAGCCGCCGCGCCAATGACCTGTTCGGTAGCTGGCTGTCGATCTTCTACGGGTACCCGACCTTTGCGTGGATCCCCACGCACAACCTGAACCACCACCGCTACGTAAATACGGACGGCGACGCCACCATCACCTGGCGCTTCACCAACCGGCACAACCTGTGGGTGGCGGCCACCTACTTCTTCGTGTCGGCGTACTACCAGTCGGGCCCGATCCAGGCGTTCATTCGCAAGGCGCGTGAGACCAACCGCCCCCTCTATCATCGTATCCTGCGTCAATACGCGATCTGGATCGGCGGCAATGTGCTCCTGTGGTCGGCTGCGGTGGCCTTGCACGGGCTCGGTCGCGGCTCCTGGGTGTTCTTCGCCACCGTCGCGTTTCCGGAGTTCTTTGCGCTCTGGACGATCATGCTGTTCAACTACGATCAGCACGTTCACACCGATCCGTGGTCGCAGAATCAC
The DNA here is from genome assembly GCA_025937895.1 of Polyangiaceae bacterium. Lineage (GTDB taxonomy): Bacteria > Myxococcota_A > Polyangia > Polyangiales > Polyangiaceae > SZUA-265. The sequence goes on along the minus strand of JAICQL010000174.1, from coordinate 16,127 downwards.
TCGCGCTCGTTCGTGAACCCGACCCTGAACTTCCTGCTGTTCAACAATGGCCTGCACGCCGCGCATCACGATAAGCCTGGCGAGCACTGGAGCCGTTTACCCCAGGTGCACGCGCGGCTGGCGCCGCAACTGGACCCAAGCCTGATCCAATCCAGCCTGTGGTGGTACTGGTTCCGACAATACGTGCTGGCGGCGTTCGTGCCGCGCCTGGGTACGGTGCAGCTGGGGCCAGGTCCGATGAGCCCACCTCGCGGCCGCGAGCGCAGCGGCGGCGAGGCGGATGTGGAGCTGGGCGAAGCAGGCTCCAACGCGGAGAGCGCGGTGCGCGTGCCCGCCTGATGGGCGGGCCCTGCTGATGCGCGGGCCCTGCTGATGCGCGTACGCTGCCGAGCCATCGCAGATCCTCGCAGCAACGCTCTGGGCGTCCTGGAGCTCGAAGCCACGCCGGAAGGCCTGTGGCTGGCGTATGAGAGCGTCTCCAGCTTTCGAGACGGCTACGCTCCAGGGCCCCCTGCCCTGCGCAGCGAGCACCGCATCCCCTGGCAGTGCGTTCGCGCCAGCCGGGTGGGCTCCGAGCTGCTCCGGCTCGAAGTGCAAGAGCGGCTGAGCCCCTTCTCTCACTTTGTGCTGCGTGACTTTGCGCCCGCTGAGCCTCAGCCCTGGCTGGGGCGCGCGCGCGCCTGGAGCAGGGTCGACGCTGCGCAGCTGCTCCTGGCTCAGCTGTGCCAGGAGCTGAGCGAGCAGCTGGGCAGCCCCGTGGTTCGTGAGACCTCGGCGCCGGGACAACCGGGGCCGGAGCGCGGCCTCAGCCTGCACTCGCTGCCGGGCTGGGGCGTGGCGCTGCTCATCCTGGCTTGCTCTGCGGCGCTGGCCGGAGTGCTGCTGAGCGGGGCTCCGTCGCCAGCGCCGGCCACGGGCTTGCCAGCTGCCGATGATCGAGCGCTGCTGGAGCCGGCGACGCCAGCCATCGCGCAGCCCTCGGCTGCTCCGCCCTCGGTTTCCCCACCCGCGTCGGCTCCGCCGGGCAGCGCCCCAGCCGCGCAGAGCACGCTCGAGCACGCCGATTTTGCGCTGCTGCCAGCGCCAAGCCTGGGCGGTGGGTGCGAGTGCATCCGGCACGAATCGCTGCTGTGGCAGCAGCCCCCTCCGCGGCTCACCGCCTTCGTCAGCAAGCTCGAGCACAGACCGCACGGCAGTCATCAACACCTGGAGCTGGAGCTCACGGCCATCAACAACGGCGATCGCGAGCTGCGCGGTCTGACCCTGGCCGCCGAGATCAGCACTGCCAGCGCCGACCCCGGCGATCCGGAGGATGACCCCGTGGAGCGAAGCCAGTATTTCGCCGAGCCGCTCGCGCCAGGAGAGCAGCGCACCTGGCGCGCCAGCGGTCGGGGCGATCGCTTCCGCCTGCGCACCCCGGAGCTGGGGCGACTGGATGAGGACGGCCTCGACGCAGCGCCTGCCGCGGCCTTCGTCGCGCTGGCGGCAGGGCCGCCGGGCCTCGTGCTTGTGCACGGCGCGAGCTTGCTGGCATTCCTCGGGCACGCCGAAGCGCGCGAGGCGCTGCTCCGCGCCCGCGAGGGGCTGTCGGGCGCCGCGCTGGCGCACGTGGAACGAGCGCTGGAGACCACCGACAGCCTGCGCGTCTGCCAGCTCTCCATCAGCGCCGTCGGGCGCGCTACCCGCACCCAGAGTTGTCTGTACAATGCCGCGGACGTGGCACAGTCCAACTTCGAGCTGAGCGTCCGCGCGCTGCGCGTCGAACGAGCCTCCGACAGCATCCCCTTCGCAGCCGCGCAGGTGGTGGCGGAGGAGACGCTCGACTGGTCGGGCACGCTGCCCCCTCGCCGGGGCCGGCGCCTCGATCTGACCACCGATCTATCGCGAGCTGGCAGCTCGCCCGAGCAGCGCATCGAGCTCCTGGCGCGCGCCAAGGGGAGGCCGGAGTGAAGGCTGTGCTGGGGCTGGGCGCAGGGGCCTGGGCTATCTTGAAGGAGGCGGCACGCCACGTCTTGCGCCATCCGGTGGTGGGCGTGGCCGTGGCGGCACGCACCGCCGATGGCCGCTGGTTGCTGATCCGGCGGCGCGACACCGGTGAATGGGCCCTGCCCGGCGGCACCCTGGAGTGGGGAGAGACGCTGCTCGCGGCAGCCCGCCGCGAGCTGCTGGAGGAGGCTGGCGCCGCGGTCGATGGCCCGCTCGAGCTGTGCGGCGTATATTCGCGGCCCGATCGTGACTACCGCTTTCACGGGGTGACGGTGCTGCTGCAGGCGCGCGTGCGCGAGCCTCACCTGCCGCCCAGCAATCCGCTGGAGATCGCCGAGGCCCGCCTGTTCGCGGAGGACGAGCTGCCGCCCGAGCTGTCGCTGTCGATGACGGATCTATTTGCGGACGCCCGTGCGGGGCGCAGGACGGTCGAGTGACGTTGGCCGAGCACGAGATCGAGCTGGAGAATTTGGAGGCGATCGCCAGCGGCGGAGTGCGCCGCGTGACCTGGCACGTCGCGCAGGATCGGCGCTGGCTGGCGGCCACTAGCTACCCGGGTGCGCGCCTGAGCTTCGCCGAGGGCCGACCGGGAGTGGTGTGGCAGCGGCGGGTGCTGCTCTCGCTACAAACGGGGACACGGCTGATGCGGGTGGAGTCGCGACCCGAGCGCAGTGTCCAACAGGATCCACTCGCCTACCTGTGGAAAGCGCCGAAAGCTCACGCCGAGCGCGTGCAGCGCAGCTACTTTCGCGTGGGTCAGGCGGGCAAGCTGGAGCGCGCACAGCGCGAGCCGCGCTAGCGCACGAAAGCGCGGCCCAGAGCAGGCGCAGCGCGCGCCGGGATCGCGCCAGATCGGAGCGTTTCGCTTCGTGGCGGCCCCGATCAACTCCTTTAGGAGGTCGGTCGGATGCCGTTAAAAAAGCCATGACCACCGCAGTCGATGAATCCGCGTTGGTCTCGTCCGTGCCCGCGGTGACCCGTGGTGCCGACCCTGGAGCCCGCGCGGGTAAGCTGGCACTGGGGGGTGCGGAGGGGAGCCGGGGGGACATCCTCGTCGTAGACGACGAACCCACGCTGCTGCGTGGTATCAGCCGCCTGTTGACCGATCGAGGCTATCACGTCGTGTGCGAGCGCGACGGCGAGGCGGCTCTCAATACCTTTCGTTCCAAAGAGTTCGACGTCATCGTCACCGACATCGCCATGCCGCACATGGACGGCATCCAGCTGCTGCGGCAGCTGCGCGAGCATGACGCCGACGTACCGGTGGTGTTGATCACCGGTGAGCCCGCGGTGAGCACTGCCGTCAAGGCGCTCGAGTACGGGGCCTTTCACTACCTGACCAAGCCCATTCCGCTGGGCAACCTGGAAGAGGTGGTGGACAAGGCGGCCTGCCTGCGCCGCATGGCGCGCATGAAGCGGCAAGCGGCGGAGCTGATCGAGCGCACGTTGCCCAGCGCCAGCCGCGCGCCGCTCGAGAACAGCTTCTTCAAGGCGCTAGACTCGCTCTGGATGGCGTATCACCCCATCCTGCGCGCGCCCGACGGCAGCGTGTACGGCTACGAGGCGCTGCTCCGCAGCAAGGAGGCCTCCCTGCCCCACCCCGGCGCCGTGCTGGACGCAGCCGAGCGCCTGAACATGCTCGACGTGCTGGGCCGCACCATCCGCGAGCGCTCTGCGGGTCCGATGCAGAACGCGCCCGAGGGAACGGTGCTGTTCGTCAACCTGCACACCACGGATCTGCTCGACCCGACGCTGATGTCACCGGACACCCCGCTGTCGAAGATCGCCAAGAACGTGGTGCTGGAGATCACCGAGCGCGCGTCGCTCGACCAGGTAAAAGACGTCCGTGCCCGCGTCGCGGCCCTGCGCGAGATGGGCTTCCGCATCGCGGTGGACGATCTGGGTGCAGGCTATGCGGGGCTGACCAGCTTCGCCCTGCTGGAGCCGGAGATCGTCAAGCTGGACATGACTCTGGTCCGCGACGTGCACTCCAGCTCCACCAAGCAGAAGCTGGTGCGCTCAATGACGCAGCTGGCCCATGACATGGGCATGATGGTCGTGGGCGAAGGTGTCGAGACCGCGGCCGAGCGCGACGCTCTCATCCACCTGGGCTGCGACCTGCTGCAGGGCTTCCTGTTTGCCAAGCCCAACGTGGCGTTTCCGACGGTGAAATGGTGAATCCTCCCGCCTCCTCGAAGCCTGAAGACAACGCCGTCCCGTTCGCCAGTGCCCGCCCCGCTTCGGCGGCACTCGTGAACAAGACCAACCTGCGCGCGACGCAGCGGCACCTGATCACGCCTGAGCAGCGAGACCGCGCGCTCCTGGTGCGCACCGACGCGCAGAACGCCGGGCAGGTGCTGAAGCTGGACGGGCCCAAGTTCGGGCTCGGGCGCCACCCCGACAACCAGGCCTGCATCGACGATGACGGCATCAGCCGCTTCCACGCGCGCATCAGCATGGACGCCGAGAAGTACTGGGTCGAGGACCTGGGCAGCAGCAACGGCACGTACATCAACGGGCGCCGCGTCACCTCCTGCGAGCTGAACAACGGCGACACCCTGAACCTGGGCCCGCGCGTCTCCTTCCGCTTCTCCTCCGCCACGGCGCACGAGGAGCGGGTGTTGAAGCAGCTGTACGAGGCGAGCGTGCGCGACCCGCTCACCGGGGCCTTCAACCGGCACTACTTCTCCTCGCAGCTGAACAGTGAGGTGGCCTACGGCGCGCGTCATGACACACAGCTCTCGGTCATCCTGCTCGACATCGACTTCTTCAAGAAGGTGAACGATACCTACGGGCACCTGGGCGGTGACGCCGCGCTGGTCCACCTGACTAACGTCTTCGGCAAGGGCCTGCGCACGGAGGATCTGCTGGCCCGCTACGGCGGGGAGGAATTCGTCATCCTGCTGCGAGGGACCCCTGTCGAGCGGGCGATGGCCGTGGCCGAGCGGCTGCGGGTGTCACTGGAGAGCCAGCCCGTGGTGCACGGCGAGACCCGCTTCCACGTCACGGCCTCTTTTGGCTGCGCCAGCCTCACCTGCTGCAAGGGTGCCACCAGTGACGTGCTGCTGGAGACCGCGGACCGCCGGCTGTATCGCGCCAAGGAAGCCGGCCGCAATCGCGTCGTCGCCAGCGATTGAGCGGCTCCGCCCAGGTCAGGCGGAAAATCGCATTGCGACTTAGACGGCCCAGAAGTACGGTCGCGGCTCCAAGGAGTCGCCTGTGCCGATTGATGCTGACACTCTCAAAGCCGAGCGCGATCGGCTGAAGGACGCCCTGCGCGAGCTCGAGACCGAGCAGCGCAAGCTGGATACGGAGCTCAAGAAGCTCCGCCAGAAGGAGATCCGCACCAAACGCGAGATCGAGGCGCTCGGCACGTTGATCGCCATGCAAGACAGCGAGGGCGCCAGCGAGGAGCCGGGCTGAGCCAGGGCGGGCGCCTGCGCCTTGCTCCTGCGCCTTGCTCCTGCGCCTTGCTCCTGCGCTGAAAGAGCCTGAGCCCCTGAGAGCCTGGCAACCTGCACCTGCCCGCTTCAGGGCTCGAGCAGGCGCAGCCCGATGGGCAGGTCCTCGCCCAGCTGCTCGATTCTTTCTGCCTCGCTGAGCGGGGTCAGCTCCTGCACCGCCCGCTGCCACGCCTCCGGCGCTCCGGCGCGCCCGAGAGCTGCCGCCACCTCCGCCCGCCAGCGCGGGGAAAGATCGCGGATTTGATCGCCTGTCACCCGAGCCAGATGGAGGCCACAGGCAGGCGCCGTGTTCACCTCGGACCAGCGCTCGCGCAGCAGCTGCTCGACCCAGCGCTCCACGACGCTGCCCTTCAGCACGTGATGGGCGCTGGCATACGCCGGCACCCGCGCGCCCAGGCGCCCCAGGTACGTCCACAGACGAGGATCTCGATCGGTCCAGGTGCGCTCCAGGAGCCAGCCACCGAGCTCGAGCTTCTGCGGAGCCTCCAGCCGCTCCAGGTGGCTCGTCAACGCCCATAGCTCCGGCAGCGCCAGCGGCCGGAAGCCCTTCGGCTTCTTCAGCTTCAGCTCCGCCGGGGCCAGCGCGGTGACCGCCAGCTGGTGGAGCTCGCGCTGCATCGCGGCGTCCAGCCCGCCGGCGATGCGCCGCCAGGCGATCCAGAATTGCTGCCAGCTGCGCTCGGAGTCGCCCTGCGAGGGCCCGCTGCCGAACGCCGGCCAGAGCTGGGCCATGCGCTGGCCATCCAGCGGATGGCCAAAGCCCGGCCGCAAGCAGTATCCCGTGAGCATCCAGAACGTGCGCTCGTGCTCCTCCGAGCGCAGGCGCGCTTTCTGCGCGCCCACGAGCTGGTCGGCGAGACGCCGGCTCAGCTCCAGATCCCAGCTCTTGCGCGGGCCGAGCACGCGCTCCAGCGCGCTGCGCAGGTCCTTCACCTCGCGTTCGCTCACGTCCTTGCGGCCCTTGCCGAAGACCCGCGCGATCAGCGCCTCTGCTTCCTGCAGCCGCGCCCGGTCGGCGCGCGGCGCCAGGTTGGCCTGTGCCCTGGGCGCAGCGGACGGGGCGCTCTGTCCGCCCTGTAGCTCGAAGGCAAGCGCGAAGCGGGTGCCGGGAGCAGCCGCACCCGCGACCACCGTGCAGCCCATCTCCAGGGTGCCCACCGCGCTGAGCTCACCGTCGAGCTGGACCTCGGCGCGCGCCTCTTGCAGTCCCGCTGGCAGCGGCAGCTCCGCCGTCAGCGGCGGCAGCCGTTGATAGTCGGCGTCGAGCTCCACCCGCTCGCCGGGCGCGTGCAGCGCGGTGTCCGAGGCGTACACCTCGAAGCGCGCCGGGCGCCCCAGCAGCAGCTCGAAGCGCTGCTCTCCGAGCTCGTGGCGCTCCCCCTCCTTCGAGCCGCGCGGCACCAGACACAGTGCCTGACGGCTGGCGCCCGCGGCGGAGGCCACGCCCACGTAGTAGCCGTGCGCGGCTCCGCCGGCGATGCGCGGGCCGCGGCCCAGCAAGGACAGCCCGAAACGCACCGCGCCCCGGCACACGGCCAGCAGTGGATCCGGCGCGCTGAGCAAGCTCACTTCGCGCGCTCCCCAGCGGCGGAAGACCTCCAGCAGGCGCTCCTGGATCAACGGCGACTGCATGACACCCCCGTTCAGCAACAAGGCGTCGGGCATACGCCCGCGCCCCTGACGGGCGATGAACTCGGCGATGTGGCGAGTGATGGCGGGATCGCGCTCGTAGGGCAGCCCGAAGGTGGTGAGGCCGGAGCGGCGCTGCTGCGGCAGCTCTCCCGCTGCCGTGAGCGGAAAGAAGCCGTCGAGCACCAGCTCACGCGCCTCCTCCCGCCCCAGCTCTGCCGACCAGGTGGAGCCGAGCAACTGCGAGCCAGCTCCGAGCAGCGCGATGCGCTGACTGGCGGGCGCGTCCGGCGCCAGCAGCTGCTCCTTGGCCGTGCGCGCGGCGAGCAACAGCTGGCCAAAGCGCTCGGGCTCGAGCGGCGCTGGGCCCTTGCTCTCGGCGCGGCGCGCGAGCGCCAGATCCATGTTGTCGCCGCCGAGCAGCAAGTGCCGGCCCACTGCGCTGCGCCGCAGGTCGAGCGCACCGTCGCGCAGGGTGACCTCGATCGCGCTCAGGTCCGTGGTGCCGCCGCCCACGTCGCACACCAGCACCTGCAGTGGGCCGCGGCGCTGCGCCAGCTCGCGCAGCTCCGGCAAGTACAGGCCCAGGTAGTCGTAGAAGGCCGCCTGGGGCTCCTCCAGCAGGCGCACGCGCAGGCCCGCGCGCTCCGCCGCCAGCAAGGTCAGCTTGCGCGCCATCTGATCGAAGGAGGCCGGAACCGTGAGCACCACGCTCTGCTGGGCCAGATCGATCCCCGGCTGCTGCTGCTCGAACGCGCGCCGGGCCTGCTCCAGCACGCGACGGCTGGCTTCCACGGGCGAGAGCTTGGGCGCGCCCTCCAGAGCGTCGCTGCCCCAGGGCAAGATGGGCCCCAGGCGATCGACCCCGGGATGACACAGCCAGCTCTTGGCGGAGCTGATCGCGCGTCCGCTCGTCTCCTGGCTGCGCACCCGCGCATATTCCCCGACAATCCAGTCCGACGGCTCGCCCGCCTCGAGCGCCGGCAGCTCGCCCGCGAGCGGCGCGTACAGCACCGAGGGCAGCAGTGGCAGCGCGGCCCGCCGCCGCCCGGCGGTCCACTGCGAGATGGCGACGGGCTCGGGCGCCCCCACCTCCGCGCCTGTCGGCGCCTCGAGCGGGGCCCAGCCGAGCGCCGTGTGGCTCGTGCCCAGATCGATGCCGACCACTCCGCGCAGCGCCGGTCCTGGCGCAGGGCTCACGGCGATGCCACCTCGCCGCGCACGCTGAGCTCCACCTTCCAGTGCTCGTCCGGTACCCGGGGCTCGCGCGGGCGCGCAAACAGCGCCAGCGTGCCGACCTCGGTGATCACTGCCTCCAGGCTGACCGCCACGTAGTCACCAGGGTTGCGGCCCTGCGCGGGCAAGGTGATGGCGATGGGCGCCAGCTCGGTGAGCTCGCGCTCGGGCGCCTCGAGCAGCGTGCCCACCACGTCGTCACGGCGCGTGCTGGAGCCGAAGAAGCGGAAGGTCACTGACTCTCCCACCACCACTCCGAGCTCCGCGTCGGGCAGCTCCACGCGGCTGCCCTCCTCCATGCCAAAGGGCGCCACGCACAGCGCGTTGGTCGGAGGCTCCATGCCCGGCACGGCGGGCATCGGGCTCTCGATGCCAACGTAGAAGGCCTGCGCCGTGCCGCCCCGCACGCGGATGCCGCGGCCGCGACGGACCAGGCCGTAGTAGCTGGCTCCGCGCGCGACGGCGAGATCGTAGTCGAGGTTGGGCAGCGCGCTGGCGGGTGGTGCGCCGAGCGCCGACAGCCAGCCGTTGAGCGTGTCGAGCAGCCGCTGCCGCAGCAGCTCGGAGCGGAAGACGCCGCCGTTGAACAGCACGTGGCTGGGCGTGAGCAGCGGCGGCCCCCCGGGACCGCGCACCCCGCTCTGCCCGCGCAGGAACGCGGCGAGCTGGGTGGTGATCGCGGGATCTTCCGCGTACGGCAGGCCACGCTGGCGCAGCGCCGTGCGAGCGCGCTGGCGCGGCACCTGCTCCCACGGCACGTTCGGGAAGAAGCCCTCCACCACGTAGCGCTCCACTTCTTCGCGCGTGAGGGTGGAGCGCAGCGAGCCGCCGATCAGCTGGGAGCCGCGGCTGGGCACGACCACGCTCACGCTCTCCGGGGCGCCGGCGGAGAGCAGCGTCTCCTTGGCTTCCCGCGCGGCGTGGGTGAGCGCCAGCAGCTGCCACGAATCGATGGCCGAGCCCTGCGCCTCCAGCTTCTGGCGCACCAGGTGTGCCAGGGCGAGATCCATGTTGTCGCCGCCCAGGAGCAGGTGCTGGCCCACGGCCACCCGGCGCGGCTCCAGGTTGCCGTCCTGCTCGGCGAGCAAGATGGCTGCAAAGTCCGTCGTGCCGCCGCCCACGTCGACGACCAGCACCAGATCGCCCACCTTCAGGTCCGAGCGCCAGTCATCACCGCGTTGATCGAGCCAGGCGTAGAACGCCGCCTGCGGCTCCTCCAGCAAGGTGAGCTGATCCAGCCCCGCCGCCAGCGCCGCCTCCACCGTGCACTCGCGCGCCGAGGCGTCGAACGAGGCGGGCACGGTGAGCACGACGTCTTGATCATCGAGGCGCAGGCCATCCTGGCGTGATGCGTTCCAGGCCTCGCTCAGGTGCTCCAGCAGACGATAGGCGGCTTCCACCGGCGACACGGGGGCGACATCCTCCGCTGCGTTCAGCGGGAGCACCGGGGCGTGACGATCGAGGGTGGGATGAGACAGCCAGCTCTTGGAGCTGGCCACCACCCGCCCCGGGGACTCCGCCGCGCGCCGGCGCGCGTAGTGGCCGACGGCGAGTGGCGCGCTGGCATCCCACGGCAGCGCCAGCGAGCCCTCGGCGGAGTGTGGAAAATACAGAAACGACGGCAGCAGCGGCACCGCATCGACCTTGTCGCGCGCCATCAGCTGCAGGATGGGCTGCGTGCGCGGGCTCGACAGCTCGCCCTCGAGCGGCGCCTCCGCCAGCGCGCAGTGTGTGGTGCCAAGGTCGATACCGACCGAAAATCGAGCGCTCACCCTGTTCTCCTCCGCCTTCTCTGCCATGCAGCCAGGCCTGTCAGGGCGCTGGCCGCTCCGTTCACATCTCTACTTCCGCGGGGCACAGCACGCGGCTGCCCGCGCGATCCACCAGGGTCGGCAGCTGCACGCTGGCGGCATGCCAGCCGCGATGGCGGAGCACACCCTGCAAGCGCCCGCCGCCGCCCACGTTGCCGGTCAGCTTGACCCGGCTCGGATCGAAGCCAGGCTCCAGGGTTACCGGCTGCCCCTCGGGCTCCGGACGGATGGGCTCTATCTGCAGGTGCGTGCGCAGGACCTTGCGACAGCCCGCGTGAACCACCCGTGCCACTGCACCCACGTCCGCGTCAGAGAACGAGGTGATCTCCTGTTGCACGAAATCAATGAAGCGCCCCTCGCTCTGCAATAGGCTGAGCAACAGCACGGCACCATCCGGCGCACGCTCCGCACTCGGCGCGACCGGAGCTGGCGCGGGCGGCGGCGATGCTGCCGTGCCTGCGGGGGCGCCCTTCGCCACATCGCCCGCCGCCACATCACCCGCCGTCAGAAAGCGGCTCCAGGCGGCCGCTTGCTGGGCATCAAAGAGCAGGCGAAAGAACGCGCTGAAGGCCATGCCCACGCGGCGCCACCAGGGCAGAATCTGTGCATTCACGCGCGGTTTATACAACCCTCACAGGCCGGGCAGAGGAGAAATCCCCTCGGGACGGTGAGCAGGCCTGGCGCCGGGGCCGCGTGCGGGAGAGAATGTGGGGCAGCCATGAGCTCCGTACCGGCGCCGGACCTCGACCTGAGCTTCCCCGAGCTGGAGCTCGAGCTGGTCGAAGACGTCTCGCCCCCGATCCCTGCAGGCTTCCTCGGGCTGATCCGGCGCAAGCTACGCCTTCGTTATCCCGATGGCACGCGCAGTGCCCCTTTTGTCTACGACGAGCTCGATCGTCGCGCCATCGACGCGGTGGTCATCGCCGCGCACTTTCAGCGCGACGGCCAGCGCTGGGTGTACCTGCGCAGCGCTCTGCGGCCGCCGCTGCGCTTTCGCGACCCCGCCCGCTCGCCGACGGGAGCCGGGGAGAGCGGCGCGCTCTGGGAGCTGCCGGCGGGCTTGATCGAGCCCGGGGAGCAGAGCGAGCGCGGAGTGCTGGAGGCGGGGCGGCGCGAGCTCTGGGAAGAGCTGGGCTTTCGCGCACAGCTCGGCGAGCTGCAGGCGCTCGGTCCGCCCACCTGGCCTTGTCCGGGCGTGATGTGCGAGCGCCACTTCTTCGTGCAGCTCGAGGTTCGCCCTGAAGAGCGCGGAGAGCCGGCGCTCGATGGCTCGGCGCTGGAGCGCTTCGGGCGGGTGATCGCGCTGCCGCTTGCTGACGCGCTCGCCGCCTGCCGTTCCGGTCGCATCCAGGACGCCAAGACCGAGCTGGGCCTGCGCCGCCTGGCTGACACCCCATCCATCGCCTTCGAGCGCGGTTGAACGAGTGAACCGACCTCTCGTCGTCGTGGTGGCGAAGCGCTCGATGTATGAGCACTTCATCCAGGAGCGCAGCGATCCCAAGGCCGTCGCGCTGTTTCAGCGGCAAGACATCAGCGTGGCGCGCTGGCGGCAGGCCCATCTCGCCCACCAGCGCACCTTGCAACAAGTACAGCGCACCCTGCGCGCGCTGGGAGCCCGCCTGATGGTCCTGCGCAGCCCGGGCGTGGTGTTCGACGCCTCTGACGCCTCCCTGGTGGTGACGGTGGGTGGCGACGGCACCTTGCTCGCGGCCTCACACCACGTCGGCAGCATCCCGATCCTGGGCGTGAACAGCTCGCCCGTGCACAGCGTGGGCTTTTTCTGTCCAGCGAACATCGGCAACCTGCAGGCCACCCTGGAGGGCGCGCTGGACGGCTCCTTGCCGAGCGTACGGCTCGCGCGCATGCAGGTCAGCGTCAATGGCCGCGTGTGCTCCCGCCGCGTGCTGAATGAAGCGCTGTTCTGCCATGCCATCCCCGCGGCCACGTCACGCTATCTGGTGACCTATGGCGGCCACACGGAGGAGCAGCGCTCCAGCGGAGTGTGGGTGAGCACGGCGGCAGGCTCCACGGGTGCGGCGCGCTCGGCCGGAGGGCGCGTGTTGCCGTTTGCCTCGGAGAAGCTGCAGCTGGTCGTGCGAGAGCCGTATCTGGAGTCGCGCCGGCAGCCGCAGCCGGCACCGCTGAAGCTGGCCCAGCTGGTGTTCGAGCCGCCGGACGAGCTGCTCTTGACCTCCAAGATGACCGACGCTCGCCTGTATCTGGATGGCCCCTATCGCCAGATGCCGGTCGGGCTGGGGGATCGGGTGGTGTGCCGGGTCTCCGACGAGCCGCTCACGGTGTTCGGGCTGGGGCGGCGGCGCAGCGATGGCGCGCCGCTCAGCTTTCCGGTGAAGAAGCCGAAGAAGTCTGCAGCGCGCAAGAAAGGACGCCGGCTTTCCGTTTGAGAGCATCAAACTCGTCGCCCCCGAGCTGGTCGGGCCGCTCGCTCCGTACGCTCATCGTCCGCGCCTTCCTCGTCTGCTGTGGCGGCCTCTGGCTCGCCACCTGGGCGCCCCTTGCCTCCGCGCAAACCCCCGCCGCGGATGGCGCCGCCCCTGCACGCCGCTTTTCTCCGCTCGAGCAGGAGCGCATCCGCCGCGCGCTGGCCCGCGTGCACGGCACCCTCGACCCGGAGCCCGAGGGCAAGCGCATCGAGTCGATCGAGATCGTCTCGCTGGAGGTCTTCGAGCCCGAAGATCCGGTGCCCCAGTTCATCAACTGGTTTCACGTCACCACCCGCCCGCACGTGATCGAGCGCGAGCTGCTGTTCCGGGTGGGCCAGCGCTACGATCGCTCCGTGGCCAACGAGACCGAGCGCAATTTGCGCAGCCTCGGCCTGTTCTCCGTGGTGCTGGTGCTGCCCATGCGCGGCAGCAGCGAAGACACCATCCGCTACCTGGTGCTCACCAAGGACATCTGGAGCCTGCGCGTGGGCTGGGACGGCCGCATCAACAAGGGCGTGGTGGACTACCTCTCGCTGGTGCCAACGGAGCGCAACCTGTTCGGCACCGGCCGCCAGCTGTTCACCTCGCTCGTGTTCGGGCGCCGTACGTACACGGTGGGCGCCGGCTTCATCGAGCCGCGGCTGGCAGACTCGCGCACGTACGTCAGCGCGCGAGTGGACGGGGTGGTCAGCTGCGCGACGGGCGAGCTCGAGGGCTCCAGCGGCAGCTTCGAATACGGCCGACCGCTGGCCTCGGTGCGCTCGCGCTGGGGCTACAGCACGTCCGTGTCGTGGCGCAATGGCCGCTACCCGCTCGACATCCCGTACAGCCAGGTCGCCTCCATCTGCTCGCTGCGGGCAGCGGAAGAGGCCCGGGTGAACCTGCAGAACGGCAAGAGCGCGTATCTACCCAACCAGCTGCTGTCCGATGCGCAGTCCTTCAGCCAGAGCTTCGTGCGCTCTTATGGCCTGGTCTACAAGACCAACCTCAGCTTCGGCATGGAAGCCACGCGCACGGCAGCCCGGGAAGTCGATCTCTCCAGCATCCGCGCGGCGCCCTCGGACGTGCCCGGTGAGCTCACGCCCTACGAGGTGAGCCTGGTGCAGCGCTACTACCGGCGCTTCCTGCCCCGCAGTACCCGGCGCATCGGCCCGTTCTTCCAGGTGCAGTCGTACACGACGCAGTTCCACAGCGATCTGAACGCGGAGACCCTGGCGCTGCAGGAGGACTACCGCATCGGCCACATCGCCACCTTGCGCATCTATCCCGCGCTGAGAGATCTGGGCTCGAGCCGCAACATGCTGGGGCTGCAGGCCAGCGTGAGCTACGCGATGCCGGTCGGTACCGGCTACCTCAAGGCGAGCGCCAGCCAGAGCGTCGAGCTGAGCACACTGAATCAGACCGATGCGCGGCTGGTGCTGGGGCTGCGCTTCAACTCACCGCGCCTGAGCCTGGGGCGCTTCGTGTACGACGCGCGGCTCGTGGACACCTACCGCAACTTTCAGAACGGCTATCAGGTGCTGGGCGGCACCGGTCGCCTCAGAGGTTACCAGCTGCAAGCGGAGGTCGGCAGACACTCCGTGATCAGCAACCTGGAGTTCCGGACGCGGCCGCTGCAGATCTTCTCGTCGCAGATCGCAGCCGTGGCCTTCTACGACGTGGGCGACGCCTTCGACCGGGTCAACGATCTGGATCTGCAGCACGGCGTGGGGGTGGGCTTGCGCTTCTTGATCCCGGAGCTCGATCGCGATGTCTTCCGCATCGATCTGGGCATGCCAGTCCCTTCCAACGCTGCCAATGGCGAGACCAGCGTGATCGCCACCTTCCACCAAGCCTTCAGTGTTCCATGAATGAGCCCGTTGCATCGCCTGCTGAAAGCGGCCCGGCTCGGCCGGGGGAGGCAGTGCAGTCCCCGACCGTCTCCATCGTGGTGCCGACCTTTCGCGAGGCAGAGTCGCTGCCTTCGCTGATCGAGCGCATCGAGCGCATGCGCCAGCAAGCGGGGCTCACGCTGGAGCTCTTGATCGTGGACGACGACAGCCGTGATGGCACCGAGGCGCTGATGGCAGGGCGCCGCGAGCCGTGGCTGCAGCTGTTCGTGCGCACCACGGATCGGGGGCTGAGCCAGGCGGTGCTGTTCGGGCTGCGCAAGGCGCGGGGCGAGCTGCTGGTCGTGATGGATGCGGATCTCAGCCACCCGCCAGAGGTCATCCCCGAGATGCTGGCGCAGCTGCGGGCTGGCGCCGACTTCGTGCTGGGCTCGCGCTATGTGCCGGGCGGCACTACAGCGGAGGGCTGGGGGCTGTTCCGCTTTCTCAACAGCAAGATCGCCACCTACCTGGCGCGCCCGCTCACCAGCGTCTCCGACCCGATGAGCGGCTTCTTTGCGCTGCCGCGCAGCGTGTTCCTGCGCGCCGAGGACCCGAGCCCGCTGGGCTACAAAATCGGCCTGGAGCTGCTGGTCCGCTGCCGCTGCAGCGAGGTACGGGAGATCCCCATCCACTTCTCCAACCGCGAGCATGGCGAGAGCAAGCTCACCTTGCAGCAGCAGCTGCTGTACGTGCGCCATCTGGCGCGGCTGTATCGCTTCCAGCTGGGCAGCGCGCTCCGCGGTCGCGCTCGCAGCTGAGCGCCGGAAAGGCAGCTCAGCCGCGAGAGGCGTGTGGCCCGCTCAGCCCCGCGCCGCTGGCGCTCAGCCCTGCCGGTAGGGAGCGCGGCCAGCGTACACCTGGCCGTCCTCCAGCTCCTCCGCGATGCGCAGCAGCTGGTTGTACTTGGCGATGCGATCGCTGCGGCTCAAGCTGCCGGTCTTGATCTGGCCGGCGTTGGTGGCCACGGCCAGATCCGCGATGAAGGCGTCTTCCGTCTCGCCGGAGCGGTGCGAGATGATCGAGTTGTAGCCGGCGAAGCGGCCCGTCGCGATCGTGTCGAGCGTCTCGCTCACGGAGCCGATCTGGTTGAGCTTGATCAAGATCGAGTTGGCGACGCCACCGTCGATGCCCCGCTGCAGGCGCTCCTTGTTCGTCACGAACAGGTCATCGCCCACGAGCTGCACGCGATCGCCCAGCTTGTCGGTGAGCAGCTTCCAGCCCGCCCAGTCGTTCTGGTCGAGGCCGTCTTCGATGCTGACGATCGGGTACTTGTCGGCGAGCTGCACGTAGGTGTCGACCAGCTGCGCCGCCGTGTGCGGCTTCTTGTCCCAGGTGTACGTTCCGTCCTTGAAGAACTCGCTGGCGGCGGCATCCATCGCCAGGCCCACCTGCTTGCCCGGCTCGTAGCCCGCGGCCTTGATCGCGCTCATGATCTGCTCGAGCGCCTCGGAGTTCGAGCCGAGCCGCGGCGCGAAGCCGCCCTCATCGCCCACCGACGTCGCCAGCCCCTGCTTCTTCAGGCTGGCCTTGAGCGCGTGGAAGATCTCGGCGCCGCAGCGCAGGGCCTCGGCAAACGTCGGCAGCCCGAGCGGCACGATCATGAACTCCTGCACCTCGAGGCCGTTGTCGGCGTGGGCGCCGCCGTTGATGATGTTCATCAGCGGGGTCGGCAGCACGCGCGCCTGG
>JAICQL010000173.1 GCA_025937895.1 Polyangiaceae bacterium | reverse complement strand
GCGCTCCGCTGTCTTCTGGCGCTCCGCTGTCTTCTGGCGCTCCGCTGTCTTCTGGCGCTCCGCTGTCTTCTGGCGCTCCGCTGTCTTCTGGCGCTCCGCTGTCTTCTGACACTTCGCTGTCTTCTGGCGCTCGGGCAGGGTTTCCCCGCGATGGCTCTCTCCGCAAGTCGGCGGTGGCTCGGGTGCTGGCGCTTGCGGGCGCTGCGCTGCAGCTCCTGGTCGCCTGCGGCTCGGAGCCCGAGTCGGAGCGCCTCGCGCTCAGCACCAGCACCGGCGTGCCCTGCCTGAACGGCACCGTCGCTTGCGGTGATGTCTGCGTGCAGCTGGACAGCAGCGCCGAGCACTGCGGCGCGTGTGGCAATGCCTGCGCTGCCGATGCGCTCTGTGATCGAGGCAGCTGTCAGCCGCTCGCGGCGGGCTGCTCGGGCTCGGCGCTGTTGTGCGGCAGGGAGTGCGTGGACGCGAGCAGCGACGAGAGCAACTGCGGCGGCTGCGGCCAGAGCTGTCCGGAGCAGGCAAGCTGTGCGGCTGGTGCCTGCGCCTGTCCGGGTGCGCTGAGCGCGTGCGGCGCTGAGTGCGTCGATACGCTCTCGAGCGAGCAGCACTGTGGCGGCTGCGGCCAGGCCTGCGTGGATACGCAAACCTGTGAGGCGGGCAGCTGTGTGTGCCCGACCGGCAGCGTGCTATGTGCGGCCTCACAGCTGTCGGTGGTGGACGGCATGGTCGCGGCCGCGGCGGGCGCGCAGAGCTGCGTCGATCCGCAGAGCAACCCCCAGCACTGCGGCGGCTGTGGCATCGCCTGCGTCGGCGGTCAGAGTTGCGAGCAAGGCAGCTGTGTCTGCCCTGCGGGTCAGACCCTGTGCGCAGGCACCTGCGTCGACACCAGCCAGAGCGCCCAGCACTGCGGCAGCTGCGGCAATCCCTGCAGCGGCGGGCAGGTGTGCAGCGGCGGCAGCTGCGCGTGCCCCGCCGGTCAGAGCCTGTGTGACGGGCGCTGCGTGGACACCAGCTCCGATCGCGCGAACTGTGGTGGTTGCGGGCTGGAGTGCGGGCTCGGCCAGGGCTGTGCTGCCGGCGCGTGCCAGAGCGGCGCGCCGGGTGAAGACGGCTGCCAGGGCCTGGCGCAGAACCTCAGCATCTCCGAGGTGGCGGCGTATCAAACGGTGAAGGTGTCGCTGGCGCGCGACGGCCAGAGCGTGCCCAACCCCGACCCGGGCATGGTCGCCGGGCGGCCCACGCTGTTCCGCGTCTTCGTCACCCCGGGCAACGGCTGGGTGGAGCGCGAGCTGTCCGCGCGCCTGTTCCTGCAAGACGGCGACAGCGTGCTGACTCAGTATTCGGAGGCGACGCTGTCGCTTGCCGCGGCTTCGACGGACGCCGATCGGGACAGCGCGTTCGAGTTCTTGGTACCGCCGGAGCGCATCAGCGAGGACACGCAGTTCGCTGTCGAGGTGGTGGAGTGTGGCAGCGGTAGCGGCACGGTGCAGAGCCCCCGCTTCCCGGCCACGGCCAGCGCGGCGCTCGGCGCCGTGCAGACCGGCGGCTTGAAGCTGCACATGGTGCCGCTGCGCTCGAACGGCCTGCTGCCGGACACCTCCGAGGGTGCGCTGGACCTGTACCGCCGCGCGTTCCTCGCCACTTTCCCCATCTCCAACCTGGAGTTGACGGTGGGGGAGCCGCTCGACATCGCCGATCCGGAGGACTGGTCCGGCAATCTCGACCAGGTGCGGGCCTTGCGGCAGCGCCAGGGCGCACCGGCGGACGTGTACTACTATGGCCTGCTGCGGCCTGCGGCCACGTTCCGCCAGGCCTGCGGCAATGGCTGCATCGCCGGCATCGGCTACGTGCCTGCCGCCCTGCGTGTGGCCGCCGTGCAGCGCGCGTCCATGGGCCTGGCCTACGCCGACGCCAACGCGGCGCTCACGATGTTGCACGAAGTGGCACACAATCACGGCCGCAACCACGCGCCGTGCGCGCCAGGCGGCGGCATCACCGGGGTCGACCCCAACTACCCGCAGGCGAACGGCGCCACGGGTGTCTACGGCTACAACTTCCTCGGGGATCAGCTGATCCCGCCGAACTTCACGGACCTGATGGGCTACTGCAACAACCAGTGGCTGAGCAGCTATACCTACGGTGGCCTGTTCAACACCATCGTCGCCGTAAACAACGTCCAGGCTTCGGTCGTGTCCGATCCCGAGCGGCTGGGCGCGTGGCGCGTGCTCCTGGTTGACGGTCAGCGCGGCGCGCGCTGGGGTGTTTCCATGCCGCAGGGCTCGGAGGCCGCGGGGGAAGCAGAGCCCGCTTTCGTGTACGACGCGGCGGGTGCGTTGATCGACACGGTGACGGTGTACCGCACCGAGCTCTCGGACCTGGACGCGGCTTCGCTGGAGGTGCCGGAGCCGCAAGCGGGCTGGCGCTCGATCCAGGTGACGGGTGCGCCGCCGATCGAGTTCGCGGCCGCGCCCTGAGCCTCGAGCTGTGGAGCTCGAGCTGTGGAGCCTCGCTCCCCCGCGCTCGAGCCTCGAGCTCACCGGTCCGCCTGCCGCAAGGGCTGCAGCGGCACTGGCCCAGGCGCAGCGCGCGGGCGCCTTCGTCGGCCTGCCCGCCCTCGACGGGGAGGGTCCGAGGATCTGGGCACCTTCACCGGCGCCGGGCTGTACGACTCGGAGACGGGCTGGCCCGGGCTGAGCGGAGATCAGCGGGACTCGGTGGGGTGGGCGATCAAGAAGGTCTGGTCGCAGGTGTGGAACCCGCGCGCGTACGAGGAGCGCGAGTATTTCTCGACGAGACACCTGGACGTGGGCATGGCGCTGCTCGTGCACGCCAACTTCCCGGAGGAAGAGGCGCAGGGCGTGGCGCTGACCAACAACCCGTTCGACACCAGCGGGCTGGAGCCGGCGTTCTACGTCAACGGCCAGGTGGGCAACATCGACGTCGTCACCCCCGACCGCGGCGTGCGGGTGGAGGCGTATTTGCAGTATTTCCACAGCCCCGGGCAGCCCGTGGTCTACACGCAGCGCAGCTCCCTGGTGCCCGAGGGCAGCAGCGTGCTCTCACCCGAGCAGGCCTATCGCCTCGGCTTTGCGCTCGACGCCATCCACCGCTTCTTCGCTCCGGCGTACGGCAGCAGCGGCTGGTACGCGCTCGAGGTCGACTGGAAGTTTGATGACAAGCGCAGCCCCGGCGAGCCGAGCCTTTTCATCAAGCAAGCGCGGCCCTATCCGCGCCCGGTGTCGCCTACCGCCGGCGGCTGCTCCCGCCAGCAGTGAGCGTGCTCAGCGGAAGAAGCGCGCGATCTCGTGCACGTTGGCGGCGCTCTCCGTCTCGGACGCGGTGCCCTCGGCGAACGTGCCTTTGTACGTGTTCACGACATTGTCGTAGACGACGCGCACCGTGTAGTCGATCGGGCCGGGGGTGCACTGCTGATAGTTGTGCACGCTCACCACGTATTGTCCCGTGGGGCCGCCGCCCGAGGGCCAGAAGATGTTCTCGCTGTTGGCGGGGCTCGGGCTGCAGTTGGCGCCCGAGTCGAGGTCGAGCGCGCCGCCCGTGCCCGATGACTGGTTCGAGTAGCGGATCACCTCGCCGCTTGGCTCGACCACCCGCAAGTCGAGATCATGCAGGCGATCCCAGGAGAGCGTGATCTTCACGTCACCGGTGCCGCTCTGGATCACGGGCACGGCCAGCTCGCTGTACGGGCCCACGTTGCCCGACGCGTCCGTCAGCGCCACGCGGAACGTGAGCGAGGTCTGCGTGGCGCCCGCGGCCACCACCGTGGTGATGTCGTACGTGCCGTCGCCATCGGGATCGACGCCGGTGACCGTGTGGTAGCCGGTGTCGCCGTTCAGGCCGAGCACGAACGAGGGTGACGGCACCGGCGGCGACAGCTGCACGTGCAGGATCGCCGAGCCGCCGTTCGTCACCGCGGGCGGACCCACCACGCTCACGATCTGCGAGAACGTTGCCTCTCCGGCGGAGGGTGGAGGCTCGCCGGGCGTGAACGTGCCCTCGTCGACATCGATCACGTCACTGCGCGGCGGCTCGAGAGGAGGCTCTCCGCCGCTGCCGCCCATGCCGTCCGTGCCCGCCATGCCGCCGCTGCCACCCTGCGAAGGCTGCTCCACGGGCTCATCCACGGGCTCGTCCCCCGGCTCTTCCGTGGGGTCCTCGGGCGGGGGCTCCTCCTCCAGCGGCTCGTCCGCAGGGATCGTCTTGGTGACGCTGCAGGCCAGCACCCCCAGCACCAGGAGGCTCCGGCCCAGCCGCGTCCAACCAGAAATGGAAGCATGCGCGCCGGCGCCCGCCGAGCCTGGCGCGCGCAGACAGCCGCGGGGGCTCGCTCGAAACCGTTCAGGCATGGTTTAACTATGTGTCAGATAAAGTCTTACTGCAACGAACGGCGCTCTGGGTCGCTCCGGGGCATTTTTGGGGCCGGGCCTCCGCCGTCCGGCTTCGCGACAAACCTCGGGGGCTGCGCGGCAACGTGCGATGCACGAAGGGAAAACGGCCGTGCTAGAGCAACTACCGGTGATGGCGCCACCCTCTCCCCCGGTTGCGAGCGGGCCCCGCGCGCGACGCCGCCGCGCCCTGGCGCTGGTGCTGTCCGGCTCGCTGTGCGCGCTGCTGGCGCTCGCCGGCGCGGCTGCCGCGCAGCGCGTGTTGCACGAGTACATCGACCAGGGCCCGGGGCAGGACCCGCTCGAGCCCGTCGTCACCGGCCAGTATCCGCAGCGCTCGGCGGGCAGCGGCGCGGCGGAGCGGCTCGAAGGCGGCAGGGGGCCGGGCGGCGGCGGCAGCGGCGGGGGCTCCGAGCCCGAGCCCGGCGCGCCCGGAGCTACTCCGGAGCTCTCGGCCCAGACGCCGTTCGCGATCGACAACGACACCACCCGCGCCAGCCGGGTCAGCTACGAGGATCCGTTCACGCCGACGGTGACGCCGTTCAAGCGCGGGGTGGTGTACGACACCGTCACGCGCGAGGGAGACCTGGCGGTGCGCGACGCGCGCCTGCGCTCCGTGCCAGCCGGGGGCGAGCTGCGGCCCAGCGATGAGCACTTTCACGCCGCGCTCAACCTGCAGCTGCGCCCGGGGGAGAAGCAGGCGATCCCCTCGGTGGCGCCGGGCGCTCGCCTGGTGATGGCCCACGCCAGCCCCGCTGCGAGCCTGAGCTTTGCGCAGGACAGCGCCGAGAACTGGTTCGTGCGCTCGGAGAGTGCCGGGCAATTTCAGGTGACCTTGCAGCTGGCCGTGGATCGCCGCGTGTTCGGCGGCGCCTTCCGCGAGGCGAGCTGGACCGAGCTGAGCCGCGAGCTGCCGCCGCTGCCGCCGGCGGTGAAGCAGAGCGCGCAGGAGGTGGCGCGCGCGCTGGGCGTGCCGGACGGAGCGCGCCCGCGCGCGGCGGTGTTGCAGCTGGTGGACCACTTCCGCCGCTTCCGCCCCTCGGAGCGCCGCCCGCAGAGCCGTGGTCTGGCGCTGTATCGCGAGCTGGCGCTCACCGCGCGCGGCATCTGCCGGCACCGCAGCTACGCGTTCATGATCACGGCGCTGGGTCTGGGCATCCCCACCCGCGCCGCCCTGAACGAGGCGCACGCCTGGGTGGAGGTGTGGGACGGCGAGCTGTGGCACCGCATCGATCTGGGCGGCGCCGCCGAGGAGCTGGAGATGTCGCAGGCGGGGCGACCGCAGCACGTGCAGCCGCGCGACCCCTTCTCCTGGCCCAGCCGCTCCGAGTCGGGCAGCTCGCTGGCGCAGCGCCGCATCGAGGTGCGCGACCCGGATGGCGCCGAAGGAGCGAGTGGCGAGTCAGCGCCGGGCGCGGGGGGCGCCAGCGCGCAGGAGCCGGGGGCGGACCTGCTCGGCGCGCCCCGGACGGGTGCTGCAGAGCCGGGGCTCGACGGGCTCGAGCCGCAGCCGGGAGAGCTGCCACAGCCCGGGCAGGAGCCGGGCGCCCCCGAGGCGCCGCTCCGCCTCAGCAAGGTCACCTTGACGGCGGGCGCCCGCGCCGCCGAGCGCGGCAAGCCGCTCTCGATCGCGGGGCGCGTGCAGTCGGCAGGGCGCAGCTGCGCGGGCATGAGCGTACAGGTGGACCTGACCCCGCGCGAAGGCCCGAGCGTGCCCCTCGGCACCCTGATCAGCGACGAGGCCGGCAACTTCTCGGGCCGGCTGATCGTGCCCTGGAGCGCGCCGCTCGGCGAGCACACCCTGAGCGCGCGCGCCGCGGGCGGCTGCGAGCCGGCGAGCCGCTGAGCCCGGCGCTGGCGCACGGGCGCTCAGAGTCATCGGCGAACGATGGCTGCGCGACTGCGGCCGCGATACGAGGCGACATGCGCAAGTCAGGGGAGGTCTCGCTGCTCATCGTGGCTCTCGGAGCGGGCAGTGCATGCAATTCGGGCGCAGCGCCCGTGCCTGTAGCTACCTCCGTCGAGCAGGCGCCGGCTCCGAACCCGCCGGCAGCCGACGTGAAGCCGCCGATCGTGCAGCTCGATTTCCGGGTGAGCGCCGCGTATCCTGCGACGGTCCTGTACGCGCTCGATCGTGCTTCGAGCCCCGCCGACGAGCGCTATGTGCGCTGGTTGTTCGGCGACGCCCAGCCGCCGGACTGGTTTGTTGGATACGAAGCGCGCCGCGGCACGTGGCGTGGCTCGGCCGGCTCGGGCGATACGCAGGCGGACGCTTACGCGGCCTGCGGCTACGGCGCAGAGACGCTGGAGGCGCTGCTCGAGTGTGCCACCCCGCTGCTCTCCGCGGCTGACCTCGAGCTGGCGCGGACTGCGCTGCAGAATGCTGCCGGGGTGCTGCAGCCCGCCTGGCTGGAGCTGCAGCCCGTGTTGCAGCGAGGTCAGCACGAGCTGCAGCAGCTGACCAGCGGCGAGGTGGGCGAGCGCATGGGGCAGTTCTTGCTGCAGGCGGCGCAGCTGCCTCTCGATCAGCCGCTGTCGTTCGAGGTGGTGCTGGTGGCGCGTCCGAGCGGTGGCCGCGTGTCGCGCGCCCGGCAGTCAGACCGCCACCTGGTGCTGGAGCTGGGGGCCGATCAAGCGGCGGCGAGTCGTGTGCACATCGTGTTTCATGAATTGGCACACCTGGCCGCTCAGCGCGCGCCGAGGCGCGAGGAGCTGGAGCAGGCCTTTGTCGGCCGCGGCTTGCCGGGGCTGCTCGCGGCAAACCTGTGGAACGAGACGTTTGCGACGGCCTTCGGCAATGGGCTGGTGGCGCGGGCGTTTGATCCCAGGGCGCCCGGCGAGCGCCCGCTGTATGAAAACAGCGCCATCGACGCGCTGGCGCGGGCGGTGTGGTCGAGCTGGGAAGCCGGGGTCCGGCCGACGCTGGACGCGAGGTTCTCCGAACAGATGCTCCAGGCCCTGGCCTCGGCGTGGCCGCGAGAGCGCTGGCGTCCCGCCGATCTGCTCGCGCGGGTGATGGTGCTGAGCGATGATGAGGCCGCAGGGGCCGCGCTGCGGCAGGGCATCCGTCCCAGCTGGCTGCATCAAGAGGTGCCCCTGCCGGCAGAGCTGCCCCCACCGGCCGGCTCTTCGCGGCGTACCCCGCTGCTGATCGCCGCCACCCTCGACACCCTGCAGCGCAGGCCGGATGTGATGCTGCGCTTCGAGCTGGATCCGCGCGAGGTGACGCTGGAGGTCACTCGCCACGGGGCGAGCCTGTACTGGCTTGCCGGCGATGACGACGTACGTTTGCTGATCGCCGCGCCCGATCGCGACGCGCTGCGCGACGCAGCCCGCAGCTTCGCCGGCCTACAGCCGTTGCCGGAGCCGGGCTGGACGGCGCTCCATGCGGCGGGCTCGAGCGCGGCGCAGACCGAGCTGCCGCGCGGCGCGCGCCGGCAGTAGCTAACCTGGCCCTGCTGTCGCGCCGCTGCTGCTCACCCGCACGACGGTCGCCACGCGCTCGCGCAGCAGCGGTAGCCGCGAGAGCAGGCGCTGCAGCGCAAACGTGGGGCCGAAGGCGTAGTCGAAGGGCACCAGCTCCAGCTGCGCCACCCGGGCGCTCCAGCTGCGCAGCAGCGGCTCGATCTCGTCGCAGTTCAAGCCCCAGGGCATGCGCGGCGCGCGATAGCTCCTGGTCTTGTGGTAGCCCCGCAGCGTCTTGCGCGAGAACCAGCGCGGGATGGTGATCCGCATGCACTCCGGGTCGTGCAGAAAGCTGCCCGGGCGCCGCGCCTCGCTCGCCCGGTTGTGCAAGGTCCACAACATCGTCTCGGGCACGCCGCTCGAGCTCACCTTCTGCCGGCGCTCGCTGCCTGCTCGCTCTGTCACGATGGACTCCGCGGGGGGGTGCGCTTGCGCGGTTTGGGGCGGCGGGTCGCCGCTGCCAGTGACGCCTGCCAGTCGTCGGGTGAGAGCCGTGCCTCCAGCCGAGCCAGCGCTGGCGCGAGCTCGGCAGCGTGAGCGTACAGCTCCGCCCATGGATCGCCCACCTGCTGGCTGCGGCTTGCCATCGCCCGCAGGCTGAAGCTCTGCGGCTGCACCGCCCCGGACTCGACCTCGGACCAGCTGCACGGCGCAGACACAGGGGCGCCTGCGCGCGCTCGCACGGCGTACGCCGCCGCGAAGGTCGCGCCAGGGCCGCTGCGCCCGGTGTCGATCAAGATGCGACCGGCGCGCTCGGCCTTCAGGAACTCCTGGGTGAGCAGCTGCGGCTGGCGCTTCACCAGCAGCGCCCCGGTGCCGTGCGCGAAGCGCCACACGGACTCGAACGTCGCCCCCTCCGCCAGTGGCACGACGATGTGAAAGCCCTTGGAGCCAGACGTCTTCACCCAGCTCCTTAGCCCCAGCTCGCTCAGCACGTCGCGTACGGCCAGGGCCGCGGCGCGCAGCTCTGCCGGCGCCTGCCGCGCGGGATCCAGATCGAACACGCACAGATCCGGGCGCCCCAGCGCTGGCTGCCGCGAGGACCAGACGTGCGGCGTGATGCAGTTCTGGTTGGCGAGCCAGAGCAGCGAGCGCTCGTCGTCGATCAGCGGATAGTGCACCGTGCGCTGCTCGTGCGGCACCTCCACCGTCTGCAGCCACTCCGGAGCGCTCTGCACGTTCTTCTGCAGAAAGCCCTTGCGCTCGATGCCGGCCGGAAAGCGCTCCATCGTCACCGGGCGGCCAGCGAGGTGGGGCAACATCAAGGGTGCGATCGCCTGGTAATATGCGCACAGCTCGCCCTTGCTGATGCCGTCCGCAGGGAACAGCAGCTTCTCCGGATGGCTGATGATCATGGCGCCTCTCTCACCACCTCGCGTGCTGTCTTGTCTTCACGCAGGCCCAGCAGGCGCGGGTGGCGCAGCTTGCCGTGCACCGTCCACTCCATGAACGCGACCTGCACCACCAGCTCCGGCCGGACCCAGTGCACACGCAGCCGCGGCAGGCCAGTGGCACGGGTAAAAGGCGCTTCCGGCAGCTCCAGTGGGTCGAGCCGCGCGCGCAGCTCCAGCAAGAGCCGGGTGTCGAAGCCCGTGCCGACCTTGCCTGCGAACACCAGCTCCTGCGCCTGGTAGTAGCCCACGAGCAGCGCGCCGAGCCCGCGCCGCTTGCCCTCCGGCTCGGTGAAGCCGCCCACCACCAGCTCCTGGCTGGCCTCGCACTTCATCTTCAGCCAGTGCGGCGAGCGGCGGTGCTCGTACGGCGAGTCGCGGCGCTTGGCGATCACGCCCTCCCAGCCCTGCTGGCACGCCTGCTGCCAGGGCGTCGCGCCCTCCACCCGCGGCACGAGGTGTAGCGGTGGCGCGAGCGGCAAGGCCTCGAGCAGCTGCCGGCGCCGCTCCAGCGGTAGCGCCGTGACGGCGCGCCCGTCGAGCCACAGCACGTCAAACAGATGATAGCCGGCAGTCTCTTGCCGGCCGCCCCAGACACCCAGCGCCTCGCCGTCCAGGATGGCGTTGGTGACGGGCAGCGCGGCCAGCGCCTGCACCAGCTCCGGGTAGTGCGCGTTCTGCGCCAGCTGATTGCGCGAGGAGAGCCGTATGTGCGCGCCTTGCTTGAAGGCCAGCAGCCGGATGCCGTCCAGCTTGCGTTCGAACAGCCACTCCGGCCCGCTAAAGCGCTCCCGGGTCAGGGTGGCTGCCATCGGCTCCAGCCAGTCGGGGAAGCGCTCGGTCACGCCCCCCAGCGTAGCTCATCGCGCGGACGCTACCCCGCCCGAGCTGTCGCCGCCGGGCGGGCTCAGCTGTCTTCGCCCAGGCGCCGGGCGCGCTCGCTCAGCTGGCGCAGCGAGTCCCGCTGCTCCCTGGCCTGCTGCGCGATGCGCTCGGTGACCCGCAGCGCGGTCTGGGCGTCGCGGCCCTTCTCCTGGTGCATCGTGGTGAGGCGCTCGGCCATCGCCCGGATGCTCTCGATCGCCTGCGAGACCTGGCGGCCGCCGCGCGCCTGCTCCTGGCTGGAGCGCTCCACCTGCTGCGAGATGCCACGCATGCGCTCACCCGTGGTCATGATCAGCTCGGAGCCGCGGGCCTGCTCGGCCGTGGCCGCGGCGATCTGCTGCACCGTCTCCGCGATGCGGCCGATCGAGTCGGTCACTTGCTTGCTGCCCTTGGCCTGCTCCACCGTGGCGCGGGCGATGGCGCGCACCATGTCCGTGCTCTTCTCGGAGCTCTCCAGGATCTTCTTCAGCGCGCGCTCGGCCTCATTCGAGACCTGCACGCCGCGATCCACGTTCTGGGCGCCGCGCTCCACCGCCTGGATGGCGTTGCGGCTCTCCGACTGGATGGTCTTGATCAGATCGGCGATCTCCTTGGTGCTCGCCCCGGAGCGCTCGGCCAGGTCCTTGATCTGCTCGGCCACCACCGCGAAGCCCTTGCCGTGCTCACCCGCCTGGGCCGCGATGATGGCGGCGTTCAGGGCCAGCAGGTTGGTCTGCTCGGCCACCTCGTCGATCACGTTCAGGATCTGACCGATGGCGTCGATGCGCGAGCCCAGGTTGCTGATCACCGCCACCGCCTCCTGGCTGCTCTCCTTGATGCGGTAGATCTCGCCGATGGTCTTGAGGATGGACTCGGCGCCGTGCTCGGCGTCGCGCGTCACTTCCTCCGACAGCCGCGCCGTCTCGTTGGCGTTGGACTGCACCTGATCGATGGACACGTCCATCTGATTCATGCTGGCGCTGGTCTCCTCCGCGGTGAGCGACAGGGCGTCCACGTTCTTGGCGACCTCCTTGATCGAGAAGGTCATCTCCTCGATCGAGGCCACGCTCTCGCGCACCGACACGCCCAGCTCGCCCATGTTCTCGGCGACCTGATCGGTGGTCTGGGTCATGCCCTGGATGGAGGCGCTGCTCTCCTCCGCGCGTGCGACCAGCACCTCGATGTGCTCGTTGATCTCCCTGAGCGCAGCCGTCATCGTGGTCAGATACTGGCTGGCTTGCGCGCCCAGCTCGGTCTGGTTGGCGGCGCCCTCGCTCAGCGACTCGATGCCCTCGACGATCGCCCGCCGGGCCTCGCGCAGGGACTCACTGAAAGCCGGCGACGCGGCGCGCGTCTCCAGCTCCAGCTGCAGCTCGCGCAGCTTGGCCTCGTCGCTGGCGGCCTTCTGTCGCAGCCGCTCGATCTCGTCGCGCTCGCGCTGCGCGGAGCCGACCAGCTCCGAGACGCGCGACAGCTCGTCGTAGACGCGGCCGAGCTCGTGCGAGACGTTCTCCGGCGCGTCGAACGCCTTGCCCTGGCGGGTGGCGCGCAGCGCAGGCAGCAGTGGCGCATACGGGCTACCGCCCGAGCCCTGGCTGGCGATGAGCACCGCGGCCAGCCCTGCCAGCACGGTGACCAGCAGCGCCGCCGGGGAGCCCGGCATCGAAAAATAAACCAATCCCGCGGCGGCGATGACGATGGCGCCGCCCGCGAGCGCTCGTGGATGAATGGAGATCATCTCTGTTCGGATGGCCCAGCGGCCCGCTCGGAGTCCGCCCCTGTTTCGAAAATCACAGCTGCCCGTCGTGCTTTCGTGCCCTGCGCCCCACCCGCCCGCAGAAAGACCGCCACTCGTGCTGCACTCGAGCGAAGCCTCCCGCCCCCGAGTTGCAGACGAACGTTTCCGCGACGATAGGCAGATGCGCAAACGAACATCAATCGCCAGAACGGCCGAAGCCCTGTCCGACTTTGGAGAAACGTCGCGCGGGGTGAGCCGGGCTCGACATATAGAACTGTTGCCGGAAACACCTCGATCTGACGCCAGCTTTCAGCAGCAGGGGTTTGCTAAGACAGGCGCCGTGACGAGCAAACGAGCGATTCGCGGCTCTATGGCCGGCGCGCGAGCACGCAGCGGGGCCACGCGATTTCCGCGCTGGCAGCGGCTCGCGGCGCGCGCGGCGCTGACGTGTGGGGCGCTGGCTTGTGGTGCATCCAAGGTGGGTCTGCCACCGCCTCCGCTGCAGGCCACCCCCGTTGCCCCTGCGACCGCTGCAGAGACGGAGCCGGCGGCGCATGGCCCCGACCCACTGTCGGCGGTTCTGCTCGGTCAGCTGCCAGAGGGCACCTTCGGCCCATACCTGGGCTCACGCCGCGATGGCCGCGCGCTCGCGCTCTGGGCGGCGCTCGACGAGCGCAGTGAGCGGCGCTGGTTCTCGCGGGTCGTCGACGCCAAGGGCACACCGCTCTCGCCCGCGCGTGCGCTCACCGATGCGCCCGCCGACTTGACCCTGGCCAAGGTGGTGGCCACCCCTACCGGCTTCCTGGCACTGGTGGCGCGCGCGTCGGGTCGCATCGAGGCGCTGGCCCTGCGCGACTCGGGCGAGCTCGCCGCGGGCCCCGTGTTGCTCGAGCAGAGCCGCGGGGACGTGGTCTGGATCGAGGCGCTGGCGGGCGGCGCGCGGCCGCTCGCTGCGTGGGCCAGCTTGAACGAGGCGACGGCCTCGCTGCACCTCGGCAGCATCGATCTGGAGGGCAAGCCCGGCGGCAGGCGGCAGCGGCTGACGGGAGCCGCGCGCGCCTGGCAAGCGGTGGAGATCGGTGACGCAGTGGCCTTCGGTGCGGTGCTCGCCGGCGATGGCAGCGACGTGCTGCGCGTGTCTCTGCTCGGCAACGACGCCAGCCCGCTGACGCAGACGGAGCTGGTGAGCGGCAAGCGGCTCGCGCCCGAGCTGGATCTGGCGCGCAGCGGCGAGCGGCTGCTGGTGGCCTGGAGCGAGCAAGACGGCGCCGAGCGGACGCTGTACGTGGCGGCGCTGTCCAGCGACGGCAAGCGCGCAGCGGGGCCCGAGCGCGTCTCGGCGCTGCCCAGCCAGCGGCTCTGGGGCTTCGTGCCGGCGGGCGAGCGCGACGAGGCGCCGCTCCTGGTCTGGGAGGAGGAGGGCCAGGCGCCGCGCGGCCAGCGGCGCTTCCGCATCGCGCGCGTCTCGAACGCCGCCAAGATCGATGCGCGGCGTGCCGAGCTGGTGCTGGTCGGTGACGAGCGCGACCGCCCGGAGCTGGTGCGGAAGGGCAGCTCGCTGGCGCTGTTGACCCGGGCGCTGGCCTGCCCGAGCAGCGGCCCGTGCAGCGCGCAAGAGCCCGTGCCCATGTACGCGGAGCTCGGGCGCGAGTTCGAGCTGCTGGCGGCGGAGCCGCTGCGCCTCGAGCCAGCGCAGGGCAAGGCTGCTGACCTGGCCTGGGGCCTGCACTGCGACCCGCTGAGCTGCAGCGCGCTGGCGGCACTGCCTGCCGCGCCCGTGCCGGTGTATTCGGTCGAGCTGCGCCCGCGTTCGCGCGCCTGGCTGCCGCCGGTGCGCGCGCTGGACGAGGTGCCGCCGCGAGTGCGCGAGCTGCGCGCCGTGAGCGACAGCGATCCGCTGGCGGACGTGGTCGCGGCGCAGGCAGGCGAGAGCTGGCTCTTGGCCACGCTCACGCAGTTCGACGAGAGCACGCCCTACATCAAGCGCAAGACCCCGGCGCCTGACGGGCGCTACGGGCCGCTGCGCGCGCAGCTCACCCTGCGCACCGTCGCCCGCGGCGGCAAGATCGTCGGCTCACCACAGGTCATCTCGTATCGGGCGCGCGCGCCCGGCGGGCTCTCGCTGTCGGGCTCGTCCGACGGCCGCGCGCTCTTGCTCTGGACGGCGCTGGACAAGATGCGCCCCGAGGTGTTCGCCACCTTGCTCCGACCGGGCAAGGGTCCGCAGCAGAAGATGCTCACCCAGGCGGCAGGGCAGGTGAGCGAGCTCGCCGCCGCCGTGCTGCCGCAGGGCTTCATGGCCGCGTGGATCTCCGATCCCAATGGCGACCCGCAGGTGTGGGGCGCGCGGCTCGGCCCCGATCTCGCGCCGCTCGCGCCGCCCGCGCCGCTCACCCGAGGCCCGGGTGCTGCTGTGGGTCTGAGCCTGGCGCGGCGGGGGGACACGCCGTGGCTGGCCTGGGTGCAGGGCGGTGCTCACGAGCAGCGCTTGCTGGCAGCTCGCCTCGATACCAAGAGCGGCGCGCTCAGCGGCGAGCCCCGGGTGTTGCGCCGCAGTGAAGCAGGCACTCTGGTCTCAACGGTGCTGGTGAGCCAGGGTGAGGGGGCGTGGCTCGGCTGGATTGAGCGGCCCGTGGTGGGCAATGGCGGCGGCAGCGCCTGGCTCCTGGAGCTGGATGCGGAGCTGAAGCCAAAGGGAGAGCCAAGGGTCGTGCGCTCGCCGAGCGGTGACGCGCGGGCGCTGCGGCTCAGCTGCGAGCGCGAGCGCTGCGCGGGCAGCATCGACGGGCGACCGCCAGGTGGTGCGCTGCTCGAGGGCTTTGCCTGGACCACTGCCGCCAGCAGCAGCGCTGCAGAGTTGGTCGCGCGCGAGCTGATCTGGCGCGGCAGCACCAGCGCAGATCCCGCGGCCTTTGCGCTGGCGGGCGACCACATCTTCTATGGCGATCGCGAGGGCCCACGCGGACTGCTGCAACGCGTTGCAGTGGAATGGCCCTAAATGGGACCCGATTTCGCCGCTGCCGCTCCAGGCGAGGAGCTGGAGCCAGGATAGGCAGTCGGCCTGGATTTTTGTGTGCACGGGGCGGCCGCCCCCATTCGGCGGTCGCGGCTCGACCGTCGATGGGGTATGCGTATCCGTGGCAGAGGCTGCCCAGTGACCACATTCCCAGGTAAGCCACCCCGCGAAGACGCAACCGATTCCAGCTGGGGATCGGCAGCTGAAGAGGCAGAGCGCAAGGTCGCAGTCTCGCCGGATGCAGCATTGTTAGATGCAGCATCGTCAGATGCAGTATCGTCAGATGCGGCGTCTGCAAATGCCGACGAGGCTGGGCCGCCCGTGTACGGCGTGGGCGTGCCCTACGGCGGCAACGATCGCACGGAAGAGGTCGAGCCCATCGCGCTGGACATGCCCTTCAGTCCGGAGGAGCGCAGCCCGCCCGCACCGGCTCCCGTCGCCGGCCGCCGCACACCCACCCCGCGGCCCCTGAACAAGCAAGCACAGCTCGAGGCGCCGGCGCAGCTGGCGCTGTCGGACCTGTTTGACTCGACCCCGCCGCCTTCGTCGCTGGCACCGCCGGATCCGGCTGCTTTCTCCACTCCGCCGCCGGCCGCCAGGAGCCGCTGGTCGAAGGAGCCGCGGCCCAGCGAGCCGCGCGCGGCCGCGCCGCCCTCGCCGTGGACTTTGTCGCGCTCCAGCAGTGACGCGCAGTTCCTTGCTGGCGGGCGAGCAGCGGCGCCGGAGGCTGCAGCTCTGGAAGCAGCAGCTCCGCAAGCAGCAGCTCCGCAAGCAGGCCGGCTCGAGGCAGCGCCACCGGCGCCTGCCGCGCGCGCCCCCTCGCTGGTGCCGCCCGCTTCGCTCGCTCCTGCCTCTGCGCGCAGCGCAGAGCCACTCGCCAGTGGCGGTGTGGTGGCGCTGCCCAGCATCAACGTGCTGGCCGAGGCGCCGCGGCCCGAGTCGCGCCGCGGCTCCGGCTTTCCCGCGGCAGCCCCGTTTCCTACGGCAGCCCCGTTTCCCGCGGCAGCCCCGTTTCCCACGGCAGCCCCGTCCGCCGCGCCACCCGCGTTCGTCGGGGCGCAGCCTGCCAGCCCGGCGGCGCGCGCGGATTTGATCGACGACTTCAAGGCCACCTTGCCGCGACCTGTCGCGCTGCGAGCGCCGGGCTCGACTCCTGCGGCGCCTGCCGTTGCAGCTGGTGTTGCAGCGCCAGTGACCCCGGCTGTCGCCGCTGCCGCTGGTGTTGCAGCGCCCGCCGGTTTTGCCCCGGCGGCTGGTGTAGCAGCGCCGCAAACCGCAGCTGCCGACATGCCACACTCTGCCGGCTCGGCGGTGAGCGGCGTGTACGCGGACGAGCCGGATCCGACCAGCAAGATCTTCGTGGACTCGCTGCCCGAGCAGCTGCTCAGCGACGAGGACATGGCGCCGCTGCCGAGCGAGCCGCCCCCGCCCCCGCAGGCGGCCGCCGCGCAGGGCAGCGCAGCGCGGGCCAGCGTGCCCGCGCCGCCCATGGACGACGATCTGAAGGCGACCCTGCAGCGCCCGCTGCCCGCGGGCTTGCGCGCGGAGCTGGAGGAGAGCGAGCCCGCCACACAGCGCCGGCGCGACTCGGAGCCGTCGCAACGGCGCAGCGTGCCCACCTTGGAGAGCGCCGGCAACGCCGCGGCGCGCGCGCTGGGCCCCAGGGTGGACGCCGGCGTCAGCAACGATGAGCTGGTGCGCTTTCCGTCCGAGGTGCCCACCAGTCGCCCGCCGGACGTGCTGCTCGGCGCGCCACCGGACTCGGCAGCGGCCGAGCGCAAGTCGCAGCCCGGAGCGCAGCGGGGGGCGCGGGCGCCGGTCGAGCGCCGCCCCTCTATCCCACCACAGGCGGTGCTGGCGCTGCCGCCCTCCACCAAGACCCAGCAGCTCTCCCTGCCATCGGTGATGCTGGCGGATGACGTGGAGGCGGAGCACGACAGCGCCGCGCAGCGCCGGGCCTTGCGTGCGGCGCGCCAGACCGTCCGCATCGAGCTGCCCGCCAACTTCGGTCGACCCGGCAGCATGCTGCCGAGCCTCGGCCCCGGCACGTCCACGGCGTTGCCGGTGTCCGACTCGGAGCTGACGGGGCGCTCCAGCGCCTTGCGCCGCCACGCGCCCTGGGCGCTCGCCGGCTTGCTGTTGCTGGCGGCGGCGTTGCTGCTGGTCCTGCGCCCGCGCTCGGGCTCGCTGGTGGTGACGGCGCTGGCCGCGGGCCACCGCGCGGTGGAGAGCGTGCAGATCTTCGTCGACGGCAAGGCGCTGTGCGACAGCTCACCCTGCCGCATCTCCGGGCTATCGCCGGGCGTACACACCCTGAAGGCCACAGGCCCTGGTCTGGCCTCGGACGAGCTGACAGTGGGCATCAACTCGGGGGAAGAAGCAGCGACCAACATCGAGCTGCGCAGCGTGGCCCCTGCGCCGAGCGCGGGCGTGGTGGAGCCCGCGGCCGCCCGCCGCGACAAGGTGCTGGTCACGATCCGGCTCAGCCCCGAGAGCGAGGGCGCGAGCGTCACTCTGGATGACGCCTTCCTGCTCGACTTTCCCGCGGAGCTCGAGCTCGATCCGCGCAGCACGCACACGCTCACCGCGACCAAGCCCGGCTACGAGGACTACACCCTGCAGCTCGAGCTGGGGGACGAG